>JBJTTY010000001.1:0-18211 GCA_046080425.1 Verrucomicrobiota bacterium
AGGATGTCCGGGTCGATGTAGTCCGTGCTGCGGGCGTCGAGCACCACGTGTCCGTTCGTCGGCACGGAGTCGAGCACCCGCTCGAGCGCGGCCCGATTGAGGAAGCTCACCTGATTGGAGAACTCGACGCGGAGCACCTCCCCGCTCACGTGACGCTCCATGAAGCGACGTAGAGGCCTCCGGTAGTTGCTGTGCAAGATGAAACCGAGGCTGGTGGCGAGGCCGATGAGCACGCCGACCAGCAGGTCGGTGAAGACGATGGCCGCCACCGTGACGATGAAGGGAACGAACTGCTTGCGGCCTTCCGACCACATCTGCCGGAAGATCGCTGGGCTGGCCAGCTTCAGGCCCGTGACCAGCAACACGGCGGCCAGGGAGGCCAGAGGGATCTCGTTCAGCCACCTCGGCACGAAAAGGACGAGCAGGAAGAGCAGCACGCCCTGGATGAATGCCGACAGGCGCGAGACCGCGCCCGCGTTGATGTTCGCCGAGCTTCGGACGATGACCGAGGTGATCGGGAGGCCCCCCAGGAAGCCCGCCACCATGTTGCCGACGCCCTGCGCCATGAGCTCGCGGTTCGGCGGACTCACCCGCTTGCGCGGGTCCAGCTTGTCCACGGCCTCGCAGGTCAGCAGCGTCTCCAGCGACGCGACGGCGGCGATCGTGACGGCTGACAGGATGATTGCGGGGTTGCCGAAGGCGTTAAAGTCCGGGCTGGGCAGGGCCTGCAGGAGCTCACCCAGGCCGGCCGCGGTCGGGACCTGCACCAGGTGGGACGTGCCGATCGCCCACGGACTGCCCGCCGCCTTCATCACCAGGTTGGCCGCCACGCCCAGCAGCACCGCCACGAGGGGCGCCGGCACGAGCGAGCTCTTCAGTCGGCTGCGGTCCCAGACGAGCAGGAACGCCAGCGAGACCAGGCCGACCGCCAGCGCGCCCGGCTCGAAGTCGAAGATTGAGGAGAAGAGTTCCGAGAAGGTGTTCTTGCCGTCGGGCTGCAGGAAGTTCATTTCGCCCTCCGGATCCGCATCGTGGCCGACCGCGTGCGGGATCTGCTTGAGGATGACGATCACCCCGATGGCGGCGAGCAACCCCTTGATGACGTTCGAGGGGAAGAAGGCCGAGATGAAGCCGGCCCGTAAGGCACCGAGCACGATCTGGATGGCGCCCGCCAGGATGACGGCCACGAGGAACGCCTCGTAGGACTTGAGCACGGCCACCTGCGCCAGCACCACCGCCACCATGCCGGCCGCCGGACCGCTCACGCTGGTGTGCGACCCGCTCAGCCATGCCACCAGCAGGCCGCCTACCACGCCGCTGACGATGCCCGACACCAGCGGGGCGCCCGAGGCCAGGGCGATGCCCAGACAAAGCGGCAGTGCGACCAGGAACACGACCAGGCCGGCCGAGAAATCTTTGGTGAAGGCGTTCCAGGCCGAGGTGGGGGCGGCGGGCGAGGGGATGGCGGCGTTGGATTCAGGCATCGGGGTCTGGACTGGAAGGTTGCTCGGGGTACGAAGCTGCAAATCTGTCGGCGTCTGAGCCATTTCAAGCCCATTATTGCCAATAACCTGCGACAAACCGGTGTCCCTTTTGCAAACATCCTGAAATGCACGCCGAACTTCTGAAATCCGTCCTGCTCACCGCCGGCATGCTGGCGGTCTCCAATGTCTTCATGACATTCGCCTGGTACGGACACCTGAAGACGATGGGCCGTTCCCATTGGGTGGCGGCGGCCTTGGTCAGCTGGGGCATCGCCCCGGGCGAATACCTGATCATGGTCCCGGCCAACCGCATCGGCCATGGCAACGGACTCACCGGGGCCCAGCTCAAGGTGATCCAGGAGTGCGTCACGCTGGTGGTCTTCGTGCCGTTCATGCTCTTCTTTCTGGGCGAAAAGTGGCGCTGGGACCTGCTTTGGGCGTTTTTCTGCCTGCTCGGGGCGGTCTTCTTCATCTTCAGGCCTGACCGGGCTTGAAACAGAGCGGGGTCGGCGGTGTTATCCTCGGTAAGATGATCCTCATTACCTGCCTCGCCGCGATGCTGGCCGCGACCGCGCCCCAGAAGCCCCAGTCGAACGACCAGAGCAACGGCACGACCGCGAACAACCCGTCCAATCGCCGCTCCGCCGGCAATGCCAAGAAGAAGGCCGAGCCCAAGCCCGAAGCCAAGAAGGCCGCCGTCCCGGCGGACCCGGAGCCGCTGGTCAAGATGTCGCTGGACGCCGGAATCGAGGCCGCGAATGCGGCGCTCAAGGCCGCACAGGAGGAGATCGCCCGCTTGCAGGCCATCGGGTCCGACGGCAAGTCCGAGCCGGCCGGCGCCGCGCTCAAGGTGGGCGCCGAAGCCGCCGTGGCCGGTGCGGCTGCGGTGCAGAAGGAACTTTCGAAGGAACGCAAGAAGCCCGCCCCTGACGGCGAGAAGAAGGAGCAGCCGGAGAAGCCGACCTCGGAAAAGAAGCCCGAGCCCCGCAAGCCCGAGCAGAAGAAGGACAACCCGTTCGGCGAAAAGAAGAAGGAAGCCTGAACGTGAGGGCGCTCCTGCTCGCCGTCCTGCTGACCGGCTCGGTCTGCCTCGCGCAGAACGCCCCGGCCGACCCTCCTTACCCCAGCCCCGCGGTCGATCCGACCAAGGACGTCAAGGAGCCCGAGCCGCCCGCTCCGCCCGAACCCGAGCGCAAGAAGAGCACCAAGGAGCGGAAGCAGGAGACCAAGAAGCCGAAGAAGTGACGTCGCGGCCGGAGCCGCTCAGTCGACGAGGATCTCGCGCGGGCTGGAGCCGTTCTCCGGGCCGACGTAGCCCTTCTCATGGAGGATGTCCATGATGCGGGCCGCGCGGTTGTAGCCGAGCTTGAGCCGACGCTGGAGCATCGAGACCGACGCGCGCCGCGTCTCGCGGATGATGGCCCAGCACTGCATGACGAGCGGGTCCTCCCCGTCCTCGCCGTCGCCGGATCCGCCGCCTTCGTCGGAGCCGCTCTCGATGGCCTCGACGACCTCCTGCACGAACTCGGGCTCGCCGTTCTTATCGTGGAGGAAGTTGACGATGGCCTCGACCTCCTGCTCGCCGACGAAGGCCCCCTGCACGCGCTGGAGCACGGCGGTGCCGGGCGGGATGAAAAGCATGTCGCCCCGGCCGACGAGCGTCTCGGCGCCGCGGCTGTCTAGGATGGTGCGCGAGTCGACCAGGGCGGAGACCTTGAAGGCGATGCGGGTCGGCAGGTTGGCCTTGATCAGGCCGGTGATGACGTCGGTGGAAGGACGCTGCGTGGCGAGCACGAGGTGGATGCCCGCGGCGCGCGCGAGCTGGGCGAGGCGGGCGACGGACTTCTCGACCTCGTCGGCCGCGACCATCATCAGGTCGGCCATCTCGTCGATGACGCACACGATGTAGGGCAGCTTCTCCGTCGGGACCTTCACGCCGTCGTCCACGGCCTCCTCGGCGGCGGCGGCCGCGGCGGCCTGCTCCTCGGGGGTGAGCCGGAGCTCCTCCTGCTTCGGGGCCGCGGCGTCACGGGCAATCTTGGCGTTGAAGCCGCTGATGTTCTTCACGCCGACCTTGGCGAAGACCTTGTAGCGGCGCATCATCTCGGCGATGAGCCACTTGAGGGCGGCGGGCACGCGCTTCGGGTCGGTCTCCACCGGGATGAGCAGGTGCGGCAGCTTCTGGTAGACCTGCAGCTCGACCACCTTGGGATCGACCATGATGAAGCGCAGGTCCTCGGGGGTGCGGCGGTAGAGGAGCGAGACGATGAAGGCGTTGATGCAGACGGACTTCCCCTGGCCGGTGGAGCCGGCGATGAGGCAGTGCGGCATGCGAGCCAGGTCCTGGACGACGGGCTTGTTGGTGACGCTGTCGACGCCGAGCACGACGGGGATCTCCATCTTGCTCTCGGCCCAGGCCTTGGACTCGAGGATCTCGCGCAGGCGCACGTCCTTGCGCACCTTGTTGGGGATCTCGATGCCGACGGTGCCCTTGCCGGGCACGGGCGCGAGGATGCGGACGGACTCCGCCTCCAGGTTCATCGCGATGTTGTTGGAGAGGTTGGCGATCTTCTCGACGCGGGTCCCCGGCGCGGGCTTGATCTCGTAGCGGGTGATGGAAGGGCCCTGCTGGATGCCGACGTCGACGCCGTTGGCGGTGTCGACGGGGACGCAGCTGACGTTGAACTGCTTCAGGGTCTCGATGAGCTCCCCCGCGCGACGGCGGAAGTCCTCCGACCCCGACTCGGCGGGAGCCGAAGGCTCGGCGAGCAGGGAGACGTCAGGGAAGACGTAGTCGCCCTGCCGCTTGGGGATCTGCGCCTTGGCGGCGCGCTCGATCTTCTCGGGCTTGACGACGAGCACCTTGCCGCCGTCGACCGCGACGTTCTCCTCCTCATCCTCGTTCTCTTCGTCCTCCTCCTCCTTCTTCTTCTGCTTCGGCGGACGCGGTTTCTCCTGGGACTTCTCCGCGGCAGGATCTTCACCGGGGGCGGAGACGGAGACGTTGTCCGGGTCGACGGTCACCACCTCCTCCTCGGGCTCGACCGGCTCCTCCTGGGTCTGCATCGGAGTCACGGGCTCGGCGGTCCGCAGGATCGGCGCGGTGGCCGCGACGGCGGGGATCACCGCGCCCTGCACTTCGGCCTGCTTGCGCCGGAGCTCGGCGGCGGCGGCGTCGCGACGGCGCGACTCCTCGGCGGCGCGGGCGGCGGCCTCGCGGCGCGAGGCGTTCCAGGAACCGAAGGCGTCGCGGGTCTCGGCGATCCAGGCCGCGAGCGTGGCCCGCGGATCGTCCGCGAGGGCCCCGATGAGCGCGAAGCCGTAGGGGAAGATGAGGAACCACGTGCCGTACGCGCCGAAGGCCGGCTCGAAGAGGGAGCCGTGCAGGAATCCTCCGACCAGGCCGCCGGCGCCCTTGGGGTCGAAGGCGCCCGCGGTGATGCGGCTGGCGCCCTCGGGCTCGAGCCAGAGCGCGAGGATCGGCGCGAGCAGGATGACGCACAGCGACATCAGCAGCACCTTGAAGGGCCAGAGGGTGTGGGCGCGGTGGTTGAGCGCGAACCAGCCGGCGGCGCCGATGAAGACGGGCAGCAGGAAGGCGGCGTAGCCGAAGAGGCTGAAGACGATGACCGCGACCGTGGCGCCGAAGGCGCCGCAGGGATTGTCCGTGGCGGCGGCGCCGGAGTCGTCGGGCAAGGTCAGCGCGCGCTCCAGGAATCCAGGCAGGACGTTGGCGTCGGACGGCGCGTGGAAGCCCATCGCGACGAGCAGGAACGCGGCGGTGATGGCGAGCGCGGCCGCCAGGATGGGACGCGACTCGCTGGCCGGTCGGGCGAGGGTGGCGGTGCGTCGGCGGGCGGGGGCGGGCATGGTCGTCAGTCGCCGAAGAGCGTGCCCTGGACGCCGCCGGCGGGCGGATTCGGCGCGGGGTCGGAATGGAGGTGGCGCGGAGGCCGCGCGACGCGGGCGGCGAGCGCGCGGGCGCGCTCCTGCGCGAGACGCTCGACCATCCCGGCGAGGCAGTGCCGGATCCACTTGGGCGTGAAGGAGGACGGGGTGTAGTCGCAGGGGCCGTAGCCGTGCACGCGTCCGGTCTGCAGGAGGGCGTCGTTCTGCGCGAACTCGGCCTCGCTCTCCGGCACGTAGACGGCGAAGGCCCGCCCGCCGTTCTTGCGCAGGAGGGAGAAGACGGGGACGTCGCTCGGACCGTCCGCGACGTAGATCATGTTCTCGAACGGCACGCGGCGGTCCTCGGCGCGGACGACCGCGTTGACGTCGATCTCGGGATTCTTGTTGGAGCCCTTGTTGATCTCGAAGAGGAAGCGGGTCTTGATGGTGTTGTCGACCATCGAGGCCACCTGCGTGATCTCGGTCGGCAGCTCGAGGGCGAGTTCGTCCTGGCGGGTGAAGTGCGGGGGCAGCGGATGCTCGAGGAACTCGCAGCCGTAGATGCCGTCGCAATGCGGCGCCACGGCGGAGCCGCGGATCATCTCGGCCAGGCCAGTGCTGACGACGTAGTGCTCCAGGATGACCTCGAGGTTGTGCCGGCGACCGAGCTCGCGGACGTGCTCCTTGAGCGCGGGGAAGAAGTCCGGCAGGCCGGGGCAGAGCGGGATCTCGGCACCGAGCTCACGGAGGCGCCGGTTGGTCAGCCCCTTGAGGGGGCCGGTCTTCACGTAGCTCAGGAGGTGGTTGAGGTAGACCGAATCCTTCGAGGTGCGGATGCCCTTGCGCGCGTACAGGGCGGGCAGCTGGTTGGTCTCCTTCCAGAAGCGCTCCTCGTCGACGCCGTAGGCGCGGAAGAGCGGGGTCTGCATGTAGCCGGGGCAGAGGGTCTTGTCGAAATCCCACACGCACGAGAGGACGTGGGTGCCGCGCAGGGCGGGTTCCTTGGGCTGCATGAAGGTCGGAAGCGGTTGGAAAGGGGGCTTGCGGAGCGTGTCCGCGGCGACTCCATTGAATAAGGGAGGGGCGGTCCCTCTCCAAGTCCCGATTGGCCCCGCCTCCATGTCGTCCAGCCCCCTCCGACCCGACCTCTCGGCCCTCCGCCGGCGGCTGACGGAGCTGGAAGGACTGATGGCCGACCCCGCCACGTTCGGCGACGCCCGCAAGGCGGCGGCGCTCGGCGCGGAGCTCCGCTTCACGGCCCAGGCGGTCAGGGCCGACGACCGGCTGACGGCCCTCGAACGGGAGCTGGCGGACGCCCGGGCCATGGCCAGGGAGGCCGATCCGGCGATGCGCGCGATGGCCGAGGAGGAGGTGCGACGGCTGGAACCGGCGGCCGAAGCCGCCCGGCAGGAACTGGTCCGGGCGGTCATCCCGCCCCACCCCGACGACTCGCGCAACGTGCTGGTGGAGGTGCGCGCGGGCACGGGCGGCGACGAGGCCGCGCTCTTCGCCGGAGACCTGCTGAGGGCCTACTCGCGCTTCGCCGAACGGCGCGGCTGGAAGCATGAGCTGCTCTCGCTCTCGCCCTCCGACCTCGGCGGGGTCCGCGAGGCGGTGCTGCTCATCGAGGGCGAAGGGGCGGCCGCACTGCTGCGCCACGAAGCCGGCGTCCACCGCGTACAGCGGGTGCCGGCGACGGAAGCGTCGGGGCGGGTGCACACGTCGGCCGCGACGGTGGCGGTGCTCGCCGAGGCCGAAGAGGCCGAGGTGACGCTGAAGCCGGAAGACCTGGAGGTCACGGTCGCCCGCGCCTCCGGAGCCGGCGGCCAGCACGTGAACAAGACGGAGTCGGCGGTCCAGATCATCCACCGCCCCACGGGGCTCACGGTCTACTGCGCGGACGAACGCTCGCAGCTGCGCAACCGGCAGAAGGCGATGCGGGTGCTGCGCTCCCGGCTGCTCGACCTGACGCGGGCGAAGGAGCGCGAGGCGCGCGCCGACGCCCGGCGCTCGATGGTGGGCTCCGGCGACCGCTCCGAACGCATCCGCACCTACAACTTCCCGCAGAACCGCATCACGGACCACCGGGTGGACCTCACGGTCCACGGCATCGAGCAGGCGCTCGACGGCGGGCTCGACGAGATCGTGGAGGCCCTGCGCGACGCGGAGCTGCGCGAACGGGCCGAGGCGCTCAGTCGGCCTTCAGCGTGAAGGTGGCGCGGTCCGCGCCCACAAGGAACTGGCCGGAGGCGGGGTCGCCGTCGTCCAGCCTTCCGTCGACCGAGACGAGCACGCGGCGCGCCTCCTCGCTCCACTCGGAGGGAATGAAGGCCACGGCGGCGCCGGAAGCTCCTGACTCGAACCTCCAGCGACCGGACACGCCGGCCTTGAGGACCGCCGACCGGACGGGGCCGTAGGCGTAGACGAGCAGGGCCTCGGGCGGCGACGAAAGGTCGAAGTCCTGGGGCCAGGCGCCTTTTTCCGAGCGATGCTGCAGGAGGGGCGCGCGGGCGGAGAGGAAAACGTCCGCCAGAGGGACGACCTGTTGGGAATGCCAGAAGATCACGGCGAAGGCGATGATGAGTCCGAACACGAGGCCGACGATGCCGAGGGAGAGGGCTTGCTGCCAGGACCGGGTGTGCGGCTCCTGAAGGACCTTGATGGGGTCGGACATGGAGAGTGATTGTCAGTGAAATCCAGGATGGGGCAAGGTCGTACCTGCCGGTTTTGCGCGTTGGACAGGCGACGGGCTTCCGGCTTGATGGTGGGGATGGACAAGGAGTTCCTCGAGCGCTTCGCCGGCGTCGGCCGTCTCTACGGCCGCGCGGGCCTGGAACGTCTCGCCGCCTCGTCGTTCATGGTCGTCGGACTCGGCGGGGTGGGCTCCTGGACAGCCGAGGCACTCGCCCGCAGTGGCGCGGGCTCGCTCACGCTGGTCGACGGCGACACGGTCTGCGCCTCCAACACGAACCGGCAGCTCCACGCGCTTGCGGGCGCCGCGGGGCGCGCGAAGACCGAGGCGGTCGCGGAACGCGCGCGCGCGATCCGGCCGGGACTGCGGACGGAGCTGCGGACGGCGTTCGTGACGCGCGCCAACGCCGCCGCGACGGTCGCGGGCTTCCGGGGCGTGGTGATCGACGCGATCGACGCGCTCTCGCCCAAGTGCGCGCTGCTCGACGCCTGCCGCCGGGCCGGCCTGCGCACGGTCTCGGCGGGCGGCTGCGCGGGCCGTACCGACGGGACGAGGATACGGGTCACCGACCTCGCCCAGTCGCGGGAGGACGCGCTCCTGATGCTGGTGCGCAAGCGGCTGCGGCAGAACTTCGATTTCCCGCGCAAGGGGCCCTTCGGCATCTCCTCCGTGTGGTCCGACGAACTGCCGGCCGCCCGGACCGATTGCGAAGGGCTGCCCGGCGGCGAACTGCCGGAGGACGAGGAGCTCAGGCCCAACTGCGAATGGGGCTACGGCACGGCGGCCCACGTCGCCGGCGCCTTCGGGCTGGCCGCCGCCGGCGAGGCGATCCGGCTGGCGCTGCTGCCTCCGTGACGGAAGTCCGCCGCGTTTCCTTGCCGAAAGGCCGGGCGCAGGGCTATCTGGAGGCAGCATGCCGTCCGTCACGCTGCCCGCCGAAGCCCTGATGACCGTCACCGGTCTGCCCTACCCGCTGAAGACCAAGGGCAAGGTGCGCGAGGTCTTCGACCTAGGGGAGCACTACCTGATCGTGGCCACAGACCGTCTTTCGGCCTTCGACGTGGTCATGCCCAACGGGGTCCCGGGCAAAGGGGTGCTGCTCACGCAGATCAGTCTCTGGTGGTTCGAGCAGGCCAGGGCGATCTTCCCGACGCACCTGCTCCCCGACCACGCGACGGCGCTCGAACGGGCGCTCCGCGGACACGAGCATCTGATCCCGCGCTCGATGATCGTGCGCAAGCTGCGACCGCTGCCGGTCGAGGCCGTGGTGCGCGGCTACCTCGCGGGCGGCGGCTTCAAGGAATACCTCCGCACGGGCTCGATCCTCGACCACGCGCTACCGCGCGGGCTGCTTGACGGCTCTCCCCTGCCCCGCCCGATCTTCACGCCGTCGACCAAGGCCGCCGAAGGGCACGATGAGCCGATCACGCTGGCGCGCTGCGAGGAGATTCTCGGAGCCGACGTCTTCCGCACGGTGCACGATGCCTCCCTCGCGCTCTACCGCATGGGCAAGGAGCGCGCGGCCCGCGCCGGCATCATCCTCGCGGACACGAAGTTCGAATTCGGCGCGGCGGAGGACGGCTCGCTGGTGCTCATCGACGAGGTGCTGACGCCCGACTCCTCGCGCTACTGGCCGGCGGCCACCTGGCAGCCGGGCCGGCCGCAGCCCTCCTACGACAAGCAGTTCGTGCGCGACTGGCTCGAGAAGCAGCCCTGGGACAAGACCCCGCCCGGTCCGGTCCTGCCGCCCGACGTGGTCGCGCGCACGCAGTCGCTCTACCGGGAATGTCTGGAGCGGCTCACGGCCCGCTGAGAGCGCCATGGAGCACCTGAAGGCGCTGCTGA
This sequence comes from Verrucomicrobiota bacterium, assembly GCA_046080425.1. Taxonomy (GTDB): domain Bacteria; phylum Verrucomicrobiota; class Verrucomicrobiia; order Opitutales; family UBA953; genus UBA953. The sequence goes on from JBJTTY010000001.1 coordinate 9,910, forward strand.
CGCTGCTGGCCGTCCTGAACCCGGTCGGGGTGATCCCTTTCTTCATCCACTTCACGGACGGGCTGACGGACGGGCAGCGTCGCCGCACGGCGGTCATCAGCAGCCTGACGGTGTTCGCGGTCATCGCGGGCAGCGCGTTCGCCGGCGTGCGCGTGCTGGAGTTCTTTGGCATCTCGCTGGCCTCGTTCCAAGTGGGCGGCGGAATCCTGCTTCTGATCAACGCGATGCAGATGCTCGCGGCCCGCGCGGCGGACAGCACGGGGCCGGAGATGGACGACGCGGGCGACAGCGTGGCGGTCTCGCCGCTCGCGGTGCCGCTGCTCACCGGCCCGGCCACGATCTCGACGATGATCATCTACTCGGAGCGGGCCGCGGGCTGGCAGGGCCACGCGGCGCTCGCGGGCTACGCGGTCGCGGGCGCGGGCGCCACGTTCGCCTGCCTCGTCGCCGCCGCGCCGATCACGCGCCTGCTCGGCCGCACGGGCATCAACGTGATGACGCGGCTGATGGGCCTGACGCTCGCCGCCATCGGGGTCGAGATCATGGCCTCGGGGCTGCTCCAACTGTTCCCCGGCCTGGGCCGCTGACGCGCAGGGCAAGGTGGACAGGCGGCCTCCGGCGTCCAAGATGCCGGCATGCGCCCCGCCCTGCCCCTGCTGCTCGCCCTCTCGCTCCACGCCGCCCCGCCGGAGCCCAAGTTCCGCCTCCAGGAAATCGACAAAGTCGAGATCGGCTACGGGCTCGCGATCGCCGACGTGGACGGGGACGGGAAGAAGGACGTGGTGCTCGCCGACAAGCGCACGATCCAGTGGTACCGCAACCCGGACTGGAAGAAGCACGTCATCGCGGAGAATCTGACGAAGGAGGACAATGTCTGCGTGGCCGCCGAGGACATCGACGGCGACGGCAAGGCGGAGATCGCCGTGGGCGCGGGCTGGAATCCCGGCGACACGGTGAAGAGCGGCGCGGTGTTCTACCTGATCCCGCCCGCCGACCGGACGCAGAAGTGGGAGGCGGTCAGGCTACACCACGAGCCCACGGTGCACCGGATGCGCTGGGCGGAGGTCGCGACGGGACGCTGGGACCTGCTCGTGCAGCCGCTGCACGGCCGGGGCAACAAGAACGCGGAAGGCGCGGGCGCCAAGCTGCTCGCCTACCGCCGCCCGGCCGACCCCAAGGGCGAGTGGAAGACGGAGCTGGTCAACGACGCGGGACACATCACGCACAATCTCGAGACGGTCCGTTGGGACCGCTCGCAGCGGCAGCAGGTCGTCGCGGGCTCCAAGGAGGGGCTCTGGCTCAACGCCTACGCCGACGGCGAGTGGCGCCAGACGCGCCTGAGCTCCGAGCCGGTGGGCGAAGTCCGCGCGGGGCGTCTGCCCGCAGGCGCGTTCCTGGCCACGGTCGAGCCGTTCCATGGTGACAAGGCCGCGGTCTACCTGCGCGACGGCGACGGCAAGTGGAACCGGAAGCAGATCCTCGACGGGTTCAAGGACGGTCATGCGGTCGCTCCGGACGACTACCTCGGGCTGGGTCACGACCAGGTGATGGTGGGCTGGCGCGGCGCCAACCCGGGACTCCGGCTGCTCACGCCCCTTGACGGCGAAGGCAAGGAATGGCGCACCTCGGTCATCACGACCAAGGAGGTCGCGGTCGAGGACCTCAAGTCGGCCGACCTCGATGGCGACGGCAAGCCCGAGCTGATCGCGGCGGGCCGCCAGACGAAGAACCTCGTCATCCTCTGGAACGTCCGCTGATCGCCGCTCCACAGGCACAAAAAAGCCCTCCACAAGGAGGGCTTTCTGCTTTCAAGTGGTAGTCCGACTAGGATTCGAACCTAGACAAGGAGAATCAGAATCTCCTGTGCTGCCATTACACCATCGGACTGTCCTGAGTCGTCCGAAGATGGGACTCCGCCCCCGTCCGTCAAAACGAAAGATGGGTCCGAATCGGGGCTCGGGCGGACTTTCTGGCGCGCCGAACCGCAAGGACAGCCGCTGAGTTCAATTGCCCTCCTCGGGGTCGAGCTCGGTGCGGCCGGCCATGCGCACGATGCGGGGATGGAATTCAGCCAGAACTTCGACAAGGCCCGTCTGGGCGGCCATGACGGAATGGATGTCCTTGTAGGCGCTAGGCGCCTCATCAATCCCACCCCCGAGCAATTCGACTCGGGCCGAGGCGAGATCGAGATCACGGGCGGCGGAAGTGATGGTGCGCTCGGCTTCGCGCCGCGACATGCGACGGCCGGCGCCATGGGAGGCCGACTCGAGCGAGCCCACGCCGCTGAGTCCGCGCACGAGGAATCCCGGAGTGGCCATGGAGCCGGGGATGACGCCGAGGGCGCCCCGGGAGGCCGGCGTCGCGCCCTTGCGGTGCACGTAGACGTCGCGGCCTTCGAACTTTTCACGCCAGGCGTAGTTATGATGGTTGCTGACCGAAAGCGCCACGTCGAGGCCCGCCGCAGCAATGACCGTCTCATGAATGACGCGATGGTTCGCGGCGGAGAAATCGCCGGCGAGTTCCATGGCCGCAAGATACGCCCTGCCCTCCTCCGTGCCGAGGGGCAGCCAGGCGAAATCTTCCAGCCCGGTCGGCAGCGGCGTCAGGCGCTTGGCCACGGCGGTGAAGGCGGTGGCGATCCTGTGACCCAGGGCCCGTGACCCCGAATGCGAGAGCAGCGCCATCCACCTGCCGGACGGGATGCCGGCGTCGGGATGCGTCACATGCAGTTCTCCGAACTCGACGAAATGGTTGCCGCCGCCGGAAGATCCGAACTGAAGGGCGCAACGTTCGCGCAGACCGGAAGTGCGCATGAATTTCTCGGTCTCGCGGAACCGTGGGTCGTCCAGAAGCGGATGGTCGAGCGGGCTGCTCCGGGTCTGCTGGCCGAAATGGGTGCCGTGCAGAATCGCACGCCTGAGGCCCTCGCGCAGGGCGTCGAACTGTTCAGCCGGCTGGTGGAATACCGAAAGGTGCATGCGGCAGCCGATGTCGACACCGACGGCATAGGGAATGAGCGCATCCTCGACCGCAATGACGCCTCCGATCGGCAGCGCATAGCCCTGATGGGCGTCGGGCATGAGCGCGCCCGCCACGACCGGACCGAGCCGCATGGCGTCATCCATCTGACGCCTGGCTCCGGGCTCGATGCCCTGCTCGCCGAAGACCGAGTAGCCGAGAGGCTCGTCCCTGACCACGATCGACTCCCGGTGCCTGAGCTCAAGGAGTCGACGGGCGAGGCCGGCCAACGCGTCGTTGTCCTGTTCGATGGCCGGATCGGCCATGACCCTCGCGACATCCTCCAGGACCTGCTCGATCGGCCGACCGGAAGCGGCGCGGAGGATGGCACCGGCATGCCGATCGGCCTCATGAGGAGCTAGCGCAGTCGCCAGGACGGACCGGATCGCGTGGAAGTTTGAGGGCATGGCTGTAGCGTGTCAGGTTCAGGTCGCGGACTCAACCCGGGCGTTCAGTCGGCCCACCTTGCGTAGGCCTCGCGGAGACGACGGCCGGCCAGGCGCTCCGATTCGGCGAACTCCATGACGACCTCGAGGTCGAGCCGCTCGCGACGCGCGGTCAGGCGCATGACGAAGTCCTCATAGGAGGACGCCCGGTTGAGGTCGGCGCGGTCGGCGCAGAACAGGGTGACCTTCCGCATGGCGCGAAAAGCGAGCCGGGCCTGCCGGGAGTTGGCCTCCATGAGGTCGGCCAAGGCTGAGACGGGCAGCATGACGAGGGCGGGCATGTTGCAGATGCAGATGCCCTCCCGTAGGCTCATTTCACGCAGGAGCGCCATGGCGCCACGGATGAAGTTCAGCTTCTCCCGACTTGAAAGGCCGGCGAGGTCGCCGATCCGGAGGTCGGAAGTGTTCTGGCCTTCGGCCAGGCGGAGGAATTCGGGGCGCTGCAGGGACAGGAAGCACTTCTCGAGGACGGTCCGCTCCGCGACGCCCTTGGCGTTGCGGCCGACCAGGCACAGGAGTGCGATCGCCAGACGCACGGAGGCGGAGGAGGCGGTAGAGGCGGCTGACGCCTCGGTGTTTTCAATGAGTGAGTTCATGGTGGTGTGGAAAATGTTTGCGGTGCTCCGGACGGAGCTTGCCAAAAATAAGACAGGAGGGGGAAGAAAGGGGCCGGTCCCTGCGGACCGGCCCCTGTTGCTTCAGATTTCGCCCTTGGCGAACTTCGCCATGAGCGCGGGCGCCGCGCCGTCGAAGCCGACGATGTCGAGCATGCCGGCGTCTTCGGGGTCGGCGATGGTGAAGCCGGTGGAGGTCATGCCGACGACGATGAGTTTCGCCGCCCGGCCGGACCAGTCCCGGTACTTCTTCAACGCCTGCACGGGCTGGATCTTGCCGACCCAGGTCTCGTTGTCCGTCATGACGACGAACGTGTCGACCTGGACCTTCTGCTCCAGCGCCCACGTCATGGGCAGGGAGGCGTCCGTGCTGCCGAAGGACAGCCTGGCCACCTTCCGGCTCGCCTCGTCGATCCGGTCCCTGGCGGTGATGCCGAGGTCCCTGAACGAGTCAGCGAAGCCCATGATCGCGGTCCAGGGCTCGACCCTCGCCGTCACCACGGCCATGACGGCAGTGGCGGCGGAGGGAGTCAGGCCGGACACGCCGGCGATTTCGCCGCCGCTCATGGAGCCGGAGACGTCGAGGCCGAGGAGGTGCCTGGTGCCGGAGGGCTCGACCGCGCCGAACGAGAGTTCGACCGCTTCGTCAAGCGCCTCGACGACCTTCTGCGAGACCGTCCAGCTGGCGGAGGACCTGAGGCCCCTGCCGCTGGCGTAGGTCCGCAGAGCGGACACCACGGAGATGGGGTGCACCTTCGCGCCCCTGAGCCTGGCGGCGTCGGTCAGCCTGGAGGCGACCAGCCTTTCCGCGTCACTCAGGGGCTTGAGGAGGCCCACCTTCGACATCGTGCCGAGGTTCCTGATCATCGCCGTCATGGGCATCTCCTGGAGGAGCGCCTCCCACACCTCGACCTTCTTGAGGGCCTCGGTGGGCAGGGCCTCCCGGGGGAGCCTGTACTGCACGATCAGTTCGACGAGCCGCCTGACCGACGCCTTGTTGGCTTCGGCCAGCACCGCGGAGACTTCGGCGCTCTCAGCCGTCTCGGAGACGAGCTTCAGGGCGGAGGCCTTTTCGGCCGCCCACACGAAGTCGAGCGCCTTGTCGCCGGGGGCCGTTTCGGCCCGGGCCCATTCGGCCTTGTCGGGCTTGGCGGTCCAGCCGAAGAGCCTGCTCTGCACCTCGTCCTCGGGGACGGGCTTGGCGAGCCTCAGCACGTCCTTCATGGACCAGCCCTCCCTCTGCTTGTACTTGACGAGCTGGAGGGCGAGCGTGTCGGACTTCCTGGACTTGAGCCAGAGGCCGACGGCCTTCTTCAGGCCCCGGCCCCAGCCCCTCAGGTCGTTGACGCTGTCGACGAACTTGAGCAGCTGCGTGCCGGTCTTGAGCGCGGAGGGCACCGCGGCCAGCGCGGCCTTCCGGGTGGCGTCGTCGCCCTTGGAGGCGGCGAGAGCCAGCACGAAGATCGCGACGTCGGGCTTGGGCGCCCGGCCGGACTTCAGCATCTCGACGGTCCTTTCGACGACCTTGAGGCCGTCCTTCTTGAGGAGAAGGAGGACCTTGTTCGCGTTGTCCGCCGTAAGCTTCCTTTCGGAAACGTAGAAGGTGCCGCCCTCGCTGCCGAGGATCAGGAACCTTTCCAGCTGCTTCCATTCGTCGAGCTTGAAGACGAAGCCGCCGGCGCTGTTCTCGACCATGTCCCTGCCGGGGATGGGAAGACTCTGGGGAGTCTCGGTCGCCTTGAGGCCCGCGAGGGCCTGCTTGATGTTCTTTTTCATTTTCTTGAGCCCTTGCGGGCCGGTTTTGTTGTTCTCTGTTTCGTGGTTTTGGTTTCAGCCCGGAGGCGGGATGCCTCCGGGAAAGTCTCCGAGCGAGCGGGATGCCATGCGGCGGACGGCTCGGAATGTTTGCGCTCCCGAAGTCCCGCCGCGCCGGCAAGCAGCCGGCCGCGGCGGGGGAGGAGCAGACCGCGGGGCGCACCCCGCGGCCTGAGATGGTGGTCGGGGCCGGAATCGAACCGACCTCTGCGAGCTTTCAGGACGCCATTTTGCCTGCTGACACTACCCGACCATGAAGGGAGGCAACGGACGGACTTGAACCGTCGCAGACGGCGGATGATGCCGCCGGCCGCACTGCGGACGCTGCCAAAGGGATCCACCCCAGCCCGAGCTTTTGACTGAACGCATGCGCCTCCTTGGTGACAGAGGCGCCACGGCCGATCCGCCGGCCAGGGTGGAAAATCAGGTGACTCGGTACGAGTGCGCTCGGTCACTCCATAAAAAGAATGCCCTCAAAATGAGGCCCATCGGGCAGGATGGCTTGCGTCGCCTAACGGCGAACCTCACTTGAGTGCGCTACCCAACGACCACATACCCGTATGTATGTGCGCAGCAGGACGCAACAAATGGTGGTCTCACGAAGACTCGAACCTCGAATGGCTGCTCCGCAAGCGGCTGTGATATCCATTTCACTATGAACCCATAAAGGGGACCCCTAGATAGGGGCGTTTGGGATGCCTTGTCGGCAGAGCCTAAAAAGGGCGAAGGGGGCGGGCCTTTCACCCGCAGTTTCGTGTTTAAGAGTAACCCAATGTGAGCGGCTCTGGTTGCCCGAGCAAGTGGGTGCACTGGATATTGTCACGCGCTTTGATACTTAAGCTACCCCTCCAAATGGTCAGGAAAGCGGGCTACGATCCCGCGACCTCGTGCACCCCGAGCACGCACTCTGCCTGGCGGAGCTATGTCCTGATGAAAGTCTTTCGAGCAAGGATTTGCCTTCGGGATATTGCCGATGAACCGGTTGCCCGGATCGCCACGCTTGCGCGCATCAGCCGCGATGTTTACTATTTACAGTAGTATGTGATAACCAAAGACGGTCGGCTCGAAATGGTGGAAGGGGTGGGAATCGAACCCACGAAGCTTGCGCGACAGATCTACAGTCTGCTGGTGTTAGCCTCTTACCTACCCTTCCATGAAAATGTCGATCCGCAGCGTATCCAAAGGTCGACGGCATTGATCGGACAACTGAAATGGCACCGGATGGTGGAATCGAACCACCGACCTCCAGGGTTTCAACCCAGCGCTCTACCTACTGAGCTAATACGGTATAAAAAAACGAGCAAGGTGTCGGCCAAGGGGATTGTATTCAACAGATAATAACCCTAGTCCAGCGGCTCGAAATGGCGTTCGGAGAAGGACTCGAACCTTCATCGCCTGCTTAGGAGCCAGGCTTTTTGTCCCTTAAATTATCCGAACAGAAAATGCTCCACTGTGTCCGGATGGACGCCTTGGAATAACTGCAAATGGTTGCCGAAATGGGATTTGAACCCACAGCCTCCTGATTAAGAGACAGGCGCTCTTCCTTTGAGCTATTCGGCATCAAAATCATGCATCCAGCGGAGCCAGACGTCAAAAGGGCGAAATGGACTGGGCTCTGACCCGCAGCTCCAAATCCCGTATAGCCCAACACGATCGGTTCGGGTCTACCGAGATGCTTAGGCGAATCCTTCGAAATGGTCAGGAAAGCGGGCTACGATCCCGCGACCTCGTGCACCCCGAGCACGCGCTCTGCCTGGCTGAGCTATGTCCTGATGAAAGTCTTTCGAGCAAGGATTTGCCTTCGGGATATTGCCGATGAACCGGTTGCCCGGATCGCCACGCTTGCGCGCATCAGCTGCGATTTTTACTATTGGCATTAGTGTGTGATAACCGAAGACGGTCGGCTCGAAATGGTGGAAGGAGTGGGATTCGAACCCACGAACAATGAACTGAACGGATTTACAACCCGCCGGCGTTAACCACTTACCTACCCTTCCATGAAAATGTTGATTCGCTGCGGATTCAAAGGTCGACGGCCTTGGGCGGACAACTGAAATGGCACCGGATGGTGGGATCGAACCACCGACCTCGAGATTAACGGTCAAGCGCTCTGCCTGCTGAGCTAATCCGGTATAAAAAACGAGCAAGGTGTCGGCCAAGGGATTGTATTGGAAGATAACCCTTGTCCAGCGGCTCGAGAGTGTGAAATGGTGCATTAGGCCGGGCTCGAACCGGCACCTCCACCCTGGCAAGGGGGCATTCTGCCAACTAAACTACTGATGCATTAGAGAAAGAATACTAAGGGCCCGGCCTAGGCTTCCTGAGGAAGCGCCGGGCCCTATGATTTTTTTAAAGGATCGAACCGGTTCGGATCTACCGAGATGCTTAGGCGAATCCTTCGAAATGGTC
>JBJTTY010000002.1:0-80864 GCA_046080425.1 Verrucomicrobiota bacterium
TGACGCGGATCGCACGTCGCGCGGCGCGGCTGAGCTCGATCGCGTCGACGAGCCGGCCGATGCGGTCGTCGGGCAGGACCACGTCGCTCGATTCGAGCGCGGCGTCGCTGCCCCGCGCCCCCATGCCCACCGCCACGTCGGCCGCGGCCAGCCCGGGCGCGTCATTGACCCCGTCCCCGACCATCGCGACCACGAGGCCCTCGGCCGAGAGGCCGCGGATCGCCGCCATCTTGGCGTCCGGCGTGAGCGCCGCCCGGTAGTCGCCCACTCCGAGCTGCCGTGCCGCGGCCGCGGCGGCCTCCTCGCGGTCGCCCGTCAGCATCAGGGTGCGGATGCCGCGGCGGCCGAGTTCGGCCAGCATCGGGGCGCTCTCCTCCCGGATGCGGTCGATCAGCGTGACCCGCACCGTGACCGTCCCGTCCGAAGCCCAGACCTCGCTGACGATCGCGCCCGGATCGACCGCCGCCGGGGGCAGGACGTGGGAGCCCGCGAATTCCCGGGTGCCCGCGGCCCAGCGCCTTCCCGCGACCGTGCCCGAGACGCCCTGGCCCGGCGAGACCGACAGGCCGTCGACCGGCGTCATCGCCGCGCCCTCCTTCTCGCAGGCGCGGATGACGGCCGGTGCGAAAGGGTGCGTCGTGCCCGCCTCGAGCGCGAGCAACGCCGAGAGCGCGTGTGTCCGGTCCGTCTCCGGGGGCGTCACCTCGATGCAGGCCACGTCGGGTTCCCCGGCCGTGAGCGTGCCCGTCTTGTCGAAGCACACGCAGTCGACGTCCGCCAGCCGCTCCACGGCCGCGCCGCCTCGGAAGAGGATGCCGTTGCGCGCGCCTGCGGCGATGGCGGCGAGCACCGCCGAGGGCACCGAGAGCACCAGTGCGCAGGGGCTGAGTACGACCATCAGGGTGAGCGACCGGTAGAGCGCCGACTCCTCGCCGCCCGTCGCCGGCGCCCCCAGGGCCACCCGCGCCCCGAAGAACGCCGCGCTGGCCGCCAGCGTGAAGACGGCGTAGCGGTCGCCCCAGCGGTCGATGGCGCGCTGGGCGGGCGCCTTGCTCTCCTGCGCCTCCCGGATGAGGCGCACGATTCGGTGCAACGCGCTGTCCTCCTGGGTGCGGACCACCCTGGCCGTCAGGCGCCCCCATCCGTTGAGGGTGCCTCCCGAAAGGGGGTCTCCGGGGCCCTTGCGCACCGGCCGCGCCTCGCCCGTGAGCGTCGATTCGTCCGCCTCGCTCTCCCCGGACTCCGTGCGGCAGTCCGCCGGCACCAGCTCGCCCGGCAGCACGGCTACGAGGTCGCCCGGGCGCAGTCTCTCCACCGGCACGACGCTCTCGGACCCGTCCGACCCGATGAGACGTGCGCGCCGCGGGGAGCGGTCCAGCAGCGCCTCGATGGCGCCCCGCGACCTTTCCATCGCGTAGCGCTCAATCGCTCCGGCCGCCGAGAAGAGGAACAGCAGCAGCGTCGCCTCGAGCGGCTGGCCTAGCCCCCAGGCCCCGCCCGCGGCGAGCAGCATCAGCAGGTGGACGTCGGCCCGGCCGCCGCCGAGCGCCTTCCAGGCCTCGCGGGCGGCGTCCCAGCCGCCGGCCAGGCAGGCGAGGGCGGCGAGTGCGCGCGCCGCGTCGCCATCCGCGGCCAGGGCCAGCGCGCCGCAGGCGCCGCACGCGGTCGCCAGGGCGGCCTCGCGTCTCCACCTCGCGGTCGATCCGCGCGCCGCGTCCTGAGAGGTCATCGCGGAGCCGACGATGCGGCGCGCGCGACGTTCCGTCAACCGCGCGCGCGTATTCGAATCGCGTTTACAAACTGCGCTCCGGGCGCCTGTCCGGATCCGCTTCCCGGCGGGTGAAATTTCCTCTTGCGCATCCGCGCGCGTCGTCTAATAAGGATGCCAAGAGTTAACCGCGACGTGACGAACCGAACCGAACCCCTCAGCGAAAGTCTCATCACCGTGTCGCTTCCCGAGAAGCTCCACTCCGAGACCGTCGCCTTCCAGCAGAGGTCGGGCTTCGCCACGCTCTCCCAGGCGATCCGGCACGCGCTGGACCGCTACACTGACTCACGTCCCGACCTGGAGGCCTCCCGGTCGCGCCAAGTTTCTTTCCGAGTACCGTCGGAGCTCCGCAGCAGGATCACCCGCCAGGCGCGCAACGCCCGGGTGAGCGTGGGGCGAATCGTCAGGGTGGCGCTTCAGGCGCTGCCCTTTAACCCAACAACGACCCAAAATAAGGAAAAAACTATGGCTAAGAAGAAGGCCGCCAAGAAGAAGGGCGCCAAGAAGGCCAAAAAGTCCAAGAAGAAGTAATTCTTCTTAGACTTTCCGTCCTCCGGGGCGGATGGCGCCGGCTCCGCCGGTCAAACAAGGACCCTCGCAAGGGGGTCCTTTTCTTTTGCCTTTTCGCCCGGAAGCCCGAATCGGCTTGAAACCGCTCGTCCGGAAGCGGTTTCCTGTGGCACTTAGCCATGAGCAACCCCTCCTCCGGACGCATCACCATCTCCCAGGGCAGGCTGAACGTCCCCGACCGCCCCGTCATCCCCTTCATCGAGGGGGACGGCACGGGTCCGGACATCTGGCGCGCCTCCGTGCGTGTCCTCGACGCCGCGGTCGCCAAGGCCTACGCCGGCCGCCGGCAGATCCAGTGGCTCGAGGTCCTCGCGGGCGAGAAGGCCTTCAACCGGACCCAGAACTGGCTGCCCGAAGAGACGCTCACGGCCTTCCGCGAGTACCTCGTCGGCATCAAGGGCCCGCTCACCACGCCCACCGGCGGCGGCATCCGTTCGCTCAATGTCGCGCTGCGCCAGCAGCTCGACCTCTACGTCTGCCTCCGTCCCGTGCAGTGGTTCACCGGCGTGCCTTCGCCGGTCAAGAATCCGGGCAAGGTCGACATGGTGATCTTCCGTGAGAACACCGAGGACATCTACGCCGGCATCGACTTCGAAGCCGGTTCCGAGATCGCCCTCAAGACCCTCGAGTTCATCAAGACCAACTTCCCCAAGGAGTTTAAGAAGATCCGTTTCGGCGGCGAGCAGCCCGCCACGGTCGGCTTCGGCATCAAGCCGGTCTCCCGTCCGGGTTCGGAGCGCCTCATCCGCTCGGCGATCCAGTACGCCATCGAGAACGACCGCAAGTCCGTGACCCTGGTGCACAAGGGCAACATCATGAAGTACACCGAAGGCGCCTTCATGAAGTGGGGCTATGAGCTGGCCCAGCGCGAGTTCGGCGCCGAGCCGATCGACGGCGGTCCCTGGTGCAAGATCCCCGAGGGCAGGCCGGGCGCGGGCATCGTCATCAAGGACGCCATCGCCGACATCACCCTCCAGCAGGTCCTGACCCGTCCGACCGACTTCGACGTCATCGCCACCCTCAACCTGAACGGCGACTACCTCTCCGACGCCCTCGCGGCCCAGGTCGGAGGCATCGGCATCGCCCCCGGCGGCAACATCAACTACCTGACCGGACATGCGATCTTCGAGGCGACCCACGGCACCGCGCCCAAGTACGCCAACAAGGACGTGGTCAATCCGGGCTCCGTCGTGCTTTCGGGCGAGATGATGCTCCGTTACATGGGGTGGGTCGAGGCGGCCGACCTCATCCTCAAGGGACTCAATGGAGCCATCGGCGCCGGCCGGGTGACCTATGACTTCGCCCGCCAGATGCAGGGTGCGCAGGAGATCAAGTGCTCGGCGTTCGGCGACGCCATCATCGCCGCGATGTGACCGCCGGCCGCGTCGCCGGCCCTTAGGACTTGCCACCTGCCCCGTCCGGAGCAGGAATGTCCTCCATTCATCATGAAGAAGCCCGCCATCACCGCCCTCGCCCTCGCCGTCTGCGGAGGCGCCTCCGGCCAAGAGCCCGTCAAGCAGCTTGATTCCGCCCAGTTCACCAAGGACCTCTCCGTGCGCGCCGACGTCGCCTGGCAGGCCAAGAACGTCTTCCGCGGCAAGGAGCGATCCAATGAGGACGGCCTTTTCCAGACCAAGGTCGGTGTCGAATACTTCGTGCCCGGCGTCAGCGGCCTCTCCGTCTACGCCTCTTTCTTCAACGCCGACGCCGTCGAACGTTCCTACGCCTACGGCCTGCGCAAGTCCGTCGGAGACGCCACGATCGACGCCGGCTACCTGCGCATGACTTCGCCGAGCGCCAAGTTCTTCAACAACGCCGCCCAGGGATTCACCCAGCTGCGCGTCGAGGAGGAGGCCTACCTTGGCGTGGTCCTGCCCAAGTCCTTCCTGCAGCCCTCCCTTTATGTGAACTACGGCTTCAACCTGGACCAGATCGTGGTCGAGGGGTCGCTCTACCATGACTTCAAGGAGGCCGGGCCGTTCAAGCTCGACATCACCCTGCGAGGCTTCGCCGGAAACCTCTTCGCCAACGACGCGCTCGATGACGGTTCGGGAGCCCAGAACAGCTATGCCTACGCCGGAGCCGCCCTCGACTTCTCCAAGTCCGTCGGCCAGGGTTCCGTGATCGGCGTCGGCGTGAACTACGCCGTGAACAACGACAATCTGGCCGCCACCCGCAATTCCCAGGTCTGGACGGGGGTCTTCGCCAAGTTCAGGTTCTGAAGGGCCTCGCCCCATCGAGGGGGATGAGGGGGGCGCAGAAGGGGGTTTGGAGGGCCAAACCCCCTCTTTATTCGGGTGTTGACGAGCATGGGGGCGTTCCCATGTTCCGCCTTTCCCTCTTTATGAAGACCACGCTCGCCAAGAACGTCCAGCTGAAGGACAAGACCTGGTACGTCGTTGACGCCAAGGACCAGCACCTCGGCCGTCTGGCGGTCAGGATCGCCAACGTCCTCCGCGGCCGTCACAAGCCCACCTACACGCCCCACGTCGACACCGGTGACTACGTCGTCGTGATCAACGCGGACAAGGTGGTGCTCACCGGCTCCAAGGAGATGGACAAGACCTACATGTTTTACACCGGCTGGGTCGGCACCTCCTACCGGCGCACCGTCGCCGCCATGCGCGCCCGCCGGCCGGAGTTCATCATCACCCACGCCGTCAAGGGCATGCTGCCCAAGAACCGTCTGGCGAACGACATGCTGCGCAAGCTGCGCGTCTTCGCCGGCGACAAGCATGATCACGCCGACAAGAACCCCCAGCCCCTTCCGTCGGTCCCCCGCGGCTGAGCCCCTTTCCTGAAGTAAATGAGCGCCAAGTCCTCCGCCATCACCGCCGTCGGCCGTCGCAAGACCGCCTCGGCCCGCATCCGCCTCACCCGCGGCACCGGCTCCCTCTCGATCAACGGCCGCCCAGCCGAGGAGTACCTCTACACCGAGGCCCTGGTTAAGTCGGCCACCCAGCCCATCCGCACCGCCGGTCTCGAGGGCCAGGTCGACGTCTCCGTCAATGTCATCGGCGGCGGTCCCAACGGACAGGCTGGAGCCATCTCCCACGGCCTCGCCCGCGCCATCCAGAAGCTCGACGCCGGCCTCCGCGCCCCCCTCAAGAAGGAGGGCCTCCTGACCCGCGACGGCCGCATGCGCGAGCGCAAGAAGCCCGGCCGCCCCGGCGCCCGCAAGCGCTTCCAGTTCTCGAAGCGCTGAGCTTCCCGGACAGGAACGACCAAGGCCCCGGCTCCCCGGGGCCTTTCTTTTTCCGTGTCCCCGGGACCCGCCTCCCTTAATCCTCCACCATCCGCAAATCCATGTCACAGCCCGTCATCAAAGTCGGCGTCGTCGGCGCCTCCGGTTACACCGGCGAGGAGCTCGTCCGGGTGCTGGCGCGCCATCCGCGCGTCCGCCTCGCGGCGGTGTGCTCCCGCACCCTCGCGGGCAAGGCCGTCGCCGACGAGCTGCCGCGCCTGCGCGGCGTCGTAGATCCCGCGCTCAGGTTCTCCGCCTCCTCGCCCGAGGAGTGCGCCTCCTCCGACGTCGACGCGTGGTTCCTCGCGCTGCCGCACGGCGTGGCGGCCGAATACGCGCGGCCGCTCGTGGCCGCCGGACGCAGGGTCCTGGACCTCTCGGCCGACTTCCGTCTGCGCGACCTCGCCCTCTATCGGAAATACTACGGCCATGACCATCCCGCCCCCGAGCTGGCCTCACAGGCGCGTTACGTCATCCCGGAACTGCAGACGGATGACTCCTGGAAGTCGGCCCGGCTCATCGCGTGCCCCGGCTGCTATCCCACCAGCGTGCAGGTGCCGCTGATCCCCTTGCTGCGGGCGGGCCTGCTGCGGCCCGAGCCGGGCCGGCTCGTCATCAACTCCAGCAGCGGCGTGTCCGGCGCCGGCAAGAAGGCCGACGTCGCCTTCCTGTTCTCCGAGCGGGACGGCTCGATGAAGGCCTACGGCATCCCGGGCCACCGTCACATCGCCGAGATCGAGGAGCAGTTCTCGGCCGCGGCGGGCGCCCCGGTCGTCGTGCAGTTCAGCCCTCATCTCGCGCCCATGCACCGCGGCATCGCGACCACCGTCGTCGTCCCGGCGCCCGGCGTCACCGCCGCCCAGGTCGAGGAGGTCTGGCGCCGCGCCTACGCGGGGAGGCCGTTCATCACCCTGCTTGCCTCGGGGGACTTCCCTGACACCGCCCATGTTGCGGGCACCAACCGCGTCGCCGTCTCCGCCGTGGCCGACGCGCGCACGGGCAACCTCGTGATCACCTCCGTCATCGACAACCTCCTCAAGGGCGCCGGCGGCCAGGCCGTGCAGTGCCTCAACCTCATCATGGGCTGGGACGAGGCCGAGGGCCTGCGCTGAGGACGACCGTCACGCCATGTCCATCGAGTTCATCGACGATTCACCCGGCCTCTCCGACGTGCCCGGCTTCCGCGTGGGCGCCGCCGCCTGCGACATCCGGAACAAGGCGAACGGACGCCTCGACCTCGCGCTGGTGGTCGCCGACCGGCCTTGCGCGGCCGCCGGCGTCTTCACCACCAATGACGTCAAGGCCGCCCCCGTGCGCCTCTGCCAGCGCCTGCTCGCTTCGGGAGGAGGCGTCCGCGGCATCGTGGGCAACAGCGGCAACGCCAACGCCTGCACGTCCGTCCAAGGCGACGCCGACGCCGCGGAGACCGCCCGTCTCGCCGCCGCCGCCCTCGGCGCGCCGTCCCACGTCCTCCTTGTCTGCTCCACCGGCCGCATCGGCGAGCTCCTGCCTATGGCCAAGGTGGCCGCGGGCGTCGCGGAGGCCGCCGGTCGTCTTTCGCGCGATTCCGCCGAGGGCCGCAGGGCCGCGGAGGCGATCCTGACTTCCGACACCCGGCCCAAGACCTGCACCGCACGGTTCATCCACGGCGGCAGGACCGTGACCGTCTCCGGCATCGCCAAGGGTGCCGGCATGATCGAGCCCAACATGGCGACCATGCTCGCCTTCGTGTGCACGGACGCCGAGGCCGCCCCCGCCTTCCTCAAGGAGGCCCTCAGGGCCGCCTCGGACGGCTCCTTTAACTGCGTCAGCGTCGACGGCGATATGTCGACCAATGACACCGTCATCCTGCTGGCCTCCGGCGCCTCGGGCGTGAAGGTCGGCCCGGAGGGCGATCCCGCCGCCACCGCGCTCTTCCGGGAGGCGCTCAGTCGCGTGTGCTTCGCCCTCGCGGAGAAGATCGTCGGCGACGGTGAGAAGATCACCAAGGTCGTGTCCGTCGAGGTCGAGGGCGCCCGCAGCCGCGCGGATGCCGAGAAGATCGCGCGCGCCATCGGCAACTCGCTGCTCGTGAAGTCCTCCTGGTTCGGTGAAGATCCCAACTGGGGCCGGCTCGCGGACGCCGCCGGCTACGCGCGCACCGGCCTCGACGAGGCGAAGCTGGACATCCATTACGGCGACGTGCCGGCCGTGCTCGCCGGCCGCCCGCTGCCCGAGAACAAGCCGCGCTGGAAGGAGGTCGTGAAGGCCGCCCGCTTCACGGTGCGGATTGGCCTCGGACTCGGCGACGGACGCTTCCGCCTGCTCGCGTCGGACCTGACCGACGGCTATGTGAACTACAACAAGAGCGAGTGAGGCCTCTTTTCCGTTTGCCCCCCGTCCCGCGTCCGCAACGCTCCGCAGCCGTCCGATGACCACTCCCGCAGCGCAGAAGTCCGAGGTCCTCCTCGAGGCGCTTCCCTACATCCAGAAGTTCCGTGGCTCCACCTTCGTGGTGAAGTACGGCGGCAGCTTCATGGACGATCCCAGTCCCGAGGGCCGGGACCGCGTGGCCACCGACATCGCCTTCCTGGCCGCGGTGGGCATCCAGGTCGTCGTCGTCCACGGCGGCGGCAAGGCCATCACCCGCGCGATGGAGAAGGCCGGCATCAAGTCCGAGTTCCGGGGCGGCATGCGCGTCACCGACGCGGCCACGGTCAAGATCGTCGAGGAGACCCTCAACGGCGAGATCAACGGGCAGATCTGCGAGTCGCTCCGCGCCCGCGGCGCGAACCCCCTTGGCATGCCGGGCAACCATGTGAACCTCTGCCAGCGCCTGATGGGCGCGGACGACCAGGGCAATCCCGTGGACATCGGCTACGTGGGCGACATTCGCCTCGTGAAGGCCAAGCTCATCAAGAAGGCCCTGGCCGACGGCTTCCTGCCCGTGGTCTCGCCCGTCGCGCTCGACGAGGCCGACCAGCCCCACAACACCAACGCCGACGTGGCCGCCGCCGCGGTGGCCGACGCGCTCCGCGCCCGTCGCCTGATCTTCATGAGCGACGTGCCCGGCCTGCTCGCCGACCCGAAGGACCCCGCTTCGCTCATCACCACTCTCAAGGTCGGGGAAGTCGAAGAGCTCAAGCGCAAGGGCGTCATCGCCGGGGGCATGATCCCCAAGGTGGACAGCGCCGTGAAGGCCCTCCGCGAGGGCGTGCGCCGCGTCCACTTCATCGACGGCCGGGTGCCCCACGCGCTCCTGCTCGAGGTGTTCACCGACAGGGGCATCGGCACCGAGATCGTGCACGGCTGATGGAGGGCGAGATTCCAGATCCCGTCGCGGAGCAGTACGACCGGCACGTCGTCCGCAGCTACGCCGCCCCCGCGCTCACCCTCGTGCGCGGGCAGGGCAGCCACGTCTGGGACTCGGCCGGACGCCGCTACCTGGACTTCGCCACGGGCATCGCCGTCAACGCGCTCGGCCATTCCCATCCCGTCTGGGTGCGGCGCATCCAGGAGCAGGCGGCGCGGCTCACGCACGTCAGCAACCTCTACCGGAACGAAGGGCAGGGCGCCCTCGCCGCCGCCCTGGCCCGACGCTGCGGACCGGGCCGCGCCCTGTTCTGCAACAGCGGCGCCGAGGCCAACGAGGCGCTCCTTAAGCTCGCCCGTCTGCACGGCGTGCGCAAGTCGGGCCAGGAGGGCGCGTGCCACGGCGTCGTCGTCGCGGAGAAGTCCTTCCACGGACGCACCTTCGGCGGCATGTCCGCCACCCCCCAGGAGAAGATCCAGAAGGGTTTCCGCCCCCTGCTGACCGGCTTCACCGCGGCCCCGCTCAACGACCTTGCGGCCTGGGACCGCGCGATCGACGCGCGCACCACGGCCGGCGTGCTCATCGAGACCATCCAGGGGGAGGGCGGGGTGAACCCGGCCTCGCACGAGTTCCTCCGCGGCGTGGAGCGCATCTGCCGCGAGCGCAACGTGCTGTTCATGATCGACGAGATCCAGTGCGGCGTGGGCCGCACCGGCCGTTTCTTCGCCTACGAGCGCGCCGGCATCCGGCCCGACGCCATCGCCATGGCGAAGGGACTCGGCGGAGGCTTCCCCATCGGAGCCATCTGGGTCGCGCCTCCGCACGACGACCTCTTCACCGCCGGCTCGCACGGCACGACCTTCGGCGGCGGCGCGCTCGCTTCCGCCGCGGCGCTCGCCGTGCTCGAGGTCATCGACCAGGAAGGGCTGCTCGACAAGGTCACGCGGCAGTCCGCGCCCTGGCATGAGAGCCTCTGGGGGCTGGTACGGCTCAGACCTGACCTCGTCGCCGAGGTCCGCGGGGAGGGCTACATGGTCGGCGTCGCGCTCAAGTGCGATCCCGTGCCGGTCTGCGTCGCCCTGCGCGAGGCGGGGCTGCTCACCGCGCCCGCCGGCGGCGTCGCGGTGCGGCTCCTCCCGCCGCTGACCGCCTCGGCCCGGGAGCTCGAGGAGTCGGTCGAGGTGATGACCCGGGTGATCGGGGACTGGAAGCCCGCCTGAGCGTCCTCCGGAGACCCAATTTTCATCTGTCCAAACCCGCCGTCAGCGGTAGATTCGACCCTTTCCCGAGATGCGCCATTTCCTCAAGGAGACGGACCTCACCGCCGCCGAGACCGCCCGGGTCTTTGAAAGCGCCGCGCGGATGAAGTCCGGCCGGGGCTCCGAATCCCCCGCGCTGGCCCGGCAGTCGTGGGGCCTGCTGTTCTTCAAGAAGAGCACCCGTACGCGCGTGTCCTTCCAGGTGGGCGTGCATGAGCTGGGCGGCCTGCCCGTGATGCTCAACGCCGACGACATGCAGATCTCGCGCGGCGAGACCGTGGCCGACACCGCCCGGGTGCTTTCCCGCTATCTCCACGGCATGGTCATCCGTTGCCACGAGCACGCGTTGCTCGAGGAGTTCGCGGCCTCCGGGACGATGCCCGTGGTCAACGCGCTGTCGGACTTCCTCCATCCCTGCCAGTTCCTGACCGACATGTTCACCCTGGCGGAGCGCCTCTCCCCCGGCCGTCCGGACCGGTACGCCGCCTCGCTCAAGGGCAGGAAGGTCGCCTTCCTGGGAGACACCGCCTGCAACATGGCCAACTCCTTCGTGCTAGGAGGCGCCGCCCTCGGCATCGAGGTCGCGCTCGCCGGTCCCGCCGGCTATGAGCCCGGAGCCGAGATCCGCGCGCAGCTGAAGAAGGACGGGCTCGCCGGCACCTTCTCGTTCACCGCCGATCCGGAAGCCGCGGTGAAGGGCGCCGACATGGTCTACACCGACGTCTGGGTGAGCATGGGCATGGAGGCCGAGAAGGCCGAGCGCCTCCGGCTCATGCAGCCTTACCAGGTCAACGCGAAGCTGATGTCCCTGGCCAAGCCCTCCGCCCATTTCATGCACTGCCTCCCGGCCCACCCCGGCGAGGAGGTCTCCGCCGACGTGCTCTCGGGCGGGCAGAGCATCGTCTTCGACCAAGCCGAGAACCGCCTGCACGTGCAGAAGGCCGTCCTCGCCCACCTCGCAGCCGCGCGCTGAACTTTCCCCCTCACACCATGAGCAAGAAGAAGAAAATCGTCCTGGCCTACTCCGGCGGACTCGACACCTCGGTCCTCCTCTCCTGGATCAAGGAGCGTCATGGCGCCGAGATGATCGCGTTCTGCGCCGACATCGGCCAGGAGGAGGAGCTGAAGGGCCTGCGTCAGAAGGCCCTGCGCACCGGCGCCTCCAAGCTCTACGTCGACGACCTTCAGGCCGAGTTCGCCCGTGACTTCATCTTCCCGATGATGCAGGCCGGCGCCATCTACGAGGGTCAGTACTACCTCGGCACCTCCATCGCCCGCCCACTCATCGCGAAGCGCATGGTCGAAATCGCCCGCAAGGAGGGCGCGACCGCCATCGCCCACGGCGCCACCGGCAAGGGCAACGACCAGGTGCGCTTCGAGCTCACCTGCGCCGCCCTCGCGCCCGACCTCGAGATCATCGCCCCCTGGCGCAACGAGGCCTTCCGCCGCGACTTCCCCGGCCGGGCCGAGATGATCGCCTACTGCGCGCGGAACCGCATCCCCGTCGAGGCCAGCGCCAAGAAGCCCTATTCCTCGGACCGCAACCTCCTGCACATCTCCTATGAGGCCGGCATCCTGGAGGATCCCTGGATGGACGCCTTCCATCCCTCCAACAAGGCGATGTTCAAGCTTTCCGTCTCGCCTGAGGACGCGCCCACCAAGCCCGAATACGTCGAGCTCGAGTTCCGTCAGGGCGACTGCGTCGCCGTCAACGGCAAGAAGCTCGACCCCCTCGGCGTCATGCGGACCCTCAACCGCCTCGGCGGCCGTCACGGCGTCGGCCGCGTCGACATGGTCGAGAACCGATTCGTGGGCATGAAGAGCCGCGGCGTCTATGAGACCCCCGGCGGCACCATCCTCCACTTCGCCCACCGCCAGATCGAGTCGCTGACGATGGACCGCGAGGTCATGCACCTGCGCGATTCCCTCGTGCCCCGCTACGCCACGCTGGTCTACAACGGCTTCTGGTACGCCCCTGAGCGCCTCGCGCTCCAGGCCCTGATTACCGAGTCCCAGCGCAACGTGACCGGCACCGTCCGCGTGAAGCTCTACAAGGGCAATGTCTACGTGGCCGGCCGCAAGAGCGCCCGCTCGCTCTACAATCCGCACATCGCGACCATGGAGGCCGACCCGACCAAGGCCTACAACCAAGACGACGCCACCGGATTCATCCGGCTCAACGGGCTCCGCCTCCGGGTGAATTCCAAGGTCAACGGCGTCGGGAATCTCAGCCGCACCGCGCGCTGAGTCCTGCCGCAGCCGACCGACAGGGGCGTCCTTCAGGGCGCCCCTGCTTGTTTCTGACTGGAGGCGCGGGTCGGAATCGAACCGACGCATGGGGCTTTTGCAGAGCCCGGCCTTACCACTTGGCTACCGCGCCGTTCCTGTCGAAGGCCGTCACACTGCCCCTCACCCTCTCCTCTTTCAAGGGTTTTTGTGCCAGGGCTTCCCTTCCGCCCGGTCCGGACTTAGTCTCAACCCATGACGCAGCCGCCTTTCCGCATCGGCACCGGCTTTGACATTCACCCGCTCAGGCCCGGACGGCCCTGCGTGCTGGGCGGCGTCACCATCCCCTCCGACGTCGGACCCGACGGTCACTCGGATGCCGACGTGCTCCTGCATGCGGCCGCGGACGCGATCCTGGGCGCCGCCGGACTGCGTGACATAGGTACGCTTTTTCCCAACACGGATCCGGCCTGCAAGGGCATGGATTCGGCCCTCATCCTGCGCCGGGCGGCCGACGAGGCCGCTAGGGCCGGCTGGTCCGTCGGCAATCTCGACGTCGTGGTCATCGCGGAGCGTCCGAAGCTGTCCGCCCATGTGCCCGCCATCTGCGCCCGGGTGGCCGAAATCCTGGGCATCGATCCCTCCCGGGTGGGGGTCAAGGCCACCACCAACGAAGGGATGGACGCGGTGGGGCAGGGCAGGGCGCTCTCCGTCCATGCGGTTTGCCTGCTTTTCAGGGTCTGATTCGCTTTCTTTGGGGGGCGATTGTCGATTCGGTCTTGTCAAAACGGGGTAAAACGGAGATGTTGGTCGACCCTCCTCTGCCGGAGGTGCCGACATGGAAAAGACCCTCATCATCCTCAAGCCCGACTGCATGGAGCGCCGTCTCGCCGGCATCGTCCTCGCCCGGTTCGAGGCCGCCGGGTTCGAAATCCAGGCGTGCAAGATGACCCGGCTCACGCCCGCGGTCCTGCGCGACCACTACGCGCATGTGGCGGATAAGCCCTTCTACCCCGACATCGAGGCCTTCATGTCCTCCCGCCCCGTCATCGTAGCCGTGCTGACCGGTGACAACGTCATCGCCCGTGTCCGTGAGCTGCTCGGGCCCACCAATTCCAAAGTGGCCCCCAAGGGCACCATCCGCGGCGACTACGGCACCGAGATGATGCGCAACGTCTGCCACGCCTCCGACGGCCCGGCCGCCGCCGAAGCCGAGATCCGCAGATTTTTCCGGTCGGACGAAGTGCACGCCCCCGAGGCGAGCCGAGTCTGATCCGGACATAGCAGCCCGCAGGTCCCGTCGCGCGAGCGACGGGCCTGCCTTTGATTTGGCAACCCGCCTCTCCGCCGACTAACTTCCGCGCATGGACCTTCACTGTCCTGACTGCGGACTGCCGATACCGACGACGGAGGTCGCCCCGTCCGCCGGCATCGCGGTCTGCCGGCTGTGCGACCGCACTTACCCGATCACGGCGTGCCAGGAGGCCCTGCCCATCGAGGAGCGTGCCGACCTTCCGCTCGGCGCGCCGCCAAGGGGCGTGACCGTCACCGAGGGAATGGACGGTTTCCGGCTGACTTTGTCGACGCGCAGCTGCATAGCCGTGTTCCTGGTGCCGTTCACCCTCTTCTGGGCCGGAGGTTCGCTCGGCGGCATCTACGGCACGCAGATCGCCAAGGGGGAGTTCAATCTCTGGCTGTCGCTTTTCGGCATCCCCTTCCTCGTCGGATCCGTCTTCCTCATCGCGTTCACGGCTATGAGCGTCGCGGGCCGCCAGGTCGTCGAGCTCAAGGGAGGCCGCCTGCACGTCCATGCCGGCGTCTTCGGTCTGCGGTGGGGTCGCTCGGCGGACTGGCGCGACGTCGAGTCGGTGCGCCTCCACGAGAGGCCCGCGCGGGGTCGGCGCCGATACGGATCCGTGCACGAGGTCGAGGTCTCGGTGCGCGGTGACAAACCTCTTTCGCTCGGTTCCGGAATCGATCCCGAGCGGCTGCGCTGGGCGACCCGGTTCCTGGCCGCCCGCATCCGGCTCGGACGCTGAATTCCCCGTTGCCCTCGGGCCGTGGTCTTGGGCAATCTGCGTCCATGCTGGACCCGAAGCTGCTCCGTGAGAACGTCGACCTCGTCCGTCAGGGCGTGGCCCGTAAGAAGTTCCAGGTCGACCTCGACGCGGTGCTCGCCGCCGATGACGCGCGCCGCGCCGCCCTGGCCGAGTTCGAGGCCGCGCGTTCCGCCCAGAACGCCGCCAACAAGGAGATGGCCGCGCTGCCCAAGGGGTCGCCCGAGTTCGTCGCCAAGGTCGCCGAGATGAAGTCCGCCTCCGCCCGCGTGAAGGAGCTGGAGAAGCGCGTGCAGGACGCGGAGTCCGCCTGGCACGCCGCCGCCCTCGCCGTGCCGAACGTCCCCCACGAATCCGTGCCGCCCGGCCGGACCGAGGCCGACAACCGCGTCGTCTCCGAGTGGGGCGACGTCGCCGCCCTCGTTTCGGCCTCCGCCCGGCCCCACTGGGACATCCCCTGGTTCGCCAAGGCGGTGGACTTCGAGCGCGGGGTCAAGGTGACCGGCGCGGGCTTCCCTTTCTACGTGGGCGACATGGCGAGGCTCGTCCGGGCGCTGGTCCAGTTCTTCCTCGAGGAGGCCGGCGCCGCCGGCTACCAGGAGGTGCACGCCCCGCTGCTCGTCAACGCCGCCAGCGCCACCGCCACCGGACAGCTGCCGGACAAGGAGGGGCAGATGTACCACGCGCAGACCGACGACTTCTACCTCATCCCCACCGCCGAGGTGCCCGTCACCAACTTCTTCCGCGACGAGATCCTCGAAGAGTCCGCGCTGCCCGTGAAGCGCTGCGGCTACACGCCCTGCTTCCGCCGTGAGGCCGGTAGCTGGGGCGCGCACGTGCGCGGGCTCAACCGCCTGCATCAGTTCGACAAGGTCGAGCTGGTCAAGTGGGTGCATCCGTCCAGGTCCTTCGACGAGCTGGAGTCGCTGCGCGGCGACGCCGAGCGCCTCCTGCAGAAACTCGGCCTGCCCTACCGGGTGCTGCTCATCTGCGCGGGGGACATAGGTTTCGCGCACAGCAAGCAGTACGACCTCGAGGTGTGGGCCGGCGGGCAGAAGCGCTGGCTCGAGGTCTCCAGCTGCTCCAACTTCACCGACTTCCAGGCGCGTCGCGCCGGCATCCGTTTCCGGCCCAGGGACGGCAAGCCCGAGCACGTGCACACGCTCAACGGATCCGGCCTCGGCCTGCCCCGCGTGCTCGCCGCCATCCTGGAGAACAACGTCGGCCCGGACGGCGTGGTGCGCGTGCCCGAGGCTCTGCGCCGCTGGTACGGCAAGGACACGATCGCGCTCTGAGCGGGTTGGGTTTGTCAGCCGCCCCCGGCGGCCTAGGGTGCTTCCGTGAACGCAGGCCCGCCCAGCACCGAGGTCCTCCGCGCCGCGGCCGCTTCGCTGCCCCGGCTGCCCCGGCTCGCGGACGATCCCGGCGGACCGCTGTTGGTGGGCGTCTCGGGCGGCGCGGATTCGGTCTACCTGCTCCTTGCCCTGAGCGCGGATGAGGCCTTCGTCGGCCGGCTCCTCGTCGCGCATTTCGACCACCGGGTGCGCGGCCGCGCGTCCGCGGCCGACGCGGAATTCGTCGCCGGGCTCTGCGCCTCGCTCGGCCTGCCTTGCCGGCTCGGTCGCCGCGACGCCGAGGGGCCCGCATCCGAGGGTGCGTTGCGTGACGCCCGCGAAGGCTTCTTTTCGAGCATCCGCGCCTCCGCTGGGGCGGCCGTGCTGGTGACCGCGCATCATGTCGACGACGTGGTCGAGACCGTGCTGCTACGGCTGGCCCGGGGCGCGGGTCCCGGAGGGCTGGGCTCTCCGCGCGTCCGCCGGCGCTTCCGCGACGGGCATGTGAGGTGGCGTCCGCTGGTGGCCGCCGGGCTGCGCAAGCGCGACCTCGCGCACGCCCTCATCGCGGCGCGCGTGACATGGCGTGAGGACGCCACAAACGCCCTGCCTGTGACCGCGCGCAACCGCGTACGGTCCTGGGTGGAGGGCGGAGCGGACGCGGCGCTCGGTGAGGGCCACGCCGCGGGCTTCGCGCTTTCCGCACGGATTCTCGCGGATTCGCATGACGCCCTCCTCGCGTGGGCGCGGGAGCTCGGTTGCGTTCCCGGTTCGGATTCCCTGGACCTCGGCGGACTGCGCGGGCGTCCCGCAGCGCTCGCCCACGCCGTCCTGGCGGAGCATCTCCGGCTCGTTTCCGGGACCGACGCTTCGCCGCAGTCCCTCGCGCCCGTCGTGGCTGCGGCGCTGGAGGGCGGAGAGGCGCGGTTTTCGCTCTGCGGCCGCGTGTTTCGCCTGCGTGCGGGCAGGCTCTCCCAGAGCGCCGAGCCGTCCGCATGGGGCGGCGGACTCAGGCCCCTGCGGCTAGGCGTGCCCGACCCCGAGTGCGGCCTGCTGGCCGAGATCGCAGACGTGGACGCGGCGCTTTGGAGAGCCCTTTCCGGCGGGGCGATTTCCAACACGGAGGAAGTGTATCTGAGGGCGCCGTCGGCGGGGCTGGTCTGGCGTGGCCGGTCGGCGGGAGACCGTTGCCGTCCGCTGGGGGCGCCCGGCGGGGCCAAGCTCTCCGATCTCCTGATCAATCGCAAGTTGCCCGAGGAAAGCCGCGACTCCCTGCCCGTGGTGCTGGCCGGTGAGGAAATCCTCTGGGTGCCGGGACTTCCACCCTCCGACGCCCATCGGCTGGACGGCCCTTGCAGTGGGGCTCTCCGTTTGACTTGGCCTCCTGGCCGGGTAGTCTGGTCCGTCCGATGAGCCAGAACGACGATGACAAGGGCGGTCAGAGAATGAGCGGAAAGCCCGTCCTCGTCTGGCTGCTCCTCATGCTGGCCGTCGTCGCCCTCCTGCAGTTCGCCGGCCCCGAACCCGCCGCCGTCCAGCCGTTCAACGTCTCCCAGGTGCTCACTATGGCCCAGGAGAAGAAGATACGCACCGTCTCCGTGCGCGAGGATCCCGCCGGCGGCAAGGGCTGGTATCAAATCACCGGTGAGCTCATCGTGAAGGGCGCCGCCGAGGGCGAGAAGTCGCGCTTCTCGGCCGCCGGCCGCCTCACCGACAAGGAGTTCGAGGCCCTGCGTTCCTCCGTTCCCGTCGAGGCGTTCAAGGACGTCCCCGCCCAGACCGGCTGGACCATGTTCCTGTGGAACGTCCTGCCCACCCTCCTGGTGTCCGGCGTCGTGCTGTTCATGATGTATCGGTTCCTCAAGAGCGCGAACCGCGGCGCGATGCAGTTCGCCAAGAGCCGGGCTCGCCTCAACGCGACCGAGAAAGAGACCACCACCTTCAAGGACGTCGCGGGGTGCGACGAAGCCAAGGAGGAGGTCAAGGAGGTCGTCGACTTCCTCAAGGACCCGAAGCGCTTCACACGCATCGGCGCCTCCCTTCCCAAGGGAATCCTGATGGTCGGGCCTCCCGGCACCGGCAAGACCCTGCTGGCACGCGCCGTGGCCGGCGAGGCCGGCGTGCCCTTCCTCAGCATCAGCGGCTCCGATTTCGTCGAGATGTTCGTCGGCGTGGGCGCGGCCCGCGTGCGCGACACCTTCGAGCAGGCGCGCAAGTTGGCCCCCTGCATCATCTTCATCGATGAGATCGACGCGGTCGGCCGCCAGCGCGGGGCCGGCCTCGGCGGCGGCAACGACGAGCGCGAGCAGACGCTCAACTCGCTGCTCGTCGAGATGGACGGCTTCGACGGCCAGGCCGGCGTGATCGTGATCGCCGCAACCAACCGCGCCGACGTGCTCGACCAGGCCCTGCTGCGCCCGGGACGCTTCGACCGCCAGGTCTTCGTCGACCTGCCCGACCTCAGGGGCCGCGAGGCCGTGCTGGCCGTGCACGCCAAGCGCTTCCAGCTCGCTCCGTCCGTCGACCTCGCGCGCGTCGCGCGCATGACCACCGGCATGTCCGGCGCCGACCTGGCCAACCTCCTCAACGAGTCGGCCCTCCATGCCGGACGTCGCAACCGCGACAAGGTCGAGATGTCCGACGTCGAGGAGGCGCGCGACAAGATCTCCTTCGGCCGCGAACGCAAGAAGGTGATGGACGAGGAGGACCGCCGCGCCACCGCCTACCATGAGGCCGGCCATGCCGTCGTGCAGAGCGTCATCGACGACGGGCACATGCCGCTGCACAAGGTCACAATCATCCCGCGCGGACGCGCGCTCGGTATGGCGATGCTCATGCCCAAGAAGGAGATCCTCGGCTATTCGAAGTCCCGCCTGCTCAACTACGTCTGCATGGCGATGGCCGGCCGCATCGGCGAGAAGGTCGTGACCGGCGACATCTCCAACGGCGCCTCCTCCGACATCAAGCAGGCCACCCGCATGGCCCGGCAGATGGTCTGCGAGTGGGGGATGAGCGACCTCGGACCGGTCGCCCTCGGGGAGAACTCCGACACCGTCTTCCTCGGCCGCGAAATCGCGCGCACGCAGTCGCACAGCGATGAGACCTCTCGCCGGATCGACGAGGCCGTGGCCGCCATCATCAAGGAACAGTACGCCCGCGCCGAGGCCATCCTCGCCGAACACGGGGAGGCGCACCGGAAGGTGGCCGAGGCCCTGCTCGAGCATGAGACCCTCGACGGCGTGCACGTCACTGAGATCCTCCGCACCGGCGCCATCCAGACCCCCGTGGTCGGAACACCGGTGGCTCCCGTCCCCCGTGAGCCCTCCGCCGGGACCGTGCCCGGCGCCGAATCCGCACCCAGCCCCGCTTGAGGTTTGCGCCTCGCGGCCCGGCCTCCAGCCTCACGGCATGGTGATAGGACTCACGGGCGGCATCGGCTGCGGCAAGAGCGCCGCCGCCGCCTGCTTCGTCGAGTCTGGCTTCGTGCATGTCGATGCCGACGCCCTGGCCCATCAGGCGCTGCGTCTCCCGGAGGTCGCGGCGGCCCTGAGGGCCAGATGGGGCGGCGACTGCCTGGCTCCGGACGGCTTTCCCGACCGGTCTTGGATCGCCGAAAAGGTCTTCGGTGACAGGGTGGAACTGGAGTTCCTCGAGTCCCTGATCCACCCCCTCGTGGCCGAGCTTCGACGTGCCGCCGTGGCCGATGGAAAGAAGTCCTACGTCGTGGAGATTCCGCTGCTTTTTGAGAAACGCCTTGAGTCTCAGTTCGACTGCGTCGTCTGCGTCGCCTGTTCCGATTCGGTGCGCATGCGAAGACTGCAGAACAGGGGGCTGTCTCCAGCCGAATCAGAAAGCCGAATAAAGTCACAAATGCCTCTTGGTCATAAAGTTAAGCTTGCCGACCGCGTGCTCTGGAACGACGGAGACCGGGCGTTCCTGCGCGGCCAGGTGGATAGGCTGGTCGCAGAGCTTGTGTCCGGTCGTGGGGCGTCGCGCTGAGGACACTTTGCGATTGCCGCAGGAAAGGGGCGTTTTAACTTATTTTTTTACAGCCGTCTCCCCCCAAGGGGACGCTCATCAAAGCCCCTTTTCCACCCTGGAAACATACGCCTGTGACGTCCGCCGACGATTTTGTCATCCAAATCATCCAGGACAAGTCGCTCGTCTCTCCTGACGACGTCGCCGCCGCCCGTGCGGCATTGGGCGACCTCAAGGAGGGCCAGAACCCGGACACCGCGGCCTTGGAGCATCTCGTGGCCGAGAAAAAGCTCACCTGGCAGGCCGTCACCAATGCCCTCGGCGCCGAGTTCGACATGGAGCTCGTGGACGTCTCCCAGGTCGCTCCCGCCGATGAGCTCCTGAAGCTCGTCGGCCGCGAGCAGGCCGAGCGCCACTGCATCCTCCCTCTCCAGATGGACGGAGTCGAGCTGCTCGTGGCCATCGCGGATCCGCTCGACACCGAGACCCTCGACTCCCTGTCCCGCATCCTCAAGGTGCCTCTGAACCCCAAGCTCGCGCCGCCGGATGAGCTCCGTTCCGCGATCGACCGCTGCTACGGCGGAGGCCAGGTCAACGTCGCCTATGAGCAGGTCTTCGGCAAGTCCGAGGACGGCGTCTCCGTCGAGCTGCCGCAGGGCGGCGAGGTCAAGGAGGACGACGCGCCGATCATCCGTTACGTCAACTCCCTCATCGTCGACGCCATCCGCCGCAAGGCCTCGGACATCCACCTCGAGCCGCTCGAGAAGCGCTTCCGCGTCCGCTTCCGCGTCGACGGCGTGCTGCAGGAGATGAAGGGGCCGCCCAAGCGCCTCCAGCCCTCCGTCATCTCCCGCCTGAAGCTCATGGCGGACGTCTCGCTCGCCGAGAAGCGCATCCCGCAGGACGGACGCATCCAGGCCCGCACCGGCGGGCGCGACATCGACCTCCGCGTCTCCGTCCTGCCCACCGTCTACGGCGAGTCCATCGTCATGCGAATCCTCGACAAGGAGGGTCTCAAACTCGGCCTGCCCGAGCTCGGGTTCTTCGCGGACGACCAGGCCAAGTTCCAGTCCCTCATCGGCGGATCGGACGGCGTCTTCCTGGTGACCGGCCCGACCGGCTCCGGCAAGTCGACCACCCTTTATTCCGCGCTCAACTACATCAACAAGCCGGACCGCAAGATCATCACCGTCGAGGATCCCGTCGAGTACCAGATGGCCGGCATCAACCAGGTGCAGGTGAAGCGCGACGTCGGCATGACCTTCGCCGCGGCCCTGCGCGCCATGCTGCGTCAGGCGCCCAACGTCGTGATGATCGGGGAAATCCGCGACCTAGAGACCGCCGAGATCGCGATCAACGCCGCCCTCACCGGCCACATGGTGTTCTCGACCCTTCACACCAACGACTCCGTCTCCGCGGTCACCCGTCTCGTGGACATCGGCGTGAAGCCGTTCCTCGTCTCGGCCGCGCTCCGCGGAGCCCTCGCGCAGCGGCTCGTGCGCCGCGTCTGCCAGGCCTGCGCCCAGCCCTACGTCCCGACCTCCAAGGAGCTCATGTCCGTGGGCCTGAGCGAGAAAGACCTCGCCGGGGCGACGCCCATGAAGGGCGCCGGCTGCGCCAAGTGCGGCGACCGCGGTTACAAGGGCCGCCGCGGCGTCTTCGAGCTCTTCGTCATCACC
Organism: Verrucomicrobiota bacterium; assembly: GCA_046080425.1. Classification (GTDB taxonomy): domain Bacteria; phylum Verrucomicrobiota; class Verrucomicrobiia; order Opitutales; family UBA953; genus UBA953. Next base: position 21,408 of record JBJTTY010000002.1, read on the forward strand.
GAGGAGATCCAGGAGATGATCTACTCCGGTTCCATCCTCGTCGAACTGCGCCGCAAGGCGCGCGAGGCCGGCATGCGCACCATGCGCGAGGACGGCCTCCGCAAGATCCTCTCCGGCATGACCACCGTCGAGGAGGTCCTGGGCGCCACCGTCGCGGACGACGTCCTCTGAGCCCATGGCCTACGATCTGGACCAGCTGCTGGAGGCGATGATTGAGAACGGGGCGTCCGACCTCCACCTGCACGTCGGCCGGCCTCCCTCCCTCCGCATCAACGGCTCCATCGTGCCTCTCGACGGACCTCCGTTGTCCGCGGCGGACACCGAGGCGTTGGCGGCGGGAGTCGTCCCCGGGCACCTGCGCGACCGGCTGGCCAAGGAGGGCGGCTGCGACTTCGCCTTCGCCTTCAAGAAGAAGGGCCGCCTGCGCTGCAATGTCTTCCGCGCCTGGGGCGAGACCGGGCTGGTCATGCGCCTGCTTCCGACGCGCATGTTCACCTTGGAGCAGTTGCGGCTGCCTGGCGTGATCAAGGACCAGCTCCGTCGTGCGCGCGGCCTGGTGCTCGTGACCGGCCCGACCGGCTCCGGCAAGTCGACGACCCTCGCCGCGATGATCGATTGGATCAACCAGAACGAGGAAGGGCACGTCATCACCCTCGAGGATCCCATCGAGTACGTCCACCCGCACAAGAAGTGCACCGTCACCCAGCGTGAGATCGGTCCCGACCTGCCCTCCTTCGCCGAGGGCGTGCGCGCCGCCCTCCGTCAGGATCCCGACGTCATCCTCATCGGGGAGATGCGGGACCTGGAGACCATCGAGGCGGCGCTCACCGCGGCCGAGACCGGACACCTCGTCCTCGGCACCCTGCACACCTCCGGCGCCGCCCGCACCATCGAGCGCATCGTCGACGCCTTCCCCGTGGGCAGCCGGGACCAGGTGCAGGTGCAGCTCGCCACGTCGCTCAGCATGGTCATCTCCCAGAGCCTCCTGCACACCAAGGATGACGCGCGCATCGCCGCCTTCGAGGTCCTCGTCAACACCGTGGGCGTCGCCGCCAAGATCCGGGACAAGAAGACCTTCCAGATCGCCTCCGACATCGAGACCGGCGCCGCGCGCGGCATGCGCTCGCTCGACGCCGACCTCCTCGCGCTGCACGCGCAGGGCGTCGTCTCCGAGGAGGAGGTCTTCAACTACTGCCAGGATCCCGAGGCCATGAGGGCCCGCCTGCGATCGTCCACCGTTTCCTGACCTCCATGTTCGAAGACCACAGCGACACCATCCGCGAAATCGCCCTTGAGGCCGGCCTCGTCGACGCCGCCCAGGCCGACGAGCTCTGGGAGTCGCACGCCACCACCGGAAAGTCCTTCGCCGCCGCCCTCCTGGACGCGGGCCTCGTCGACCGGCCGGCCCTGCTCCAGGCCGTGGCCGACCATCTTCAGGTCCAGTTCTATTCGGCCGTCCCCGTCGATGCCGGCTCGGAGATCCTGCGGCTCCTCAAGCCCGCCCAGGCCCACAAGTACCTCGTCGTACCCGTGGCGGACGAGGCCGGCAAGGTAATCATGGTCGCCAGGGACCCGTTCAATTCCGCCGCGGTCGGCGAGCTGACGTTCATCCTCCAGCGCGACGTCGAGTTCGCCGTGGCCGATCCCGACCAGGTCGACTCCGCGGTCATTCGCGCCTACGGGGAGCCCTCCGCCTCCTCGATGGAGGACCTGCTCGGCGAGTTCGACCAGGCCGAGGCCGTCAAGGCCGACGAGGACGTCGCCGCCGCCGCCAGCCAGGCGCCCATCATCCGCTTCGTCGACCTTGTCCTGCAGGAGGCCGTCAAGGCCAAGGCTTCCGACATCCACTTCGAGCCCTTCGAGGACCAGTTCCGCATCCGCTACCGCATCGACGGCTCCCTCTACGAGATGGCGCCTCCGCCGAAGAACCTCGCCCCGGTCGTCATCGCCCGCGTGAAGGTGCTCTCCGCCCTCAACATCGCGGAGCGACGCGTGCCGCAGGACGGACGCATCAAGACCACCATCGGAGGCCGCGCCATCGACCTCCGTGTCTCGACCCTGCCGACGCAGTTCGGCGAGTCCGTCGTGCTCCGAATCCTCGACAAGTCGGTCGTCAACCTAAGCCTGGACGCGCTCTCGATGCAGGAGGACATCAAGGAAGGCATCCGCGCCATGGTGAACCGGCCCAACGGCATCTTCATCGTGACCGGCCCGACCGGATCCGGCAAGACCACCACGCTGTACTCCGCCCTCCGGGAGGTGAACACCGAGGACATCAAGATCCTCACCGCCGAGGATCCGGTCGAGTACGAGGTCGAGGGCATCATGCAGGTGCCGATCAACCATCAGGTGGGCCTGACCTTCGCGGCCGCCCTCCGCTCGTTCCTCCGACAGGATCCGGACACGATCATGGTCGGGGAGATCCGCGACCTGGAGACCGCGCAAATCTCCGTCCAGGCCTCCCTCACCGGCCACGTGGTGCTCTCCACGCTCCACACCAACGACGCCCCCGGCGCCGTCACCCGTCTCATCGACATGGGGCTGGAGCCGTTCCTCATCTCCGCCTCGTTGGAAGGCGTCCTCGCCCAGCGTCTCCTGCGCCGCGTCTGCCGCTCCTGCAAGACCGCCTACGAGCCCGACAAGGACGTCGTCTCCATGCTCGAGGTCGACGCGCTGGAGATCGCGGGCAAGCAGTTCTTCTTCGGCAAGGGCTGCCCCGAGTGCAACCGCTCCGGCTACAAGGGCCGCCAGGGCCTCTTCGAGCTGATGCCCATCAACGACGGCATCCGCACCCTCATCACCAAGAAGGCCCCGACCCTGGTGCTCAAGCAGAAGTCGATCGAGTCCGGTATGCGCCCGCTCCGGGAGGACGGCCTCCGTTGCATCTTCGACGGCCTGACCACGATCGAGGAAGTCCTCAAGTACACCTGAACCCCTTCACCGAACCACCATGCCCGACTACAAGTACACCGCCATCGACAAGAACGGCGCCCAGACCGCAGGCTCCATCACCGCGGCCGACGAGGCGCAGGCCCGTCAGAAGCTCATGGCCCGCGGCCTGATGGTCACCGGCCTCGCGGCGGAGGCGGGATCCAAGTCGCCCGCCGCGGCGCCGTCGCCCCGCGCCAAGAAGCGCGGCTTCGGCTTCCGGGCCAAGGTCACCCAGGATGACGTCACCGTGATGACCCGTCAGCTGGCGACCCTGATCACCGCGGGTCTGCCGCTGCTCCGGGCGCTCGAGCTCATCGCCAAGCAGGAGCGCAACCTCGCCTTCAAGGACATCCTCACGAATGTCGCCGAAAGCGTGGCCCAGGGCAACAACCTGTCCGAGGCGCTCCTGTCCCACCCCAAGGTTTTCGACAAGCTCTTCATCAACATGATCCGCGCCGGTGAGGCCGGCGGCGTACTGGACAAGGTCCTCGACCGTCTGGCGAGGTTCCGTGAGAAGGCCTCCCGCATCCAGAAGAAGGTCAAGTCCGCGATGGTCTACCCGGGCGTCGTCCTCTCGGTGGCCATCATCATCGTCTACGTCCTGATGGTGAAGGTCGTGCCTTCCTTCCAGAAGCTGCTCGACGGCCAGAAGACCCAGATGCCGCCCCTCACCGAGTTCGTCGTGGGCATCTCCAAGGCGCTCACGGAATTCTGGTTCGTGACCCCGGTGGCGGTGGCCGGAATCTGGTTCGGCCTCAAGTACTGGCTCGCCACGCCCAAGGGCAAGGCGCTGTTCGACCGCATGATCTTCCGTCTGCCCAAGGTCGGCACGTTCGTGCAGATTGTCTCGGTGTCGCGCTTCGCCCGCACCTTCGGTACGTTGATGGCCTCCGGCGTCCCGATCCTGCAGTCCATCTCCATCACCCGTGACACGCTGGACAACGTCGTGATCGCGAAGTCGCTCGAGCGCGTGCATGACCGCGTCCGCGACGGCGAGCCGCTCTCCGTCCCCCTCGAGCAGTCCGGCGTCTTTCCCCAGATGGTCACCTCCATGATTCAGGTGGGGGAGGAGACCGGCCAGCTGCCCGAGATGCTCAACCGCGTCGCGGACATCTACGACGAGGAGGTGGACAACGCGGTCAGCGCGCTCACCTCGATCATCGAGCCGATCCTCATCGTCTTCTTGGCCGTCGTGGTCGGAACAATCGTGCTCGCCATGTTCCTGCCGCTCATCGCGCTCATCTCCAAGATGACCGGCGGAGGCTGAGGTCCGAGGACGCGGGGCCGGCGAGGCCTCAAAAAGGAGGCGGCTTGCATACCCCTATGCAAGCCGCCTGTTTTTTACTGCTTTATCTTACTTACCCCATTGCCCCGTAGGGCAAATTTAACTGCTGTTATCGTGCTATTATCGGCCCCTTTGGCAAGAAGGTTTAGATTTTTTATGTAACCTTATAATCTTCAACCCTTTAAATTGGGTGCAGGGGTAGGATTTGAACCTACGACCTTCAGGTTATGAGCCTGACGAGCTAACCGGGCTGCTCCACCCTGCAATCAGTGGGAGGGGCATACAAAGGGGCTACTTCCAGCCTCCCGCAAGCCATTTCTGAGCGCAGGGCGGGGATGAAAATGGGTTGATGTAACCCGGCGTCGCTCAATGATTATATTCCCCTTTCCGCGATGAGCGAAACCCCGCCCCCTTCCGGAGACGCCCCTGAGGCGCCGTCCGCCAAGACCCGGTCCGTCGTCTCGGTGCGTCCGCGCGGCTCCTTCTGGCGCCGTCTCGGCGGCGAAGGTCTGACGGTCTCCCTAGCGATCCACGCCCTGCTCGTCCTCCTCGCCGCCGCCTGGGTGGTCTCGGAAATCACCACGCAGGCCAAGAAGGACCCCAATACGTTCGCCACCGGAGCCGGTGGCGGCAGCGGGGGTGAGCGGGTCAACAACCAGCCGCGCAAGGTGCAGCCGAAGAACGTGAAGAACATGGCCAAGACCACGGCCCGCATCACGTCCAAGAGCTCCACGTCTTCCATCTCCCTTCCCGACCTTCCTCCGGCGGCCTCCATGTCCTCGATGATCTCGGGCATGATGGGCGGCGGTTCCTCCAAGGGTTTCGGCGGCGGGTCCGGCGGCGGCATCGGCGCCGGACGCGGCATGGGCGTCGGCGGCGGCAAGAACTTCGTGGCCAAGCCGATGATGGGCGCCCAGGTCTTCGCCCAGAGCATCGCGGTCTACTTCGACTCGTCCGACTCGCTCATCGACTACCTCGACGCGGTGCAGTCCGAAATCAAGAAGTCCTTCCCCGACGCTGACGTCTTCATCTACGAGCAGCCGGCTATCACGATCCAGGACGGTGACGTCGTGGGCGGCAAGGACTTCATGAAGGGCAAGGTGCGCACGGCCCGCGGCGTGAACACCAACACCAAGCGGCCCGACGGCAAGACGCTCAAGCCGGTCACGGAACAAAAGACCCTCTCCGGCAAGGGTCGCACGTTGCTCACCCGCTACGACCAGCACTTCAAGACCGGCCGTCTCGGCGCCTGGCTCGACATCATGCGCGAGGAGAAGACCTACGACGCGCTGGTGGTGTTCACCGACTTCGCCGACTACGGTCTGACGCAGATCCGCGTCAAGGGCGTCAAGGCTGAGAAGGGTTTCGCCCCCACGCCCCTCGTGCTCTTCTCCGATGACGCGAACTACGGGGTCGGCCGTGGCGTGGACAACCGTAAGCCGCAGGAAAAGGAATGGGAGCAGGATTGGATTAAGTCGTTCTCACCCCAGGCCAACGGGCCCAAGCTCTACATCTTCACGACCCGCAACAATCCCGGCGCGTTCATGACCTCCCTCGCCACGGCCTCCGGCGGTGCGGTCACTAAGATCAACCCCGCCGATCTCGGCAAGGGTGACTCCAAGGCGCCCGGCGTCACGCAGGGCGCAGGTGCGGTCAAGCCGGTCCGCTGAGTCCTATCAGCGGTCTCCGCTGAAGCGGAAGGGCGTTCCGCCCAGGACGTCGGCGCTCGTCATGGTCGGGCACCAGTGGCGCTCGACGTGCTCGACCATGAGGCGCGTGCCCTCGAAGTGGCTCACATTGGGGGCGCGCTCGGGATTGTACATGGTGTCGGTGAGGTCCCGGACGAGCAAGGTGCGCAAGCCCTGGGAGACGAGCTGACGGATACCGAAGGGCCGTCCAAGCACGCACATGTTCAGGTGCACGCCCATGATGACGGCGGTGTCCCGTCCTTGCGCGACCATCAGGTCATAGGCTTCGCGGCTGTCGGTGACGGCGTCTCCGGGCAGGATGGACAGGGTGGCGATCTGGCGCGTCCACGGATAGGGGTCGCCGGGCTTCCACGTCCGCGGGCCATCGCAGCCTCCGTCCGTGTCGTCGATGGGGAGCGCGCCCTCGCGCTCAGGCATCAGTCGCACCCAGCGCTGCAGGGGCGTCCTCGTGGGGGCCTGAGGCGCCGCCTGGGCCAGCTTCCGCCCCGGGGCGCCCTCGTAGAACTTCATGGTGTCGCTCGGACAGTGGATGATGAGCGCGCCGCGTTTCCTGAGTTCGCCGAGGAGGGCCTCCATACGCGGCGCCATCTCGGCCACGCGCGCCGCGGCCGCAGGACAGGTGTGCGTGTCCCACATGTCGCAGACGATGGCGGCGGTGCGGGCGGGCTCGATGGACTCGCGGCGCAGCGACGGCGCCTCCTTCAGGTCCTTGGACCTCGTCCGGGCTTCGACCTCGAACGGCGCGGCCGTCAGGGGCGACGTCATCAGCACGGCGGTGAGCAGCAGGGCGGGGCGCATGACGGCAGGCTGTCGCCCGAGAAGGCGTTCACAATCTGAAAGGTCCCGCCAAGGGGGAGTCCCCATCCGGGCGGGAGCTGTCCGACCCAGGGTACTGCGGTTGAGGGACGGGCGTCCCCGTGGGGATGCTTTTCGGATGGTGACGGACCTTCTCTTCCGGCGGGCGAGGCGTGAACGCGACTGGCGCGGCGCGCTGGTCTCACTGTCCTTGCATGCGCTGCTCGTCCTGGCCGCCTGCTGGATCGTGATGCGTGAACCCGCCAAGCAAGGACGTCCCGCGCCAAGCGCCTACGTCGGTCCCGGGGGAGGCGCCGCGCCCGCCGTTCTTCATCGGGTCGAGAGGATGAAGAAGCCTCCGGTGAAGAAGCTGCCCAAGCGCATCGCGGCCGTGGGCAGACCCGCCGGGGTGAGGCTGCCTCCGCCCGCGCCCATGGCGTCGGCGCAACGGTCCGCCCTCGAGTCCCCGCTTTCGGGCCGGACGGGAGGCAAGGGCTTCGGCTCGGGCCCGTCTGCCGGCGTGGGCGCAGGGTTGGGCGTCGGGGCGGCGCGCGCGTTCAGGTCGGTGATGGGGCTGCGCATGCGGGCCACCAAGGTCGCGGTCTACCTCGACTGCTCCGGCTCGATGCGGCCCTATCTCCCGAGGGTGGAGGCCGAGATTCGTTCCCAGTATCCCGACGCCGACGTGTTCCGGTTCGACGGCGCCCGTATCGTCGGGCTCGACGACCGAGTCGTGCACGGCCGCGGATTCGCCGGCGATCCGCCCCGGCTGCGTGAGGAGCCGACGATGACCGACCCCGCCACGCTGACCCCCGCCGGACGCTCCGCATTCCTGTCCCTGCGGCCCGCCTGCGAGAAGGGCTCTCTCGGCGCCTGGATCGACCGCATGCTGCACGAGCCCTATGACGCCCTGGTGGTATTCTCCGACTTCCAGGACGGCGTCCGCATCTATCACCGCACGCCCAAGGGGCCGCGGCAGGTCTACTCCGACAGCGCCTATGCGCCCATGAAGGGCGAGGTTCGCGCCTCGTACCGTTGGCAGTCGGCGTGGCTGGAGGCCTTCGGGAGGGCCTCCCGCGGCCGAGGCCCCCGACTCTACCTCTTCAGCCTTCAACGGGAGCCCCAGGACCTTTTGCGTCGCTGCGTGGAGGCCTCGGGAGGGGGCTCGGTCGCGGTCGGCTGGCTGCGGCGCAAGGCCCGCTGAAGGCTTGGCGGTTGCGCCGGGCGCCGGCTGCGATTGGATAGGGGCATGTCCCCGTTCGTCGCCGAGCATCGCGCCCAGTTCGCCGATACGGATGCCGCAGGCATCGTCCATTTCTCGACGATGTTCCTCTGGGTCGAGGCCACGGAGGAGGCCCTCTTCCGTGAGCTGGGCATCCCCTTCCTCAGGCAGGAGGGCGGGCGCACGTCCGGCTTCCCCCGGGTGAGGGTCGAGTGCGACTATCTCGCTCCCGTCCACCGGGGCGATCTCGTTTCCGTCTCGCTGACCCCCGCCGAGATCGGCGACAAGCGGCTTGTCTGGTCGTTCGAGGCCACGGTGGACGGGCGACCCGTCGCCAAGGGATCCCTGATCACCGTCTACGCCTGGCGGGAAGGGCAGGGCGCCATGGCGGCCGCGCTCGTCCCGCTTGAGATCAAGACGGCGCTGCAGAAGCGATTCGGCGTCTGATCGATGTCGCCGATCTTCCGGACATTCCTGAAGGTCGTGGCGGCGGCCGGCGTCATCGCTTGGATCCTCGTGCTGGACATCGTCGGTGCGGCGACGCACTCGGAGACCACGCTTTTCTCAGGGCTCATGATGGCCCCGCCGTCGTTGCACGCCGACGAGGCCGTGCAGTGGTCCCTCGCCAAGGACGCCGCCGAGGGCGCCGCTTACAGCGACAGCCAGGACAAGTTCCACGGGCCGGCGCTCGCCCTGGCCGCCAGGGGCGTCTTCGCCCTGCGCGGGTTGAAATTCGATGACGCCACCGAATCGGACCTGCGTTTCGTCCCGTTCCTCTTCTATCTCCTCGTCTGCGCCGCCCCTCTCGCCTTGCGCGGCGTCTCCTGGCCGTTGAAGGCGTCGGCCGCCGTCATCCTGTTCCTGAGTTCGGCCGGATGTTATTTCGGCCAGTATTACATCCAGGAGTCCTTGCTCGTGGCGGGCTTCGTCTGGGGGATCCTGCTGTGGACGGAGTCCGCCGATGATCCGCGGCCAGGGTGGAAGCTCGCGCTTGCCGGCGCCGGCTTCGGACTGGCTCTGGCCTGCAAGGTGACCGCCGCCGCCTACCTGGGCGTCCTCCTGCTGGCGCTGCTCTTCCTCGCCCGTGAGACCCTGACTTGGCGTCGGACCGCCTGGGTGGCCGCCGGAGTGTCCCTGGTCTGGCTGAGCCTGCAGACCTGGCTGTTCACCGACATGAACGGCGTCGCGGCCTGGGGCCGTCAGTTCTGGCGCTCCTTCGGCGTGGCCTCCGGCAATGAGGACACGCTTGCTCTGACCAATCCCGGCTACTGGTGGGTCGTCGGACTGTGGCTGACGGCCCTGGTCGTGATGCGACTCCTGCGCGTCGGGCCGCGTTCGGTCCGGGACGTTCCCCTGGCTCTGGCCGTCGGCTGCTTCCTGTTTCATCTCGCCCTGCCTTACAAGACCCCGTGGCTGCTTTTCCTGCCCGTCTGCCTCAGTCTCGCCGTCGTCTGGCCCAGGCTGGCCGAGGGGTCGGTCCTGAGTCGGACCTTCTCGGCGTTCCTCGCGACGGCCTTCGTGTGCGCATCCGCCCTCGTGCTGGAGCGTCACACGGGCACGCGCTTCCATGGGAACGGCCTCGCACACGAGATCGCGGAATACCGGCGTTCGTGGCAGCGGGCGAATCCCGGAAAGCCTTTCTACGTGGCGGTCGACGGCGGGCATTACTGGCCGCTGCCCTATTACCTGCGGGCCTTCCAGGTGGGCTACGGCGACTTCGAAGGCGCGGAGAGGGCGCCCGTCAGGCTCCTGCAGGCGCAGGACGGCAGCCGCCCGGCCGTGCCCGGCCGCCGCACCTATTCCCTGAGCATGCGGGCCGGGGAGCAGTTCTGGCTGCTTTTGCAGGACGGCGGGGGCGTGAAGGCGGAGCTCGAGGTGACCGGGCTGCGATAGGCCGCTGGTTGCCAAAGCCGTCCGAAACGTTTTCTTCCTGAGCAGGCATGGAATCCACCCCCAGCATCCACAGCTTCTCCCATGACGCCCTGGGATCCAAGTTCTGGGTCCGCATCGCCGACGAGGACGCCGTCTACGCGCGCAACGCCGCCGAGGCCATGTTCCAGCGCCTTGACGAGATCGCCCGGCTGGCCCCTGACGCGGAAGGGAGTCCGGTCGCCGCCGTCAACGCCCTCGGCCCTGGAGCGACCTGCCAGGCCTCGGAGGACTTCCGTTCCCTCTGGGATTTCTCCTCCACGTTCCGCGAGGACACCGGCGGAGCCTTCGACTGCGCCGCCGGCCCGCTCTTCCAGTATTGGAAGGCGCGGGGCGACCGGCCTTTCGATTCCGATGACGTCGCCTGGGCGGACGCCATGAAGGCGAACCGTGAAGGCCTGCTCACCGCCGAGGGCGATGTCGTCACGTGCGTGCGAGCGGGACGCCGGCTGGACTTCGGCGCCGTCATCCGGGGCTTCGCCCTGGACCGCATGGCCGACCTGCTGGAGAACACCTGGGGCGTGCACCGGGCCCTCATCATGGCGTCCGGCTCGGTGACCCTGACCCTGGATCCTCCCGGCGATTCCAACGGATGGCGCATCGGCGTCGGTCCGGACAAGGAGATGCGGCTCTGCCGCTACGCCCTGGCCAGCCGCAACCGGCCGCTGGTCGACGCCCGGTCGGGCACGCGGGCCGTTCCGGAGGGCCCCGTGAGGGCGCTGGCGACTTCGGCGCTGGAAGCCGAGGGTATCGCCGCCGCCGCGGTGCTGCTGAGCGCTCCCGAGGTCGAGGACCTCGTGAACCGCGGTTGCAGCCGTGGCGCCTGGCTCGCCGACGGCACCAAGACCGGCTCCCTCGGCTACTACGAGATCACCGACCGCGCCTAATCAAGCAGCTTGGCGATGTCGTCGAGCAGCTTCTCGCGGCCGTCGGAGAACAGATAGGCGTCGGACCAGAGTTTCCTCCGCGCCTCGGACAGCACGTCCTTGGGCGGGCGACGCGTGGCCATCAGCCTCCGGAGGTAGGTCTCCAGGTCACCCGCCAGGGCGGGCGTCTCCAGTTTCAGCCGCACGATCTGCATGAGCACCGCCTGATTGGATTCGTTCATCAGGTGGGCCCGCACCAGCACCTCGTCGGCCTCGGCCGTGCGCCGGGCCGCGATGAGCTTGCGGGCGGCGGAAAGCAGGAGCTGGGGCGGAGCCTTGGGGTTCTCCAGCGTGCGCCTCAGGTTGATCATGCCGACCTCGGGCTGCCCGTCCGCGAAGTAGGCCACCGCCCGGAGGGCTTCGAAGGCCGTCCGCGTCTCCGGCAGCCACTGCTCACGTTCCGAACGGCGGTGCAGCTCATCGAGGGTGAGGATCGTCTCCCTCACCCGTCCCGCGTTGATCATGCATTCCACATGCACGAGCACGAAGCGCTCACGGTTGGGGAAGCGACGGGATTCCGCATGGCGGAGCATCCGTTCCGTCAGCGCCGTGTCGGCGGTGTCGTTGCCGAACCGCGCCAGGTCGAGCATCGCCTGCTCCTGTCCGCCGAACTCGCGCAGGCAGCGCTCGACCACCTGTTCGCGCCGGGCGCGGTTGGCTTCGCCGGGCAGCAGGTAGAGCGACTGCACGACGGGCGCGGAGCGTGTCGGGGCGCTGATGGCGAGGAGTTCGAGGCAGTCGCGCGCTGCGGCCAGGTTGCCCGCCTCCTTGTGCCAGCGCGCCTTCATCTCGAGCAGGGGGGCGGCCGAGGGATGCAGGCTCAGGGCCTCCTCCAGCCGCTTCCATGCCTCCGGCCGGTCGCCCGACTCCCAGAGCGTCTGGCAGTTCAGCAGGTAGCCCTCGGCCGTGGCGGTGAGGCCGCGTTCCCGCATGAAGGCGAGCGCGGCCGTGTAGTCCCCGCGGATGAAGAGGGCCTGCGCCTTGGCCAGCTCGAGTTCGGCGCGCACCTCGGCGGAGAGCCCCGCGTCGGGCAGCAGCCGGTCGGCGGCGGCCATCACGCGGGCGTCCTGGTCCATCATCTGGCACCGCTGGACGAAGTAACGCACGTATTCGCGGTCCCGCTTGGCGAACTGGAGCGACTCCTCCAGCAGCTGGTAGGAGTCGAGCGGTCGACCGAACGCGAAGAAGAGGTCGGCGCAGAGACGCTGGGCCTCCAGGTTGGCGGGGGACATCTGGGCGCCGGTCCCGATGAACTTGGCGAACTCGGCGTAGTCCTGGCGGGCCAGCGCCGCCTTGGCGATCTCGACGTAATACTCGCCCTTGCGCCGCAGGTGCGCGTCCCGGCCGGGACGGGAGGGAGGCGTGAGCAGGCGTGCCCGTGCGCGCACCCTGGCCTCCTCGGCCGAGATGAACTTGCTGGCCACCCAGTCGCCCACGCTGTCAGGCAGGTAGAGGTACATGTCCGACCGTCGCGTGGTCGCCACGCCGTTGATGTACTTCTCCTTGAAGAGGTAGGCCTCGGAGGAGAGCGCCCAGAGCGCCAGGAGCGTAAGCGGAAGCGCCACCGCCAGACGCCGCCAGTCGGGCCGGTAGCGTTTCTGGCGGTAACCTTCGATCTCGACGATGATCAGGCCGAAGAAGATCCTGCCTCGGGACCGGTCTTCCGCCCGCTGGCCGTAGACGAAGTGGGGCTCTTCGGGCATCCCGGTGATTTTCCCCTTCCCCCCGCGGACGGGCAAGAGCCGATTGGTTCAGATGAGCGCGGCGGCCTTCTCTGCGGAGGCTTCGGGAGGCAGGCAGCTGCGTCCGACGCACACCTGCCAGCCCGACGCGGCCTCCTCGGCAATCAGATGGACGGGTCGCCAGGGCAACGCGTGCGGCCGGGTCGTGGCGTCTCCCAGCGCCGCCTGGCGGAACGATTCCCAGTCGGACTGAGGGGCCGCCTTCATGGTGACCATGCCGGTCGCCTCGCGTACGAGGCCTTCGAGGGCGTGTGCGACGCCGGCGGGGACGTTGCGGCAGGCGCCGCCGTAGGCGCCCGCGTGCTCGGACAGCTCCTCCGCCCATCCGCCCTCCGGATTGAGCGTCCCCAGCGCGGAAAGAACGTGGATGAGCGATGAGTTCGCCGCCGGCGTGGCGTTGTCGAACCAGTCCTTCTGCCTGACGGCCAGGTCCGGCCTGCCGTCCTCGGTGAGGAACCAGCCTTTCTCCATCGGGTCGCGGAAGCGTCCGCGGGCGGAGCGCATGATGTGCGTCGCCTCCGACCTCAGCTTCGCCGCGTCCGGGCCGCCGGCCCAGGCCGCGGTGGCGGCGACGGCGAGCAGCGCCTCGGCCGTCCATACGTGGTCCGTCAGGGGCGCGGACGGTCTCGCGGCGAGGGCCTTCTCCGCGCCGGCGGCCGCCTCCGCCGCCAGGGCGTGCCAGTCCTTCCGGCCGAAGACCCAGGCGGCCTTGGCGAGGCCGGTTGCCAGCAGGGCGTTCCAGCCCGGCAGCGGTCCGTCGTCGCGCGCAGGCTGCGGACGAAGGTCGCGCGCGGCCAGCAGCTGTGCGCGTTCGGTCGCGAAGCGCGCACGAAGCCCCGGCTGCGGGGCGAGCCGCAGGACGTTCGATCCCTCGAAGTTCCCTTTCTCCGTGACGCCGTAGGCGGCGGCGAAGGCCTCAGCTTCCGCTCCGAGGACCTCCCGCAGCTGGCCCGGGGTCCAGACGTAGGTCGTGCCTTCGTGATGGTGCGTGTCGGCGTCGAGCGAAGAGGCGAACAGGCCGCCGCCGACAGCCATCTCGCGCCTCAGCCATCCGACCGTCTCCTCGCAGACCGCGGCATGCAGCGGATCGCGGTAGCGCGCCCAGGCCTCGGCGTAGACGCCCAGCAGCAGCGCGTTGTCGTAGAGCATCTTCTCGAAGTGCGGCACCGTCCACGTGCGGTCCACGCAGTAGCGATGGAAGCCGCCGCCGACCTGGTCGTACAGCCCGCCGCGGGCCATCGCGCCGAGCGTGACGCTCAGCGCGGAGTCGAGCCGGGCGGAGAGGGGGCGGTCCGCCGCCGCGGCGGCGGTGTTGCGGACCGAGAGCAGGAAGCCGAGCGTGGGAGGGGAGGGGAATTTGGGCGCGCCACCGAAGCCCCCGTGCTCGTCATCGTGGCGGGCGCAGATCTCCTTGGCCGCCGTCAGCAGCAGCGCCGGCGTGGGCGGGGCCCCGTCCGCGTCGGGGGCGCGCGTCATGTGGATGAGATTGCGTGCGATCGCGTCCGCGTTCGCCTCCAGTTCGGTCTTGTTGCGGTGGTAGAAGTCCGAGACCCGCATAATCAGCTGCGGCCAGGGCACCGTGCCTCCGCCCCGGTCCTCGGGCGGGAAGTAGGTGCCTCCGAAGAAGGGCCGTCCGTCCGGCAGGCAGAAGCAGTTGAGCGGCCAGCCGCCGTGGCCCTGGACCATCTGCACTGCGTCCATCATCAGCTTGTCGACTTCGGGCAGTTCCTCCCGGTCGACCTTCACGCAGACGAAGTGCCGGTTCATCAGGTCGGCGATCCAGGGCTGTTCGAAGGACTCCCGTGCCATCACGTGGCACCAGTGGCAGGAGGAGTAGCCGACCGAGATCAGCAGCGGCCTGTCCTTGGCTGCGGCCTCCGCGAAGGCCTCCGGACCCCACGGGCGCCAGTCGACCGGGTTCTCCGCATGCTGTCGCAGGTAGAGGGATCTCTCTTGGGCCAGGCGGTTGGGCACGGGAGCACCCTTGCGGACCTGCCGTCGGGTGCAACAAAGACCGCAGGTCCGTGGGCTTGCGGCGTCCCCGGGGCGGCTCCAAGGTGTCCCGATGCCGCCGCGCCCCTCACTCGCACGAGCCCACGCCGGGCCCCGGAGGGCGGTCCTCTCCGTCTGGTCATGAGTTCGATCCGGGTGCTCGAAGACAGGGTGGCCAACCAAATCGCCGCCGGCGAGGTGGTCGAGCGTCCCGCGGCCGTGGTCAAGGAGCTCCTGGAAAACTCCCTCGACGCCGGCGCGACCCGGGTGGTCATCGACTTCTCCCGGGGCGGCAAGGCGCAGATCGTCATCGAGGATGACGGACGCGGCATGACGGCCGAGGAGGCCTCCCTCTGCCTCCTGCGTCACGCCACCAGCAAGATCCGCGTCGCGGCCGACCTCGACCGCGTGGCCACCTTCGGCTTCCGCGGCGAAGCGATCCCCTCCATCGCCAGCGTCTCCCGTTTCACCCTCCAGACCCGGTCCGCCGGGGAGTCCTCGGGCACCGAGATTCTCGTCCTGGGCGGACGCACGGTCCATGTCCGCGACCACGGCATGGCCGTGGGCACGCGCATCGAGGTCGCCAACCTCTTCAACCCGGTGCCGGCGCGGCTCAAGTTCCTCAAGACCGATGAGACCGAGTCCGCGCACATCGTCCGGCTCGTGCGGCTCTACGCCGTGGCGCATCCCGCCGTCGGCTTCCTCCTGCGTGAGGAAGGGCGCGAGATTTTCCGTTCTCCCGGGGACGCGCCGCTGCTCGACCGCGTGCGGGAGATCTGGGGAAGGCAGGTCGCGGAGGAAGTGACGGTCATGCCCCCTTTCCAGCGTGATGGCATGCGTCTGACCGGATTGCTCGGCAAGCCCGGCGTGAGCCGTGGCACGCGGCAGGACCTCGTCACGGTGGTCAACGGCCGGCCGGTCGACAGCCGCACGATGGCCTTCGCCCTCACCGAGAGCTACCACACGCTCATTCCCAAGGGCAGGTATCCGCTCGCATTCGTCTTCTTGGAGATCGATCCGGCCTGGGTCGACGTGAACGTGCATCCCGCCAAACGTGAGGTGCGTTTCCGCGATGAGGCCAAGGTCAGGGGCTTCATCATCGGCTCCGTACTCGCCGCCTTGCGCGCGCGGGGAGGCGACGGACTGCCCGTCGAGACCCTGCCGCCCTCCGTCGCCTCCGTCGCGTCGACCCCTCCGGGCTCTCCGGCGTCCGCCGTGGTCTCGGCGGCCGGCGGCGCGGGGGCCATCGCTCCCGGTCCCTCAGTTCCCGACGTGCACGTTCCTCGGGCGGATTCTCCTCGTGCCGCCCCTTTGCGCCTCGGATGGAGGCTGGTCGGCCGTGTCCGTGAGGACCGGGTCGTCTTCGAGACGCCTGCGGGAATCGTGCTCCTGGACCTCGGAGCCGCCCATCAGCGGATTCTTTACGAGGACATCCTGGCCCGTTTCACGACCGGAGGCGCCGTCAGCCAGCCCTTGCTGGTGCCGATGGCCCTGGAACTCGAACCGCTGCCCGCCGCGGTCCTGAAGGAGAGGGCCGGCCTCCTCTCCGCGGCCGGCTTCGTCTTCGAGGAGTATGGCCGGAACTTCTGGCGTGTCGCCGCGCTGCCGTCTTGGCTGGAGCCCACCGCTGCGGAGCCCTTCATCCGCGATCTCCTCGCGGAGATGGCCCGACGCGAAGGTGATTTCGGTCGCTCCGAGCTCGCCTACGAAGCGCTGGCCAAGGTCGCCGTCCGCGGCGCCCGACGACGTGGCGACGCCATGTCGGACGCGGAGGTGCTCGCCCTGGCCGAGGCGCTCTTCCGCACCTCGCAGCCGGGTTCCTGCCCCCGCGGTCGCCGGACGTTCATCGAGTGGACCGACGCCGACCTCGGACGACGGTTCGGCTGATCAGCGCCGCCCCCGACGCCGTCCCTTGGGTGCGGGCTTGCCCGTGCGGAGCGCTTCGATCTGGTCGCGCAGCGCGGCCGCTTTTTCGAACTGCAGCTCGTCGGACGCGGCCAGCATGTCCCGTTCCATGTCGGCCAGCACCGCGGTCACGTCCCGGTCAGCCGTCCCTTCGCCCACCGCCAGCGCCTGCTCGGCCTCGGCTTCGACCAGACTTTCCTCGATGCGGCGCGTGACGCTCTTCGGCGTGATGCCGTGCTTCAGATTGAAGGATTCCTGGCGCTTGCGACGGTCGCCGCAGATCGTCAGCGCGCGCGTCAGCGAACGCGTCATCACGTCGGCGTAGAGCAGCACCCTCCCTTCGACGTGACGGGCCGCGCGTCCCGCGGTCTGGACGAGGCTCGTCTCACTGCGCAGGAAGCCCTCCTTGTCCGCGTCCAGGATTCCGACCAGGCCCACCTCGGGCAGGTCGAGCCCCTCGCGCAGTAGGTTCACGCCGACGAGCACGTCGAAGGCGCCCGTGCGCAGGCGGCGCAGGATTTCGACCCGTTCGATCGCGTCGATGTCCGAGTGCAGGTACTCCACCTTGAGCCCCTGTTCGCGCATGAACGCCGTCAGCTCCTCCGACATTCGTTTCGTGAGCGTGGTGACCAGCGTGCGCATCCCTCGCGCGGCCGTCGCCTTGGCCTCGCCGATCACGTCCTCGACCTGGCCCGCCGTCGGCCGCACCTCCATCACCGGGTCGAGCAGGCCCGTCGGGCGGATGACCTGCTCGGCGACCACCTTCGAGACCGCGTATTCATGGGGCGCGGGCGTGGCCGAGACGTAGACCGTCTGGCCGACCACCTGCTCGAACTCGTCGGGACGCAGCGGCCGGTTTTCCAGCGCGGAGGGAAGCCGGAAGCCGAACTCGACCAGCCGTTCCTTGCGGGCGCGGTCCCCGTGGTACATCCCGCCGATCTGCGGCCAGGTCACGTGGCTCTCGTCGATGAACGTGATCCGGTCCTCCGGGAAGAAGTCGAGCAGGCAGCAGGGCCGTTCGCCGGGGGCGCGGCCCGAGAGGTGCATCGAGTAGTTCTCCACTCCGGGGCAGAAGCCCGTCTCCCGGAGCATCTCGAGGTCATGCTCCACGCGCATGCGGATGCGCTGCGCCTCGATCAGCCGGTTCTCGCGCTCGAAGCGCGCCACCTGCTCCTCCAGCTCCTGCCGGATGGCCTCGGTCGCCGACTTCAGCCTTCCCGGCGCCGTCACGTACTGGTTGGCCGGGTAGAGGTCGAACTTCTCGAGCCGACGGCCCGGCCGCACGCTGACGGGATCCAGCTCGCGGATGCCCTCGAGCGTGTCCCCCCAGAACTCCAGCCGCACCGCCGACTCCATGTAGGCCGGCCAGACGTCCACCGTCTCGCCCCGGGCGCGGAACGTGCAGCGCTCGAGCACCGCGTCGTTGCGCGAGTACTGGTTGGCGACCATCCGCGCCAGCAGGTCGTCCCTGCGCAGCGTCATGCCGGCGCGCAACGGGATCATCGCGGCCAGGAAGTCCTCGGGCGAGCCCAGTCCGTAGATGCAGGAGACCGAGGCGACGACGATGACGTCGCGGCGGGAGAGCAGCGCGCTGCTGGCGCTGATGCGCAGCCGCTCGATGTCCTCGTTGATGGCGGCGTCCTTCTCGATGAACGTGTCCGTCTGCGGCACGTAGGCCTCCGGCTGGTAGTAGTCGTAGTAGCTGACGAAGTATTCGACCGCGTTCTCGGGGAAGAAGCGCTTGAACTCCCCGTAGAGCTGGGCCGCCAGGGTCTTGTTGTGCGAGATGATGAGCGCGGGCCGCTGCCGGCGCGCGATCAGGTTGGCCATCGTGAACGTCTTGCCCGAGCCCGTCACGCCGAGGAGCGTCTGCCTCGCGTTGCCGGCCAACAGCGACGCATCCAGGGCCTCGATGGCCGCGGGCTGGTCGCCGGCCGGCGCGTGCTCGGAGTGCAGGCGGAACTCCATGCTCAGCGGGGCAGTCCCCGGACGAGCCAGGCGGGATCGACCTCCGAAAGGTCTTTCACGATGCGGTGGGGTTTCTGCGCGGCGAGGGCCTCGGGCGTGTTGGTGGTGGCGAGGGCCACCGTGACGAATCCTCCGGACAGTCCGGCCTGCAGTCCGGAGAAGGAGTCTTCGAAGACGAAGGACAAGGCGGGTTCGCCGCCCGCGAGCGCGCAGGCCTTGAGGAACACCTCCGGGTCCGGCTTGCCCTTCGTCACGTCCTCGTTGGCGACCGCGCCCGCGAATCCGTCGCCGAGACCGGGGAAGAGCTCGAAGGAAAGCACGAGGTTGGCCCGGGGCGTCGAGGTCCCGATGACGCAGGGCACGCCCAGCCGACGGAGGCCGGCGGTGAGCTCCATGATTCCGGGCAGCAGCCGGATCTCTCCGGTGCCGGCGGCACGGCCGCGTCTCGCGTGCTCGCGGTAAAGCGCTTCCTTGCGGCCGGCCAGCCGGCGGACTTCCGCGGGGTCGCGCGACCAGCCGAGGATCTCCGGGATGATGAACTCGTTGCGCTTGCCGAAGCCGCGCACGAAGTGGTCGGACGGGAGGGGCAGTCGCTCCTGCGCGGCAAGTTCCTCCCAGGCGAGCTCATGGGCGCGGGCGGAATCGATGACGACCCCGTCCCAGTCGAATACGGCGACGGCTCGGCCCATCTCAGTGCTTGTCCCAGGGCAGGGTGACCTTCACCGGTCGGTGCTCCCAGACGTTCATCGGCTCAAAGATCTGACCGGGCGCCAGGATGCCGTTGGGGTCGAGCGCCCGCTTGACCGCCAGCATCGCTCCCACCTCGGCGGAAGTATGCTGGAGGCGGAGGAAGGGGGACTTCGCGATGCCGATGCCGTGTTCGCCCGTGATGGCGCCGCCGAGCTCGACGACCTTGGTCATCACCTCGTGGATGGCCGTCTCGGCCTTGCGCCGGTGTTCCGCGTCGTCGCGGTCGTACATGATGTGCACGTGGAAGTTCCCGTCCGCGGCGTGCCCGAAGGTCGGCGTGGCGAGTCCGAGCCGGTCGCGTAGTTCCCGGGTGTAACGGATGAGCGGCACGTAGCTGCGGAAGGGCACGACCACGTCCTCGTTGAGTTTCGCGTTCCCCAGGGCGTACATCGCCTGCGAGCAGGTGCGGCGGATGTCCCACAGCCGTTCGGCTTCCGCCGGATCGTCGGTCTCGCGCGAAGCCGCCGCTTGCCGGGCGATCCATTGCCGGGCCTTGGCCGCGTCGTCCGCGAGCGCCGCCGGATGGCCGTCGAGCTCGAGGAGCAGGACCGCGTGCGTCTCCTCCGAGCCCAGTTCGGCCGACGTGAACACGCGGGCGCCGCGATGACGCTCCGCCGCGGCCACGGTCTGCGTGTCCAGGAATTCCAGGACCGCGGGGTTGAGGCGCAGCCGCATGAGCTCCGCGGCGGCCTCGAGCGCGCCCTCGTCGGTCCGGAAGGCGACGAGGAACGTGCGTCGGGCGGCGGGCAGGGGCACCAGCTTGAGCGTGGCCGAGGTGATGACTCCGAGCGTGCCCTCGGAGCCGATCCAAAGGTCCCGCAGGTTCAGCCCGCTGACGAACTTGCGCAGCGGCGCCGCCCAGCGGACCTTCTCGCCGGTGGGCAGGAACCCTTCGAGCGCGTAGACGTGGTCGCGCACCACGCCGTACTTCGCGGCGCGTAGGCCGCCCGCGTTGGTGGCGATGTTGCCTCCGATGCTGCAGTGCTTGATCGAGGAGGGGTCGGGTGGGAAGAACAGCCCGTGGGGCTCCGCGGCGTCATTGATCCGGGCCGTGATGGCTCCGGGCTGCACCTTGGCCATCGCAGCCACCGGATCGATCTCGATGCGGTCCCAGTGGTCGAGGTGGATCACCCAGCCGCCGTGGATGGGCGAGCTCGCGCCGGTGTTGCCCGTGCCGCGGCCGCGGACCGTGACGGGCACCTTGTGCCGGTTGGCCAGGCGCAGCACGACGCCCACGTCCTCCTCCGCGGCGGGTCGCACGACCGCCTCCGGCATGAAGGACAGCCGCATGTTGTCGAACGAGGCCGCGAAGCAGGTCGCCTCGTCCGTGAGGACCCGGGACGGGCCGAGGGTCCGCAGGAGCTCGGCGGTGGCTTCGGGGTGGGTCTGGACGGGCGTCGTCACGCCAACACCAATGCAGGGTCAGCCCAGTTCGGCAAGCCACGCCGCCGCCTCGGCGTCGGAGGGCATGCGCCAGTCGCCGCGCGGAGAGAGGGCCACCGAGCCGACCTTCGGGCCGTCGGGCATGACCGAACGCTTGAACTGCTGGGAGAAGAAGCGTGACAGGAAGGTCCTGAGCCAGTGGCGCAGCTCCTTGGCGTCGTGCTTGCCGGCGAAGGCGTGCTCCGCCAGCCAGAGCACCTTGGCCGGCCGGAAGCCGTTGCGAACGACGTGGAACAGGAAGAAGTCGTGGAGTTCGTAGGGGCCCACGATGAGCTCGGTCTGCTGCGCGATGGAGCCGTCGGCGCCAGGCGGGAGGAGCTCCGGGCTGACCGGCGTGGCCACGATGTCCTCGAGGACCGTGCGCTCGGGGCCGACATGCCGTGCGTGGGCGGCCCACGAGACCAGGTGCCGCACCAGGGTCTTGGGAACGCCGATGTTCACGTGGTACATCGACATGTGGTCCGCGTTGAACGTGCACCAGCCGAGGGCGGCCTCGGAGAGGTCGCCGGTGCCGATGACGAACCCGCCGATCTGGTTGGCGGCGTCCATCAGAATCTGGGTGCGCTCGCGGGCCTGCGCGTTCTCGAAGGTCACGTCGTGCTTGCCCGCGGGATGGTGGAGGTCGCGCAGGTGCAGTTCGACCGCCGGGCCGATCGGGACCTCCCGGGACGAGACGCCGAGCGTCTCCATCAGCTTGAGCGCGTTGAGCCGCGTGCGGGCCGTCGTGCCGGGGCCCGGCATGGTCACGCCCACGATGCCCTTGCGGTCCAGGCCCAGACGTCCGAAGGCCTCCAGCGTGACGAGCAGCGCCAGGGTCGAGTCGAGGCCTCCGGAGACGCCGATGACGACGTGCTTCGACCCCGTGTGGCGCAGGCGCCGCGCGAGGCCGGTCGACTGGATGGCGAAGATCTCCTGGCAGTGCTCATCGCGGCGTTGGGCGTCCGGCGGCACGAAGGGGTGCTGGCTGAACCTGCGGCGCAGGCGGGGCGTCTGTCCCGCCGGGTGGCCGAGTTCGAAGCGGACTTCGCGGAAAGCGACGTCGGCCGGCGTGCCGAAGAAGGTGCTGTTTCGGCGGCGCTCGGCGGTGAGCCGGTCGACGTCGACCTGCGAGACCAGTAGGGCCAGGTCGAACCGGAAGCGTTCCGATTCACCCAGCACGACGCCGTTCTCGGCGATGAGCCCGTGGCCGCTGTAGACCACGTCGGTGCTGGATTCGCCCGCGCCGGCCGCGGCGTAGACGTAGGCCGCCAGGCAGCGCGCGGACTGCGACTTGACCAGGTCGCGCCGGTAGGCCGCCTTGGTCAGCAGCTCGTCGCTGGCGGAAAGGTTGCAGAGCACGGTCGCGCCGGCGAGCGCCTGCGCCCCGCTGGGTGGTTCGACGGCCCAGAGGTCCTCGCAGAGCTCGACGCCCACGACGCAGTCGGGGACGTCGGCCGCCCGGAAGAGCAGGTCGGTCCCGAAGGGGACGCGCGCGCCGAGGACTTCGATCTCCTTGCGGCCCGCCACCCGGGCCGAGGCGAACCAGCGCTGCTCATAGAACTCGCCGGTGTTGGGCAGGTGAATCTTGGGAACGACGCCGAGCGCCTTTCCGTGTGAGACGAAGACAGCGGCGTTGAAGAGACGGCCGTCGACCTCGAGGGGAAGGCCGACCAGCGCGCTCAGTCCTAGCCTTTGCGTGGCCTCGGCGACCATTCCCAGGGCCTTGAGAGCGCCCTGCAGGAGCGTCCGTTGCCCGAAGAGATCGCCGCAGGTGTAGCCGGTCAGGCAGAGCTCAGGGAGCACCACCAGTTCCGCGCCTTCCTGGGCGGCCTTCTCCAGGGCCTGTACGCAAAGCAGGGCGTTGGCCGCCGGATCCGCCAGCCGCAGCGCGGGGGAGGCGGCGGCGACGGTCACGAACCCGTTCTGGTGTAGACGGTTGGACATCGGCGACAGTGCAAACGCCATGTTCACCGTTGACCCTTGGCGGAGCAACCCGAAAGGTCAGCCGTCTCGCTCCAAAACGGGGAAACATGGCCAAAACAGCGTTGAAAGAAGTCCGGGTGTTCTCACCCGCCACCGTGGCGAATGTCGCCTGCGGCTTCGACGTGCTCGGCTTCGCGATTGAGCGACCCGGCGATGAGATCGTCGCCCGCCTCTCCACGAAGCCCGGCCTGCGGATAACCTGCATCACCGGGGACGACGGCCGGCTGCCTCTCGATCCGGCCAAGAACACCGCCGGCGTGGCGGCCTTGGGGCTCCTGCGCCACCTCGCCCGGCCCGAGCTCGGCGTTGAGCTTGAGATCCACAAGAAGATGCCTTTCGGCAGCGGGCTGGGCTCCAGCGCGGCCAGCGCGGTGGGCGGGGCTTTCGTGGTCAACCATCTCGTCGGTTCGCCGCTGAGCCGCCGCCAGCTCCTTCCCTTCGTCGTCGCCGGCGAGGCCGCCGCAGACGGCGCCTGGCACGCCGACAACGTCGCTCCCTGCCTGCTGGGCGGTATCACCCTGATCCGTTCCAACGCCGAGCTCGACGTTATGGACGTGCCCATCCCGGACCGCCTCTGGGCCGCCGTCGTCCATCCGGACATCGTCGTGCTGACCAAGGTCGCCCGCGAGATCATGCCCCGTCAGGTGCAGCTCGAGATTTCGACCCAGCAG
The DNA here is from genome assembly GCA_046080425.1 of Verrucomicrobiota bacterium. GTDB lineage: Bacteria > Verrucomicrobiota > Verrucomicrobiia > Opitutales > UBA953 > UBA953. The sequence continues at coordinate 44,638 of JBJTTY010000002.1, forward strand.
AGCGGCAACCTCGGCGGACTGCTGTGCGGCTTCTTCAAGTCGGACTACGGGCTGATCGGCCGTTCCCTGCATGACCTCATCGCGGAGCCGCACCGTCAGCGCCTGATCCCCGGGTTCTACCGCGCCAAGCGGGCCGCCATGGAGGCCGGCGCGCTCGGCTTCTCCATCTCCGGCGCCGGACCCAGCGTCTTCGCGCTCTGCGAGGGCGAGGAGACGGCCCGCCGCGCCGCCGAGGCGGTGGCCGCCGTCTTCACCGCGGTCCAGCTGAAGGCGACTCCTTACGTCTCCCGCATCAATCCCCAGGGCGTCCATGTCGTCTCCGAGTCCTGAGCTGGAGTTCGTCTCCACCGCGAATCCTTCCCTTCGCGCCGGCCTGCGCGACGTCCTCCTTTCCTCCGTGCCGGAGGGCGGCGGACTCTGGGTTCCGGCCCGCATCCCGGTCCTTCCCGCCGGCTTCCTCGGCGGCCATGCGCGGTCCGGCTACGCCGCGCTGGCCGAGGCGGTGATCGCACCTTACCTCGCGCGCGACCTGGGGGCCGAAGTCTTCGGCGACCTCTGTCGGGAGTCCTTCAATTTCCCCGCGCCCCTCGTGCGGCCCGAGGGACTGCCTTCTTCCGTCGCGGGCCGTGCCTCGGTGCTGGAGCTCTTCCACGGGCCTTCCGCCGCCTTCAAGGACTTCGCGGTCAGGCTACTCGTCCGCGTCACGGCCCGGGTGCTGTCCGCCGAGCATCCCCGGTTCACCATCCTGGCCGCCACCTCCGGAGACACCGGCGGGGCGGTCACCGAGGCCTGCGACGGCGTCGCCGGCGTCCGTGCCGTCGTGCTCTACCCCCGCGTCGGCGTGAGCCCCGTGCAGGAGTCGCAGATCGCGCGACGGCGGGCCAACGTCGTCGCGCTCTCCGTCGACGGCACCTTTGACGACTGCCAGGCCCTCGTGAAGCGGGCCTTGGCCGACGCGTCGCTCCGCCGCGGCGAGCCGCTGCTGACCGCCAACTCGATCAACCCCGTGCGGCTCATCGCGCAGGTGCCCTTCGCCTTCCATGCGCGCCGTCTGGTACCGGCCGGCCGTTCCATGGCGGTCGTCGTGCCTTCGGGCAACCTCGGCAACGTCGGTGCCGTCCAGCTCGCGCGACGCATGGGCCTCGACCTGAGGGCGCTCGTGGCCGCGACCAACGTCAACTCCCCGTTGCCCGAGCTCTTCCGTACCGGCGTCTATCGCCCGCGCCGTTCCGCGCCGACCCTCTCCAATGCCATGGACATCGGGTCGCCCAACAACCTCGACCGTCTGCTGGCGTGGCGGGAGGGAGGTCCTGCGGTTGCCTCCGTCACCGTGGATGACGCGCAGACCCTTGACGCCATGCGTCGCGTCCGCGCGGCCGGCGGTTACGTCATGTGCCCGCACACCGCCGTCGGCTGGAAGGCCGCGGAGGACCTGCTGGCCTCGCCCGGCGCTCCGGACGAGGCCGTCGTCTTCGGCACCGCGCATCCGGCCAAGTTCCCCGACGTACTGCGGGAGGCCTTCGGCGACGCCTCCGTCTCGCGCTTCCCGGGCGGGCTTCCGCCCCCGGCGCCGCTGAAGGTCGGCAACGACTTCGACGCGCTGCGCGACGTGCTGCTCTCGGAAGCCGGCCGCGCCTGAAAAGAAGAAGGCCGGCTTCAGCCGGCCTTGTCGTGGGCGACCGTCAGGACCCTCACTCCGTCTCCGAGACCGCGAACGTCACGTTCGTGATTTCCGCACGGGCCAGCACGTCGAGCACGTTCATCACACGCTCGTAGCGGGCGGCCTCCTCGGCTTGGACCGTGATGAGCATCTTGGTCTTGGCCTGTTCGGCCGCCTTACGCATCTGGACCATCTGGGAGTAGAGTCCTTCGAGCACCTTGTCCTGGGGCGCGCCCAGCGGGTCCTCGTTGAGGGTGACTTCGCCGGATTCCGAGATGCCGATCGTGACTTCGTCGGGCAGCTCAGTCTCCTGGGCGGTCTCCGCGTTGCCGGGAAGCGTCGTCTTGAGCTCATGCTCCACCTTGACCGCGCCGGCCATGACCATGAAGAAGAGCATGATCACGAAGACCACGTCGATCATCGGGGCGATCTGGAATCCTGCGTCGGCCTGGGCCTCCTGCTTAGCCTGTCTCATGGTCTCATTCCTCGCGGTTGAGCCCGGAGAAGGCGATGTTGTCGATGCCGGCCTCGGCTCCCCATTCGAGGGCCTTCGAGATGTACTTGGCGTGACAGTTGCGGTCGGCGCGGATCAGCAGGCGAAACTTCTCGTTGCCGCCCTTGCGGCGCTCCAGCTCCTTGGAGATGCCGTCCTTGTCGTTCGGGTCGAGCTCCCGGTCGTCCAGCTTGTACCTCGCCTGTCCCGTGGTCGCGTCCCAGGAGATGTTGATCAGTCCTGCCGCGGCCTTGTCGTCACGCTTCACGCCGTGGCTGGCCACGGGGAGCGAGATATTCTTGTCGACCTTGAGCACCTGCGAGGACGTGATCGACATGAAGAAGATGAGGAGCACCAGGAGCACGTCGATCATCGGCGCGACCTGGAATTCCGGCTCTCCGTCTCCGCCTCCGCCTCCGCCTGCCATGGTGCTGGGTGTCCCGGGGGTTCAGGGGGTGGACGTTCAGCCCTGGGGCTGGGTGACGGAGGCCGCGTTCCAGTCGGGCTTGCCGGCGTAGATCTCCTCGTCGCCGATCTTGTGTCCGGCCACCTCGTCGTACGGGAAGGCGCGGAACATGCCGCCGACCACTTCCTGGACGTCGTGGATGCCGTTGGTGATGCGGTTGCGCAGCAGGTAGTAGGCGATGAACGCCGGGATTGCGATGAAGAGGCCGGAGGCGGTGGCCACGAGCACTTCGCCGATCGCGCCGGAGAGCTTGGAGGGGTCGCCCACGCCGGAGGAGCTGAGCGTCTCGAACGCGCTCATCATGCCCGTCACCGTGCCGGTGAGGCCGATCATGGGGGTGCAGACCCCGATCACGGAGAGGTAGGAGGCGTTGCCCATGAGGTCGCCCTGGACGCGGGTGACTTCGGAGACGATGGATTCCTCGGTCATGTTCTTGCCGTCCGGGGAGAGGGCCACGCCGGCGCGCACAACGTCGCAGATCGGGGAGGCGTTGGACTTGGCGAAGGCGTAGGCGCCCACGTAGTTGCCTGCCTTGAAGAGCTCGCGCAGCTGGGTGACGTGCTCGACGGGCAGCAGGCGCTTGCGGCTGGTGCTGATGAAGCCCTGCACGATGAACCAGATCATGAAGACCGAGGCGAGGGCGATGGGGTACATGACCCAGCCGCCTTCATGGAAAAGGTCCATGAGGGTCTTCTTGTGCACCGCGGGGGCGGCGGCCGCGGCGGCCGCGGCGGCGGGCGCCGCCTCCTGGGCGCCGGCGAAGGCGGTCAGGAGCGCGAGCGCCAGAGCGGGTGAGAGGAGGGATCGGAGGTTCGTCTTCATGAGTCTGACGTGGGGATGTCGGGTTGGTATAGGAGGGGTTCGGGAGGTGGGCAAGGACAGTTAGCGGTTCGCGGACTGGTCGTCCTCGGGACGCACCGCGGCCTTCTTGATGGCCGCGCCGTCGGGGAGCAGGCCGGCGGTGGCGAGCTTCTTCAGCTCGGCCTCGGCCTTGGCGATCTCCTCCTTGGGGAGGATCTTGCGGGCCTCGTCGGCCTCCTTGGAGACCGGGTAGGTGACCAGGATGTCGCGGAGGTAGCGGAAGGAGGTCTCCTCGAGCTTCTGTTCGCGGACGGCGGGCCCGTCCATGCCGCGGAAGGCCTGGGCGGCCCCGAGCAGGGCCTTGGGGACCTGGTCCTGCTCCGTGCCGTAGAATACCGGCACGCGCAGGTAGGCGTTCATCGCCGCCTCATACTTGCGGGTGGCGAGCAGGGAGGCGCCCTTGACGATGTGCAGGCGGGCGAGCACCCCGGCGTCGTCCATTTTGGCGATCAGTTCGTCCGCTTCGCGGATGACCGCCTCATGGTCTCCGCGGCGGGAGCGCTGGAGCAGGCGCGAGAGCTGGATCTTGGTGGCCAGCTCGGGCAGCGCGGCGGCCTCGTCCTTCTCGAGCGTGTCGAGGAACCCTCCCAGGGCGGCGTCGTTGTTGAGCCGGTCGAGGGCGTCGAGCTTGATGACCGTCGCGTCGAGCCACAGGCTGCCCGGTACCTTCTTCAGCGGTTCGAACAGCTTGATCACGGCCTCCACGTTGTCCAGGGCCTTGGCGGGATCGCCTCGGTTGACGAACGCGCGGGCCTCGACCAGCCGGGGCATCTCCGGCCAGATGACCTGGGTCACCTCCGAGAGTTTGCGCGAGTTGGTCACCTCGATGCCTCCCTGCAGGACCGTGCGCTGGACGGAGCCGGTGACCTGGTTGATCGTGGCCTTCTTCGGGTCTACGAGCGGCTTCGGGGGAATGGACGTCGTGTCCATCTTGAAGGGGTCGTTCACCTCCCACCGCTCGTTGCGGATGACGAAGGTCTGGGCCGAGGCCGAGACGGCGAGGAGTGCGGCGGGCAGGAGGGTGCGGAGGTTGCGCATGGCGTTCAGAGCGTGAGGGAGAGCTTCTTGGCCTCGTCGGCCTCAGGGGTTTCCTTGATGCGGTCCTTGGACAGCATCTCGGTGAGCAGGACCTTGGCGTCGGGGCGCTGGTTGAGCTTCACGAGCATCTTGGCCGCCCCGAGGTAGGCCTTGGCGGACCAGCTCTCGTAGCGTTTCCAGCCCTGGTAGCAGCGACGGTAGAACGCGAGGGCCTCGGGGAGCCGTCCCTGGCGCTCCTCGATTATGCCCAGCCAGTAGAGGGAGCCCGCGGTCTTTTCACCCCGCCATTCCTTGGTCTTGGCGATCTCCTCGAAGCCCTTCTTCGCCTCGTCGTACTTCTGGGTCTCGGCCAGGCACTGGGCGCGGATGAACATCACGTTGAGCTCCTTGGACATGAGCGCACGGGCCTCGATGGCCTCGTCGCAGAGCGCAAGCGCCTCCTTGAACTTCTTGCGCCGCAGCTGGATTTCGGCCTGGCCCGCGTAGCCGTAGTCGGCGTATTCCGAGGAGCGGGCCACGGTGAGGATGGCCGCGAAGTAGGTCTCGGCCTTGGCGAGGTCCCCCTTCTCGAGCAGGTGGTCGCCGACGACCGCGAGGATGGTCGGGCTGAGTTCGTCCGCCTTGTAGTTGGCGGCGATCTTGCTGAAGTTCAGTTCGGTCTTGGCCGGCTCGCGGGTGTACACTGCGAGCTGTCCCAGCGCGTAGAATCCGCGGGCCTGGGCCACGAGGGAGTCCTTGTTCTCGTCGAGGCGGAGCAGCTTGCGCATCTCGACCTCGGCGTCGGCGGAAGTGTAGGCGCCGGGTTCGGGCTTGGCCCCGGGGCGGACGCGCTTGACCTTCTTGGCGAGCTTTTCGGCGAGGAAGCCGATGAGCTTCTCGGCGCCTTCCTGGCGCCGGTCGTTGATGTTCTCGGCCACCGCGTCGGACAGGATCTTGAGGGCGTTGTCCTTAGCGCGGGCGATCGCGGCCTGGCGTTCCTTCTCGACCACGGCCAGCTCGTCGGCCAGCTTGGCCGAAAGGGCCTTGACCTCGTTCTTGGCGGCGTCGATCGCGGGCTGGACTGGGGGCGTCGCCCGCTCGAGTTGGTCCACCTTGAGGCGGGCCTTCGCGAGCTCGCCGCTGAACTTCCTCTGGATCTCCTCGGAGCGCTCGCCGAACTCCTTGCGGTCCCCCATGCGCTCGGTGGCGCGGATGACCTCGTAGAGATAGGTGAGGGCCTTGGGGTCCTTAGTGTCCCAGTTGTAGAGCTCCATGTAGAGCTCGCGCATGCGGCGGTGCTCACCGCGGCCGGGCAGCATCTTGTTGAGCTCACGGAGCACGAATTCCAGGGCGTTCGCGTTGCGCCGGCCGAGCTTGGCCGCGGAGACGTAGGCTTCGATCGCCTTGGCGGTGAAGGCCTCCTTCTGCTTCTCGATCTCATTCTTCTTGGCGAGCGCCTGGGCGCGGACCGCCGGGCTCTGCGCGGCGCGCACGACGAGGTCGGCCTCGCGGATGGCCTTGTCGAAGCCCTCGGCGAGGCGGATGTTGGCGTCGCCCACCAGGGTGTGCACGTCCGGCAGCTGGACCTGGATCTCGTCGGACTTGTCGTTCGCGTAGTCCTTCAGCCATTCCTCGCACATGCGGATGGTCTCCTCGGTCTCCGGCGGCTGCACCCCGAAGCGCACGATGGCCTGACGGTAGCGGACGTCGGGGATGAACATGCCTTTCGGGTATTCGGCCTGGTACTTGTCGAAGCCCTCCTTAGTCTCCTTGTACTTGCCCTGGTAGAACCAGCAGAGGGCGGTCATGTAGAGGACCTGCTGGCGCACAGGGGACCGCTCGTACTTGGCGGAGAAGGCGTCGAACGCCTTGCGGGCCTCGTCCCATTCGAACTGGGAGAACTGGCAGGCCGCGATGCGGAAATCCAGCTCCATGGCGGCGTCGGGCGAGAGGTTGGAGACGTTCTCCCGGGCCCACTTGTAGTGGTTGATGGCCTCCTTGTAGTCCTCGTTGTCCTGGGAGATCTCCCCCAGCATGATGGCGACCGGCGAGGTCTCGTCCGCCTTGGGGAACTTCTGCAGGAACTCCTTGCAGACCTTCTGGGCCTCGTCGCGGCGACCCATCTGGCGCAGGGTGATGACGTAGTAGTAATAGGCTCCGGTGATGCGGGAGAAGCCGGCGTTGCGTTCAAAGATGTCCTTGAGGGCCACGAAGGCCTCCCAGGGCCGGCCGAGCTCAAGCAGGCAGAGTCCGATGCGGTAGGAGATGACGGCGTCGTAGTCCTTGTTGGCCTTGAAGTCCGTGTCGATCTTGCGGAACCCCTCGAGGTCCTGCTTGGCCTGCTCGAGGCGGACCTTTATCTCGTCATTCGGCTTGGGGTTGGCCTTGGTGAGCGCCTCCAGCGCCTCCTCCTTGGCGGAGATCGCCTTCGCGAGGTCGCGCGCCACTGCGGCCGACCGCATCGTACCCTGGTAGCTGGCCAGGGCCTGGCGGTAGAGCGTGCCCCGCGCGGCCTCGTCCACCGCGGAGTCGGCCGAGGTGAAGCGCGCGTCGCCGATGCTGAGCAGCTGGAAGTTCGACCTGATCAGGTCGGCCGGCGAACCGGTCTTGAAGGCGTCCACCTTGGCCTTGAGCTGCTCCGCCTCCTTGGCGAGGCCGAGCTTGGTGTAGATTTCGACGAGCTGGATCGCCGCTTCGCGGCGTTCCGGCGTGTTCACGCCCTCGCCGATGGCCTGCTGGAGTAAGCCGATCGCCTGGGAATAGCCGGCCTTCTTGACCTCCTCGGTCCCGGACTTGGCCCGGTCGACGCTAATCTTGGCCGAGAGCGCGAAGGCGTTGACGCGTACTTCGGTGCGCTCCGTCACGCTGTTGCGGATCTTCTCGAGGCGGGCCAGGGCCTCGTCCCACTTGCCCTGGTTCGAGAAAGACTCGATGAGGGTCAGCTCCGCCACGCCCCGGCGGTTGTCGGCGTCGAAGAAGTCCTGCGTGCCCTTGGGGAACTTGGCCAGGAACGAGGTGAACTCGACCTCGGTCCGGGGCCAGTCCTTCATGAAGTAGTAGCAGCTGGCCTTGCGGAACGAGATGACGGCCTTGTACATGTCGGCCGCCTGCTGGGCCTTCTTCTCGACTTCCACGTACTTCTCCAGCGCCTCGCGGTACTTCTTGGCGTCGTAGAGCAGCTCGGCTTCCTTGAAGAGCGCCGCCACGGGGTCTTCTTCGGCCTTCGCTCCCGCTCCGACGACCGCGCCGGCGGCCTGCGCGCGCAAGGCCGAGGGTGCCGGGGCGATGGCGATCAGGACGGCGAGGATGGCCGCTCTGGCCAGGCGATAGGTGCGCGATTCGGTGTGGGCCGTCATGGTTCTTAAGGGTCCTTGGGGTGGGGCTTCCAAAGTAACCCTTCCCCTTGATGAATGCCAAGCCATAAGCCCCCAGCAAGGCCCGTCGGACTGTGAATAACTTCACCGACCCGCCTTGACTCCTGTCGCCAGCAAGGTCTCGAAATGCGGCTCCTTGGGTTCGCGGGCCACGACGCGGGCCGACGCCTCGCGGAAGCCCGCCTCCTCGATCCAGTCGCAGAGTTCGTTCTCCTGGAAACCGAGCCAGCGGTCGGCGTACATCTCGCGCGCCTTCTCGAACTTGTGGGCCTTCAGGTCGAGGACGAGCAGCCGACCGCCGGTGCGGAGGATGCGGTGCGCTTCGGCCAGGGCCTGCCTGGGATTCTCGGCGTGGTGCAGCGCCTGGCTGAGCAGCGCCAGGTCCACGCTGCCGTCGGGAAGCGGCACTTTCTCGATGTCGCCCAGCAGGTAGGTGACGTTGTCCAGCCGCTCCTTGCGCGCCAGCGCGCGTCCGACCTGCACCATGCGCCGGGAATTGTCCACGCAGTGGACGCTTTCCGCGCCCCGGGCGAGCAGCCGCGAGAGGGTGCCGTCGCCGGCCCCGAGGTCGGCGATGCGCACCTTGGGGGTCAGGAGCAGCAGCATCTGCCCGACGGCCTCCCAGGATCTGCCCGGGCAGTAGTGCTTGCCCAGCCTCCCGGCCACGCGGTCGAAGTGCTGCTCGGCCTTGCGACGCCTGCGTTCGACGATCCTGCCCAGGGCCCTCAGATCGGCGGCGGACTGCGGCTCGCCGGAGGCCGCTTCACAGGCGGCTTCGACCAGCGACGACACCCGGACGGGCAGGCCGTGGGCCAGCGAGTAGTAGGTGCGCTTGCCGTCGCGCCGGTCCTCCGCGAGGCCCGCCTTGCGGAGCTGCGCGAGATGCGTGGAGATGCGCGACTGGCCCATGGAGAGGACCTCCTGGAGCTCGCCCACGGCGAGTTCGGCGCGCCTCAGGAGGGCGACAATCCTGGCGCGCGTGGGGTCCGCTAGCAGGCGCAATGATTCCCAGGGGGACGGCATCGGGTTGCTTGCTTCTGTCGGCCTGCGGCCGCGGTGTCAAAAGCGTAAGCCCGGCCGCTCAGCGCTTGTCGACCCAGCGTCCGACGGACAGCACGGTCCAGTTCTCAGTCCGCCCCTTGATGTTGGTTGCGAAGGAATCGCCGGTGCGATGGTTGAGGAACTGCTTGGCCAGCGGGGAGATGTAGGCGAGGGCGCCTTCCTCCGGCCTGCCGTCCCAGGCGCCGAGGATGTCGTAGGTCACGCGCATCCTGTCGGAGCCGCGCTCCAGCGTCACCGTCGAGCCGATGCCGATGACGTCGGGCTTGGCCTCCTTGAAGTCGGTCACGCGGACTTTCTTGAGGAGCGCCTCCAGCTCGGCCCTGCGGGCGGAAAGGGTGTCATGGTCCTGGCGGGCCATCTTGTATTCCGAGTTCTCACGAAGGTCGCCGTGCTCCTTGGCCACCTGGATGGCCTCCTTGACCGCCGGCAGCTTGTTCTGGACGATGTCAGCCAGCTCGCGTTCCTTCTCGACCTTGCTGGATTCGGAGACCACGAGCTCCTTCTCCGCGGACTCCTCGTCTCCGCGCTTGCCCTGGGTCAGGCGCTGGACCAGCGGCTCGATCTTGGCGATTCGGCTGATGAGCTTCAGCCGGGTCAGGTCGTCGAAGCCCTGGCTGTCACGCAGGGTGCGCGCGAGGTCGCAGATGGTCTCGGTGTCCGCCCGGACGCCTCCCGCGGGCGTGATGAGGTGCCCGATCAGATGCTGGTCCTTCACCAGTTCGTAGGCCAGCGGGATGCGGGCGGAGGAGTTGGACTCGAGGGCCTCGGTGTCGATGGAGGACAGGATGGCGCCCAGCAGCGAGGGGCCGACGAGCGGACCGACGATTTCGGCGTACTTGCGGGAGTCGCGGTTCTTGATGATCCAGATGATCACGGGGGCGCGGAGCTCGCGGGCCTCCAGCCATTGCGAGAGGCGGGCCGCGACTTCGGCGGTCAGGCCGGCGTCGCAAAGGTAGGACACGGTTTCGGAGACGAGCTTGGCGGAGCCGCTCTTCGCGGCGCCGAGCTCACGGCTCCTGAGCAGGTCGAAGGCTCGCTCCGCCCACTTCTCGCCATGGTGGGCGCGGATGAGGTCGAGGAGCGCGCGGATCTTCTCGCTGGTGTGGGGGATGTGGAGCGCAAGCAGGGCGAGGTCCTGCTCGTTGCAGAGCGCGATGATGTCCGAGGCGGTCGGGCTGGTGGTCTCGACGTGCTCGATGGCGGAGCGGAAGAACTTGTCCCGGTTCCAGATGCCGACCAGGGCGGCGGGCAGGCCCTCGCGGCGCCGTCCGGACGCGGACGCGGCGGTCAGGGCCTTGGCGAGGTCGGCGGAGACTTTCGCGAGATTGGCCTCGGTGGCGGCCGAACGGGTCTCCGCCGCCGGGCTGTCGGCGAGTTCGGCCAGCAGGGCGAGCCTGCGCTCGAGGCCCGGGGAGGATTCATACTGTGCGAACAGGTCTTCACCGAGGTCCTTGGGAGCTTCGAGCAGGGCGTAAAGCCCGCCTTTCCGCTCAGGGACTAGGATGGCGCGGTCGCGACGCAGGGCGGCACGGGCCTTGGTCCACCAAGACTTGAAGGCGGCGGTCCGGTCCTTGCCGGCGCTCAGGGAGGCGAAATGGATGCGGTCGAGGGCCGACTCCAGGGCGTAGGAAGTGCATTCTCCGGTCGGGTATTCGGCAAGCAGGGCCTTGACCAGGCCGGCGGGGTCCTCGGAGAGCATCTGGGCCACGGCAGCCTTGCCGGCCTCCGAGTAGGCACGGGCGATGACGCCCTCGGGGTTCAGGAAGTCGATCTTGGCCAGGAAGAACCCGGAGTCGATGACATGGCCCTTCTTGGCCTGTTCCGGGAAGTCCACCGTGAAGAGTTTCTTGTCGCCGTCGTAGGCACGGATGATGCCGATGCCCCAGGTCTGGTGGATGCAGAAGGCTTCCTTCCCCCCGGCCGTCCGGTCGATTGCCGACTGGAGTTGCTGCGCTTTGACGGCTTGCGGGTTGGAGTCCTTGTTGCTCATTGCAAAAGTGGGTTGTGGGCATAAAAAAACACCCTTGCAAGCAGGAAGGCGGCCCCACCCGTGGCCTTGAGCAACGCCCCCCGTCCCGACTCCCCTGACATGGCTTTCAAGCCCGAAAAACCGCCGATTCACGGCGAAACCCCCGACAGTCTGGCGGAGAGACTGGCGACCGACGGACATCCGCGTTATCGCGCCGGACAGATCATGGAATGGGTCTACGGGCGCCGGGCGGAATCTCCGGATGCGATGACCAATCTTCCCGCAGGTCTCCGGGCCTGGTTGGCGGCCACCTTTGATTTCTCGGCCACCGAGCTCATGGGCAAGAAGACGGCCTCCGACGTCACCCAGAAGGTGCTGCAGCGCCTCAGGGACGGCTCCCTGATCGAGACGGTCATCATCCGGGCGCCCATGGAGGGCGTAGGCCAGGACCGGTCCCGCCGCACTATCTGCATCTCCACCCAGGTGGGCTGCGCCTACGGCTGCAAGTTCTGCGCCTCGGGACTCGAGGGCTGGAAGCGGGACCTCTCAGCCGGAGAGATCGTCTCCCAGCTCGTCCAAGTCTGCCGCATCGAGGATCAGGCCGATCCGGGGCGCGCATCCCGGGGCCTGGCTTCGTTCGACAACATCGTGGTCATGGGCATGGGCGAGCCGCTCGCCAACTACGACAACCTGATGGCCGCCCTGCGCACGGCCAATGCGGCCTGGGGGTTCGGTTTCGGGGCGCGGCGAATCACGATCTCCACCTCGGGCGTCGTCCCCCGCATCCTCCGGCTGGCGGAGGAGCCGCTCGGCTTCCGGCTGGCCATCAGCCTCCATGGCGCGACCAACGAGGTGCGCGAGCAGATCATGCCGGTGAACCGGAAGTATCCGCTCGAGGAGCTGCTGCCCGCGGCACGAGCCTTCGCCAGACGGCACGGCCGCATGCTGACGCTCGAGTTCATCCTCATCCAGGACGTGAACGACTCGCTCGAACAGGCGCGGCGGCTCTCCGCCATCGCCCGTGATCTGCACGCGCACGTCAACCTCATCCCCTACAACACGGTGGAGGGCCTGCCGTGGAAGCGCCCCTCGCTCACGCGTCAGGACCGGTTCGTGAAGGAGCTCCGCACGGCCGGCGTGACCGCCACGTTGCGGCGGGAGAAGGGCCACGACATCGAGGCCGCCTGCGGCCAGCTCCGGCTCCGCAAGGAGCGCGAGCAGGGCGCGGCTAGTCCGTGAGCCCGCCCACGAAGGCCCGCCGGTCCGACGCCTTGTAGAAGGCGGTGCCGGCGACGAAGGTGTCGGCGCCGGCCTCACGGCAGAGGGCGCCCGTCTCAAGGTTGATGCCGCCGTCGACTTCGAGCCTGAAGGGGAGGCCGGACCGCTTCCGTTCCGCGGCGAGGGTCCGGATGTTGGCGAGCACCGGGTGCATGAAGGACTGGCCGCCGAAGCCGGGGAACACGGTCATGCACAGGACGAGGTCTGCCTGGTCCAGGTAGGGCAGCGCGCGGGAAGGGTCGCAGTCCGGATTGAGCGCGAGGCCCGCGGGCAGGCCGGCGGCGCGGATGGCCTTGAGCGTGGCGCCGACGTCATGCCGGGCCTCGACGTGCACGGTGATCCGGTCCGCGCCCGCCTTCACGAAGGCGTCCACGTAGCGGTCGGGCCGCGAGAGCATCAGGTGCACGTCGAAGTGCAGGCGGGTGCGCGGACGGAGGTCCGCCACGACCTGCGGTCCGAAGCTGATGTTGGGCACGAAGTGCCCGTCCATGATGTCAAGGTGCAGCCAGGGCGCGCCGGATTCCTCGACGAGGCGCACGCCCGCGGCGAAGTCGCCGTGGTCGGCGGCGAGCAGGGAGGGCGCGACGATCCGGTGCGGCATGCTCACCAGGCGGACAGCGCCGCCTCGCGCACCTGCGAGGCGATGTCCGCGTAGGCCGCGGGTCCGAGGCTGAGCTCGCCGGCCGCGGTGTCGCCGGTGGGCTGGAAGACGTAGACGCCCGTGAAGTCCCTGTCCTTGAAAATCGTCCGGGTTCCGCCCTCCGCCGTCAGCGTGCAGCGCACCACGTAGGTGATGCGATGACTGGCGAAGTCGCGCGCGTCGTCGACGCGTGCGGAGAGCGCTTCGCGACGGAAGGTGACGAGCTCGGCCTCGAGGCGCGCGCCTCCCGGTCCGAGGCGCACGCGCGGGTCCATCGCAAACGCCTCCGCGAGGCGGGTGTGCAGCGCCGCGTGCACGCCCGTGCGCGAGGTGGCGTTGTGCACCGCGACGACCTCGATGGTCCTGAAGGGGGCGGGGGGGCCGCCCAGTCGGTAGGCGGAGCAGCCGGTCAGCAGCAGGAGCGCGAGTGACAGCCGGGAGCGCATCAGCGTCGCTCGTTGTCGATCACCGGCCGGGCGCCTTCGCTGCGGAAGCCGAGGGAGTCGAGGCCTTCCCCCACCGTCACGGGCTTGGCCTCGCCGGCCTTGCGGGGCCTGGGGTAGGGGCCGAGCACCGTGTCGGCCAGGGTGTGGGGCGGCTCGCCGAGCCGGTCGATTTCCGCGATAAGCGCTTCGGCCTCCTTGGCCGCGTCGGATTCTGGGGCGACGGTGCGGCAGGCGTTGGCCATGAGCTTCGCCGCATCGGGATTGTTCCGGCTGCGCCAGTAGAACTGGGCGATGAGGAGCCGCGAGCGGGCGGCGCGGTCGCGCAGCGACCTGACCTGTTCCGCCGCCACCTTGGCGCGGGGGTCGGAGGGGAACTGCTCCACGATCGTGCGCCAATGTTCCGCGGATTCGAGACAGGCGGCCTGATCCCAGGCCGCGCCGAGGGATTCCGAGCTGCGCAGGCGGGCGAGAAGCTCGAGGCCCTCGGGGATGTGCGGTGACGAAGGGTAGTCGCTGATCAGGCGTTCGAGGACGCCGTCGGCGCGCGGCGTGTCCTCCAGGATCAGGGCGAGCCGGGCGGCCCGGATCAGCGCCTCGTCGGCCAAGGGTCCGTTCGGAGCCAGCTTCACGGCCTTCTCCCACTCGGCGAAGGCGGCGCCACGGTCGCTGAACCAGGGAAACCAGCCTCCCAGCCGGCGACTTTCTCCGGCCGCATAGGCGGCCCCGATGTCGAACTGGACCTTCACGGCCTCGTCGAAGCGGCTGAAGGAACCATGCTTTGCCGCCACCCTTGCGATGAATGCCGAGGCGTCGTCATAGCGCCCCTCCCGCAGCCGGATGAGCGCGAGCTCGACCAGGGCGCGGCCGGCCGACTCGGCGTTGATCTCGGCGTCGGCGATGCGCTCCCAGACGTCGGCGGCCCGGCCGACGTCGCCGGATTCCTGCGCGGCCGAGGCCTCGTCCATCTTGGCAAGGACGACCTTTTCGTCGGCTTTAGGCTGGCCGGTCTTGACGCGCCAGCGTCCGGCCTCGCGTACGTATTCGGCGGCCTCCAGGCCGCCCGTGAGGGCTGCCAGGACGAGGAGGACCAGGGTGTCAGTTTTTGGGTTCATGCCAGCGTAGAAGGGTCGCGCCCCAGGTGAGGCCCGCGCCGAAGGCGACGAGGAGCACGAGGTCGCCGTGACGGATGCGGCCGTTCCTCCAGGCCTCCTCGAGCGCGAGCGGGATGGAGGCTGCCGAGGTGTTGCCGAACCGGTCCAGGTTGCAGGGGAATCGGTCCATGCCGACCTTCAGCTGCTCGGCGACCGCCTCGATGATGCGGATGTTCGCCTGATGGGGGATGAAGCAGGCGACCTGGTCGGAGTTGACGCCGCATCTGTCCAGCACGCGTTCACAGGCGTCGGCCATCACGCGCACGGCGAGCTTGAAGACTTCCTTGCCGTTCATCCGCAGGCAGTGGCGGCGTTCGCGCACGGAGGACTCCGTGGCCGGCTCGGCGGATCCACCGTGGGTGCAATGCAGGAGCTCCGCGTTGGAGCCGTCGGCCCCAAGCAGGTTGCCGAGCAGGCCCACGCCCTTCTCCTCGGTCGTCTCAAGCACGGCCGCGCCGGCGCCGTCGCCGAAGAGGACGCACGTCGACCGGTCCTGCCAATCGACGACGCTCGAGAGCTTCTCGGCGCCGACGACGAGGGCCCGGCGGTACGGCCCGGATCGCATCATGTCGGAGGCCACCTGGGTGGCGTAGATGAAGCCCGAGCAGGCCGCGGAGACGTCGAAGCAGGGAATGTCCCGGCGCAGCCCGAGCTTGGCCTGGAGCAGGCATGCGGTGGCGGGGAAAGGGACGTCGGGGGTCATCGTGGCCACGACCAGCAGGTCGATGTCCTCGGGGCGCAGGTTCGCGCGCTCCAGGGCCTGCGCCGACGCCTTGGCACCCATTGCGGAGGGGTTCTCGCCAGGCCCGGCGATCCTCCGCTCGGCGATGCCCGACCGGGTCCTGATCCACTCGTCCGAAGTGTCCATCCGGGCGGAAAGCTCGGCGTTGGTCAGGCGTCGCTCCGGCGCGTGGACCCCGATGGCCCGCATGAAGACGGAAGGCGCGCTGCTCATCGCCCTCCGAAATAAGCCCCGGTGAGCCCGGAAGGGAACCAAAATCCTCAGGACTCCGCGGGAGTCGAGGAAATCACCGCGTTGGCCTCGGCCAGGCCGGTCCGCATGCGCCGGCCGGCGCCGTGACCGAGCGCCTCCGAGCCGAGGCGGATGGCGCTGGCGATGCCCTGGCGGTTGCTCGAGCCGTGCGCCTTCATGACCAGTCCGCTGAGTCCCAGCAGGGGCGCTCCGCCGTAACGCTCCGGCTTCAGCTTGCCCTTAAGCTCCCGCAGCAGCGGGAACATGGCGACGCCGCCCGCGAGATAGACCGGATTGCTCTTCACCTTGTTGCCGACGAGGTCACGGAGCATGTACACCAGGCCCTCGATTGTCTTGAGGATGAGGTTGCCGGTGAAGCCGTCGGTGACCACCACGTCGCAGGCGTCCCCGAAGACGTCGAAGCCCTCCACGGGCCCGACGTACTCGATGCGGTCACCCATGGCCTTGAGCAGCGCGTGCGCGCGGTTGATGCGCGGGCCGCCCTTGCCCTCCTCGGTGCCCACGGTGAGCAGGCCGACGCGCGGACGGGCGATGCCGAGCGAGCTCTGCGCGTAGATGGAGCCGAGCACGGCGTTGTGCACGAGATGCTCGGGCGTCGCCTCCGGGTTGGCACCCACGTCCAGCATGATGAAGTGGCCCTCGCGGCGGGGCATGATCGCGGCCAGGGCCGGCCTCTCCGCCCCCTCCATCGGCCTGACCTTGATGGTGCCGGCGGCGACGAGCGCCTTGGTGTTGCCGGTCGAGACGACCGCGTCGACCCGGCCCTCCTTGAGCATCTCCAGCGCGATCACCATGGAGGAGTCGCGCTTGGACTTGAGGACGGCCATCGGCGCGTCGTCGGGAGAGACGATGCCCGGGGCGTGCCTGAACTCCACCCGCGGGCCGCGCAAGGCGCGATGCTCCTGAGCCAGCAGGCGGAGATTGTCCTCATGCCCGACAAGCACGACGGTGTCGGCGGGGCCGATGCTGCCTTCCTTGACGGCGAGGGCGGCGCCGGCCACGGCTTCGGACGGACCGAGGTCACCGCCCATGCAGTCCAGGGCGATGCGATGGCCGGCCTTCGGAGCTTCGTCTGTCATGCGCGCGGGCTCAGCCCGACGACGGCGTTCAGGCGGCCTTCTCGATCACCTGGCGACCGCGGTACTTGCCGGTGACGGGGTCGACGCGGTGGGAACGGCGGAGGGCGCCGGACTCGGCGTCACGGACGAGCTTGGGGGCGCGGAACTGGTTGGCTCCACGGCGGAGGCGGCTGCGGCGCTTGGACTGCTTGCGTTTCGGGTTGGCCATGGTTCTGCGCTGGGTTGAGGGTCGGTTCTACCCCTGCCGCCCCCTCGGTCAAGCCCCCTTTCCTTGGCCTTGCTCCCCGGGGCGCAGGCGGGTTCGCTGGGCTTCCATGGCAGGCCAACCAGCCCTATTTCTGGATCGGGACGGCAATCTCATCCGAGATCACCACCACACCTGCCGGGTGGAGCAGATCGAGCTCATTCCGGGAGTCAGGGAGTCTCTGCTCGCCGCGATGGACGAGGGTTATGCTCTCTTCATCCTTACGAACCAAAGCGGGATCGGCCGCGGCTTCTTCACCTGGGAGCAGTACCATGCCTGTCATGCCCGGATGGTGGAGCTGCTTGACCTGCCGGCCCCCGGGTTCCGTTCCGTGATGGCGGCGCCGGAAAGGCCGGGTGAGCCCTCGGCCTACCGCAAGCCCAGCCCCAGGTTCATCCTGGAGATGGGGGCTGCGCACGGGCTCGACTTGTCTCGCAGCTGGATGGTCGGTGACCGCCGCACGGACTGGGAGGCCGGGCTCAACGCGGGCATCCGCGCCTGCGCAGTGAGGAGTGGCAAGGAGTTCAGCCCTGAGGACGAGGCCTTCGCCCGCGCCTCCGGAGTAGCCATCCATGTCGATTTCCCGGCCTTCGTGCGCCAGGAGCTCGGCCTCGCCTGGTCGTTCTGACCTTAAAACAGCGGAGGCGGACAATGTCCGCCTCCGGGGTCAGGTGCGATGTGACGAGTTCAGGCCTTGGGCTTTTCCTTCTCGCAGGGGCACTCCTTCTTCTTCTCTTCGTCGGCGGCCTTGGGCTTCTCCTTCTCGCAGGGGCATTGCTTCTTCTTTTCGTCATCGGAGACCACGAGGGCCTTCGGCTTTTCCTTTTCGCAGGGGCACTCCTTCTTCTTCTCTTCATCGGCGAAGAGGACCGCGGAGGAGAGCGCCAGCACGCAGGCGACGGTGGACAGGAGCTTGAGGAACTTGGTGTTCATGGCTTTGGGATTGGAGTCTTCATCTTGCAAGCAAGCGCCCTGCTGTCAATCCGACCGCCCGACTGCTCAGCGGGGCAAATCCCTCAGTCTGGCCCTCAGGCTGACTAGGCCCGATCCCGGCAGCCATTCGGATCCGCTCGGCGCCACGTAGACCGATCCTTCTCGCACGGCCATAACGTCCTTCACGGCAGGGACTTGGCTCAGCTGAGTCCTTTTGGCCTCGGATTTGATGACAGGCCCGTCCTGGGACGCTTCCTCCACCCAGATGATCAGCCGCGGGTCGGCTGCGGCCAGGGTTTCCCAGTCGAGCCGGTTCCAGGAGCCTTTGGAGGGCACAAGCGTGAAGCCGAAGGTCTCGAGCGGTCCGGCGAGATACGAATCCTCGCCGGCGGTGACGCCGCTCCAGATGACGGCCACCGTGCGTCTCGGGCCTGCGTCGAGATGCGCCGGGCCGAGCCGGGCGGCCAGCTCTTGGGCGGCCGGCTTTCTTCCGACGGCCTCGCCGATGGAAATGATGTCCGCCGCCACCGAGGCGGACGACTCCGGCTCGAGCACGAGCGTGCGGAATCCCGCCTTGCGGCAACGCTCCGCCCAGAGCGGATTCGCCAACCGAGGCAGGATGACGAGTTCCGGGCGAACCGACTGCAGTTTCTCCATGTCCGGGGTGAACGCGTCGCAGGTGCGTGGCGCGGGATGGTCCTTCGGCAGCGGACACCAGCGGGTCGCGGCCACGATCTCCTCGCCGGCCCCCAGGTCGGTCAGCGTACGCGTGGCGCCAGGGCTGAACGAGGCGATGCGGGTCGCCGCCTCCGACCAGGAGGCGAGCGCCAAGGCCAGCAGACAGACGATCCTCACGACGTCAGCCGCAGCGCCAGACGCACCGCCGAGTCGAAGCTCCCAAGGTCGGCGCGCCCCGTGCCGACGAGCGCGTAGGCCGTGCCGTGGTCGGGGCTGGTGCGCACATAGGGCAGGCCGAGGGAGAGGTTCGCCGAAGTCGCGAAGTCGACCGACTTGAGCGGCCCGAGCCCCTGGTCGTGGTACATGGCGGCGACGGCGTCGTAATCGCCCATCAGATGCCGGTGGAAGACGGTGTCGCCGGGCAAGGGCCCTTCGGCGTCGACGCCTTCGGCGCGCAATGATTCCACCGCCGGCCGCACCACGGCGATGTCCTCGCCGCCCATCAGTCCCTTCTCCCCGGCGTGCGGATTGACGCCGCAGACGGCGATCCTGGGGCGTGCGACGCCCAGCCGGACCTTGAGCCGATGCAGGGCGAGGACGGTGCGGCGGACGGCTTCCTGCGTCACGGCCGTGGGCACGTCGGCGAGCGGGACGTGCCAGGTGACGAGTCCCACCGTCATCCTGCCGCCGGCGAAGGCCATGACCGGCGTGCCGCCCCACTTGGCCGCGAAGAACTCGGTCTGTCCGGGATGCTTGAACCCGATGCCGGCGAGGCCTTCCTTGCTGACTGGCCCAGTCACGACCGCGCGGTAGCGCCCGATCTTCACGCCCTCCGCCGCCTCCTCCATCGCGGCCAGAGCGACGCGCTGTCCGGCCTCGTCGGGCCTGCCGGGTGTCGGCCGGTGATTCTGGTCACCGACCGCCAGCGAGGGCGACTTGAGCGTCGAGGTCCAGGCCTCGCAGCCAATCGCCACGGTCTCGGCCGCCAGCGCCGGGTTCGAGGCCAGCCAGGCGGCCGTGATCTCAGGTCCGATGCCGGCGGGATCGCCGCAGGTGATTGCAATGGGAGGGTGTGTCATCGGGGGGAGGCGAAGCGACCGCGACGCCCGCCGAGGAAGAACAGGAGGAATTCCCGCGCCTCGGGCGAGCGGTATTCGCCTGCGGCCAGCGCCTCGTCGGCCAGCCTGGCGCAGTCGGAGCCGGGGCCGTAGACGGCGTGGTAGGCGCGCTTTAGCTCGGCGACCGACTCAGCCGGTACGCCGCGACGGCGGAGCCCGACAAGATTGAGGCCGGACACCTCGTTGCGACCGTGGGCAAGGACCTGCGGAGGCACATCCTCGGTGATGACGGCGTTGCCTGACACCATGGATCCCGGGCCGATGCGGCATAACTGGTGGACGGCGGTTCCGCCGCTGATGAAGGCCGAGTCGCCGACCTGGACGTGCCCGCCCAGCATGGAGCCGTTGGCCAAGATGACCTTGTCGCCCACGCGGCAGTCGTGCGCCACGTGGCTGCCCGCCATCAGCAGGCAGCCGGAACCGATCGTCGTCGCGCCGCCGGGTTGCGTCGCCCGATGCACGGTGACGTGCTCGCGCAGCGCCGTTCCTGCGCCGATCACGGTGAACGATTCGACGGCTGGATCGAAAGACAGGTCCTGCGGGTCCCCTCCGGCGACCACGAAGGAGTCGACCTTGATCCTGCCGCCGAGCCTAGAGCCCCTCCGGATGACGGCGTGCGACGCGATCGCGCAGCTGGGGCCGATCTCCGCGCCGCCCTCGACGAGCGTCCACGGCCCGATTTCCGACGAGGGGTCGACCGAGGCGTCCGCGGAGACGGCTGCGAGCGGGTGGATCATCGCGGCGGCCCTCCGAACAGCTCGAGCTGTGCGACCTTCACCATGTCGTAGATGCGCAGGAGACGGAGCAGCTGGAGCGTGTCCGACTTGGCGTAGCTCTGGTTGGCCTCGACAGCCTGCACCAGGTTCTCCAGGATGGTGCGGAAGGTCAGGACGTGGTCCACGCCGCTCTCCTTGAGCAACGTTACGCTCTCGGAGCGCTGGGGCTCCTGGGCCGGTATGCCGGGCAGCACGAGCAGCTTGGAGAGCCCCTTGCCGTCCTCGGTCGTCAGGTCGGCGAAGGCGTCCTTAGCCGCATCCACCGCCTCCTTGCGCACGAATTCCAGCAGGTCCCCTTTCCGGATCATCGCCGGAGTCACGGCCTTGGTCGTGTGCCAGCCCTTCACCGCGACGACGGCGGCGGAGAGTCCCGGCAGGTCCGAGCCGAACAGCTGGAAGGGCAGCTCGTTCCCACGGCGGGGGGCCGGATTGATGACCAGGAGGTCGCCTTCCTCGTCCGCGCGCTTCCGCCGGGACTGGACGGCGTACTTGCGGGACTGGCGGACGAAGAATCCGTTCATCTCGAAGTATTCACGGACCAGGCTGTCGTCGAATCCCGCCATCTTGCCCGGAGCGTGACGGCGCGCCGCGACCGGTCAATCCCTGCGGCTCAGAGCGTGAACCCCTTAGGGGCCAGGGCCAGGGTGAACTCGCCCTTGAGCGAGCCCGAGAGGGTCGCGGGCACCAGTTCTCCCAGAGGGCCCGTGCGCAGGGATTCGTGCGCCTTGGTCAGTTCGCGCCCCACGCACGCGACCCGGTCGGGCCCGAGGATCTCCAGCATCTCGCCCAGCAGCGCCTCGATCCGGTGGCAGGACTCGAGCAGCACCAGCGTCTCGCCCGCCTCGCCCGCCTCCTGCGTGAGGAACCTGCGCCGTGCCGCGGACTTCGGCGGCAGGAATCCGACGAAGCGGAAGGCGTTGGTCGGCAGTCCGCTGACCGAGAGCAGCGTCGCCGCCGCGCAGGGTCCGGGGATGGGTGACACCTCGAGGCCCAGCCGGCGGCATTCCCGCACCAGACGGAAACCCGGATCGCTGATGGCCGGCGTGCCCGCGTCCGTCACGAGCGCGACCGTCATGCCCTGGCGGACGCGTTCCGCCAGCGACTCCGCCGCCTCGCGTTCGTTGTGCTCATGGTAGGCCAGCAGGCGCGGGCCGTCGATGCCGAGCAGACGAAGCAGGTTGCCCGTCGTGCGCGTGTCCTCGCAGGCCACGAGGTCGCTGGCCGCGAGGGAGTCCCGCGCCCGCTGCGAGATGTCGCCGAGATTGCCCAGCGGCGTGGCCACGACGAGCAGGCGTCCCCTGCGGGCCTGCGCGGGGGCGGGCTCGCCGTCAGTCATCAGCGGAAGCCTGAGCCCTGGGTCTGGAATCCCGGTAAGCCGCCCTGCCAGTTCGCCGGCATCGCCTGAGGGAGGGTGTCATCCGCACGCTTCTCCACCGTGCCGCATCCGGAGAGCGCGGCGGCGACGATCATGAGGGTGAGCAGGAGGCGCATGTCAGTTGCCTCCGGCGAAGGGAACCAGGGTCACGACCGCGCCGTTGCCAATCTGCTTCAGTTCGAAGCCCGGCATCATCTGCGCGTAGGACACGTTGGGGCGGGCGGCCGAGACGCGCACGTTGCCGGCCTTGACGCCGGCGACCATCAGCTCGAAGCCGGCGTCCGCACGGACGCCGCTGTGCTCGCCGACCGAGAAGGCGACGAGGCCGGTCGAGGCGTCGAGGGAGATGACCTTGGTCACGATGCCCTCGGCTCCGAAGCTGGGCGCGCCCGGAGCGCCGGGCGCGGCCTCGTCGACGAGGGGGTCGCGGGGGTAGGGGGGCTTGGTGTCGGACTTGCCGGCGGCCCATCCGTAAAGCTGGACGTAGCGTCCGCGCGCCTTGTCGAACTTCTCCTCGGCCTGGGTCACCTTGGCGATGCTCTCCTCCATCTGCTCCTTGGTGAACATGGCGGCGGTCTTCTGCTTCTCGGCCACGATCTCCTGCTTGGCCGCGTCGAGTTCGGCGGCGATCGAGTCACGCTTGCTGGTGGCTTCGGTCAGCTGGCCGGCCAGTTCGTCACGCTTGCGGGTGAGTTCGGCGCGCTCGCCCTCGAGGGTGGTCACGTTGGCGGTGAGGCCTTCGATCTTGGTGGTCTTGTCAGCGACCTCCGCGCGCAGGTCCTTCACGTTGCCTTCGAGGTCGAGGATCTTCTTGGACTTGGCGTCAAGCAGGGGCTTCACCTTGGACCCGATGTCGGTCATGCGGGCGTCGAACTGGGGACGGGCGCCGACCTCGGGGTCGGCCACGGCCCAGGCGGTGGCGGCCATCGCCGCGTCCATCTTGCCCTTCAGCAGGTAGGCGAAGGCGCCTGCGGCCAGGGCGGCGACGATGCCGAAGATCCGGATGAAGAGGTTGAGCTTCTTGTTCATAGGGCTGGGGTCAGGAGTGGGTGAAAAGCGCTTCCGCCGGATCCTCGGAGAGGCGTGCGGTCACGGGGCCGGGGTTGGCGGCGACGTGGAGAAGGACTTTGTAGACCAGCTCTTCCGACCCTTCAAGCCCGTTTTCCCCGCATATCTGCGAGGTTTTCATCCATTGGCCGGGTCTGGAGCGCAGGGCGGCCAGGGCTTTGGCGCGGAGGCTCAGGGCCGCTGAGGCTGCCTTCTTGCCGGCTTCGACCCCGGGCTGGTGGTAGGCGTTGATGCCGACCAGTGAGGCGTAGAGCCCCACCGCCCGCTCGAAGAGCGCGATGAGCATGCCCACGGTGCGCGCGTCCACGCGTTCCACGGTGATGGTGACGCTGGCCCGGCCTCCGCCGGTGAGCGCCTCCCGCGTGCCCAGCAGGAAGGCCTGGAGGTAATCGCCCGAAGTCACGCCCGGCTCCACTTCGGGCGAGGCGCCGGCGCGGTCATTCAGCACCTCGATGAAAACGGCGAAGAAGTTGTCCACGCCGTCGCGGAGCTGCTGCACGTAGGCGTGCTGGTCGGTCGAGCCTTTGTTGCCATAGACCGTGAGGCCTTGGTTGACCTTCGTTCCACGCAGGTCGAGCTCCTTGCCGAGCGATTCCATCACGAGCTGCTGCAGGTAGCGGGAGAGGAGGAGCAGTCGGTCCTTGTAGGGCAGCACGACCATCGCCTTGGAGCCACGGCCTTCGGCGAGGTGATGCCAGGCGAGGGCGAGCCGGGCGGCGGGGTTGCGACGGGCGTCCGTCGCGCGCGTCAGTTCATCCATGCGCGCGGCACCGGCGAGCAGGCCGCGGATGTCCAGCCCCTGCAGGGCGGCGGGAAGCAGGCCGACCGGTCCGAGCTCGCTCGTGCGACCCCCAACCCAGTCCCACATCGGGAACCGCGCCAGCCAGCCCTCCTTGACGGCGACCTCGTCCAGCTCGCTGCCTTCGCCGGTGACGGCCACGGCGTGCTTGGCGAAGCTCAGGCCCGCGGACTTCCAGCGGGCGGCCGTCTCGATCTGGCCGTTGCGTGGCTCCGGCGTGCTGCCCGACTTCGAGGTCACGACCGCGAGGGTCGTGCCCAGCCGGTTGCCGAGGGCCTCGAACACGCGGTCGAATCCGTCGGGGTCGGTGTTGTCGATGAAGTGCACCCGGAGGCGGTCCGTCTTCCCGCCCAGGGCGTCAGCGACGAACTGAGGGCCAAGCGCCGAGCCGCCGATGCCGATGCAGAGCAGGTCGGTGAAGGCCCCCTTCTCCCCGCGGACTGCTCCTCGGTGCACGTCAGCCGCGAAGGCCTCCACCGCCTTGACCGCCGAACGGATCGCCTCGGCCGTCCTCGCGTCAGGCGCCAGCCCCGGCGCGCGCAGCCAGTAATGGCCGACCATGCGTCCTTCGTCGGGATTGGCGACCGCGCCCTTCTCGAGGGCCTCCATCGCGTCGAAGGCATGCCGCAGGGGCGCGGCCATCTTCGCGGCGAAGCCTTCCGGCTCGGGAGCCCGGCTCAGGTCCAGCGAGAAGCCGTCGGCGTTGAAGTTGAGGAGTCCGGCGCGGAAACGGTCGAAGGATGAGGCCACGGCCTCATTTCGCCCCCGTTTCCTGGGTTGGCAACATCGGACAGCCCCGGGCTTCCCTCAGTCGCCGTCGGTGATGGCGCCTTCCGAGGCCGACTTCACCTGCTTGGCGTATTTGGCCAGGACGCCGCGCCTCTCCTTGCAGGGCGCCGGTTGCCAATCCTTGAGGCGGCGGGCGATCTCTTCGTCCGACAGGTCGAGGTTGAGTTCGTTCTTCACCGCGTCGATGTGGATGCGGTCGCCGTTCCTCACGATGGCGAGCGGGCCGCCCGAGGCGGCTTCGGGGGAGACGTGGCCGACGACGAAGCCGTGGCTGCCGCCGGAGAAGCGGCCGTCGGTGATCAGGGCCACCGTCTTGCCCATGCCTTTGCCCATGACGGCACTGGTGGGCCCGAGCATCTCGCGCATGCCGGGGCCGCCCTTGGGGCCTTCGTTGCGGATCACGATCACGTGGCCGTCCTTCACTTCGCCGTCGAGGATGCCTCGGAGCGAAGCCTCTTCGGATTCGTAGACGATGGCGTGGCCGGTGAAGGAACTGCCTTCCTTGCCGGTGATCTTGGCGAGCGCGCCGTGCGGGGCGAGGTTCCCGCGGAGGACGCGCAGGTGGCTGTCGGCCTTGATGGGATTGCTCATCGGGCGCACCACGTCCTGGTCGGCGGAGTACGGGCCGACGTCCGCGAGGTTCTCCGCCACGGTCCTGCCGGTGACGGTCATGCAGTCGCCATGGAGCAGTCCGGCGTCGAGGAGCGTCTTGAGCAGCGGCTGGAGGCCGCCGATGCGCACGAAGTGGGCCATGTTGTATTTGCCGCTGGGCTTTAGGTCCGCCAGCACGGGGACCTTGCGGCCGATGCGCTCGAAGTCTTCCAGGGTGACCTTGACGCCCGCGGAATGACCGATGGCGATGAGGTGCAGGACGGCGTTTGTAGAACCGCCGAGGGCGATGACCGTGACAATCGCGTTCTCAATGGCCTTCTTGGAGATGATGTCGGAAGGACGGATGTTCTTCCTCAGCAGTTCGAGCACCGCCTTGCCGGCGCGTTCGCAGTCGGCCAGTTTGTCCTTGGAGTTCGCGAGCTGTGCGGAGCTGTCCGGGAGGCTCAGGCCCATGGCTTCGATGGCCGAGGCCATGGTGTTGGCGGTGTACATGCCGCCGCACGAGCCTTCGCCCGGGATGGAGCACTTCTCGATCTCCTTCAGCTCGGCGTCGTCGATCTGCCTGGCGGCGTGCTTGCCGACCGCCTCGAAGACGGTGACGATGTCGGCCGCATGTCCCCGGTGCAGGCCGGGGAGGATGGTGCCGCCGTAGACGAAGACGGAAGGGCGGTTCAGCCGTGCCATGGCCATGACGCAGGCGGGCATGTTCTTGTCGCAGCCCCCGATGGTCACCAGTCCGTCGAAGCCCTCCGCGCCCGCGACCGCCTCGATGGAGTCCGCGATGATCTCGCGGGACACGAGCGAGTAGCGCATGCCGGACGTGCCCATCGAGATGCCGTCGGAGACGGTGATGGTGCCGAAGATGACGGCCTTGCCTCCGGAGGCGTCGGCGCCTCTCGCGGCCTCGTCGGCGAGGCGGTCGATGTGCATGTTGCAGGGCGTGACCATCGACCAGGTCGAGGCCACCCCCACCACGGGCTTGCCGAAGTCGGCGTCGCTGAAACCCACCGCCCGCAGCATGGCGCGGCTCGGGGCCCGGTCGGGTCCGTCGACGACGACGGAGGAGTGCTGGCGGCAGGAGGAGGGAGTGGTCATCGGGATGGGAAAGTCTGCGGTTGTCAGTGAGGTCGGCCCGTCTATCAAGGGTGCGGGGTGCGGACATTGAGCCGCCCCTCACCTGCCGACAATCCGTTTTAAAAAGTCCGACCGCCCGTGGAATTCAACCTCAAGAAGATCATCAAGGCCCTGCTGCTCTCGACCTCCGAGGCGGTGTCCATCAAGGACATCCAGAAGGTGGTCCAGCGCTACCATGCCCAGGCGTCGGCGGCGGCGGAGCCGGCCGACGGCCTGCCGCTGGAGCCCACCCCGGCTCCTTCCGCCGTCCCGGTGCAGGAGGTGATCCGGGACATCATCGACCAGGTGCCCACGCTCCTGACCGCCACCCAGATACGCGAGGCGGTCGATGCGCTCGAGGCCGAGATGCGCGAGTCGAACGACTCCTGCCGCATCCTGCAGGGGCCGGAAGGTTTCCGGCTCGTGATCTCCCCCGTATACGCCGACTGGGTGCGCCTGCTCCGCGGCGAGCCGCGCCCGCAGCGCCTCAGTCCCGCCGCCCTCGAGACGCTCTCGATCGTCGCCTACCGTCAGCCCGTGACGCGTCCGGAGATGGAGGCCATCCGCGGCGTCTCGGTCGACAGCGCGCTCACGCGTCTGCTCGAGCTCGAGCTGGTCGCCGTCACGGGCCGCGCCGACCTGCCGGGCCGGCCCATCCAGTACGGCACCACGGACCGTTTCCTCGACTTCACCGGGCTGCGCTCGCTCGGCGAGCTGCCCGCTTCCGACGTTCTCTCCCCCGCCCAGATCTCGGAATGGATCGCCCGCGCCACCGCCCCGGTCGCGGTCGGCGACGCCGAGGTCGGCCTGCCCTCGGAGGCCGGTGCCGAGGGAGCCGTCGGGGGAGCGGCCCCGCCTGACTGAGATGAGCCTCGAGGACCATCGTCGCGAGGTCGACCGCATCGACCGCGAGATCCTCGCCCTCCTGGGGCGCAGGCTCGAGATGGCGCGGCTGATCGGCGAAGCCAAGCAGCGCGCCGGCGCCCCCGTCTACGCTCCGCAGCGCGAAGAGCAGCTCCTGCGTTCACTGACCGAGGCGGCTCCCTCCTTGCCGGCTTCCGGCGTGCGTGCGGTCTTCCGCGAAATCATCTCTCTCTCGATCGGCGCGCAGATGCAGCGTCCCGTCGCCTACCTCGGTCCCGAGGGCTCCTTCACGCAGCAGGCGCAGGTCCGTGCCTTCGGATCCAGCGTGCCGGCGTTGCCGTTGCGCTCGATCGCCGACGTATTCGCGGCCGTCGAGTCGGGCGAGGCCTCCTACGGCGTCGTCCCGGTCGAGAATTCCACCGAGGGCGTGGTCAGCCATTCCCTGGACCTGCTCGCCGAGTCCGAGCTCAAGGTCGTCGCCCAGGTGACGCTCTCCGTGGAGCAGTGCCTGGTGGGGCAGGGGCCTCTTGCGGAGGTGAAGCAGGTGCTGTCCAAGGACATCGCCCTCGCCCAGTGCCGCGGCTGGCTCTCCCGCCATCTGCCCGGCGCGACGCTCACTGAGACCGAGAGCACCGCGGGCGCTGTCGAGCAGGTCGCCCGCGATCCGGCCGGTCGCGCCGCCGTCGCCTCGGCCTCCGCCGCCGAGTCCCGCGGCGTTCCGGTGCTCGCCCGTGGCATCCAGGACCGCCGTGACAACGCCACGCGCTTCTTCGTCATCGGCGGTGCCGCCAATCCCCCCGGAGCCAAGGAGGAGGTCACCAGCGTGGTGCTTGCGCTCCGCCATGAGCCCGGGTCCCTGCAGGCGGCGCTCAAGGCGTTCTCGGACCGCGGCATCAACCTGATCCGCATCGAGTCGCGTCCGAGCCGCCGGCGGGCATGGGAATACCAGTTCTTCATCGATTTCCCCGGGCACTGGGAGTCGGCGGCAGTCCAGTCGGCCGTCTCCGAGCTCAAGGGGAGGTGTGAGGTCGTGAAGTGGCTGGGCAGCTACCCGCAGTCAGCCGGATGAGCAGGCGGACGTTGGGAGCGCTGCTGCTCGGATTCGCCGTCACGGCCGTCGTCCTTTCCGTCTGGAGCTGGTGGCGCGCCTGGTCCGCGCCCCTGGTCGAAGTGGTGCTCCGCCCGGCCTTCTCCGTCCAAGGCGTCACTTCCGGCACGCCCGTGCGCGTCAACGGCGTTGTGGTCGGCCATGTGTCGTCCGTCGGGCTCCACCTTGACGGCGAAGGCAGCGTGACGCCTGACCTGCGGCTCAGTCTCGACCCGGAGTCACTGGAGGACCGCGGCTTCGCCGACCGGCTCCGGGGGGACCGCCTGCAGCAGGAAGTCGCCCGCGGCCTGGTCGGCCGTCTCGTGACCGTCAGCCCAGCTTCAGGCATGCTGCAGGTGGAACTGCTCTGGGAGGCGGGCCGCCCGCCGCCCGCGGGACTCTCCCCATCGGAGATTCCCGCCGTCGGCGGAACCCTGCAGGAGACTTATGAGCGTCTTGCCGCCGGGTTCGACGACGTCGCGCGACGCGACCTCGCCGCGCTTGCGGCGGAGCTGGAGGCCGACCTCAGCCGCTGGGAGCCGCTTTCAGATCCCCGTCGCGCCGCCGAACTCAACGCGGTCTGGGTGGCCAAGTCGGAGGCGCTCGCGGCCGGCGCGAGGGCCTTGGCCGAGGGGCCGGGCCTTACGGACGCCGCCCGCGCTTGCCGGAGCCTGCGCGAGGCCGTCGAGTCGGCCGACGCCTCGGTCTCGCCGGAACGCGTCGCCCTCCTGCAGGCCAGGGTCGCCGACGCTTCCGCGGCCCTCGGTTCTTTCGCGGCCGCCCTTGACGCTTCCCGCGGCGTCATGGAGGGCGCCTCGGCCGACTTCTCTTCGGCCTTCCGCGCGCTGTCGGAGGCGGCCAAGTCCTGGCGGGCCAAGGCGCGCGGTCTGACGACCGAGCCTCTTCCTCCGGCCCGGTGAACAGGCTTGCCGCCCCCGCGGGGTGCGGGGTTAGGTGGGGTCAGCCATGGCCGAAAAGACCGACAAGATGGATTCCATCATCAACCTGTGCAAGCGGCGCGGGTTCGTGTTCCCTTCCTCAGACATCTACGGGGGCTTCAACGGCTTCTTCGACTACGGCCCCCTCGGCGTCGAACTGAAGAACAACATCAAGCAGGCCTGGTGGCAGGACTTCGTTCACCGCCGCGACGACATCGTCGGCCTGGACTCCTCCATCATCCACCACCCGACGACCTGGAAGGCCTCGGGCCACGTGGACAACTTCACCGACCCGCTCGTCGACTGCAAGGAGTCGAAGATGCGCTACCGCGCAGACCAGCTGTTCTACGCGCCGGTCCGCGTCGCCGGCGAGACCATCGGCTACGTCTCCGTGCTCGAGTCCGAGGACATGCAGGCCCGCGCCGAGGAGATGGCCGGCGACCTCAAGCGCAAGCTGGCGAAACAGGGCCAGATGGAGCCGGTCGCGCTCCGCGACTACACCGAGGCGAAGCCCGAGGAGCACGCCCTCATCCCGTCCCCCGCCACCGGCAAACCCGGTTCGCTGACGCCGCCCCGGTCGTTCAACATGATGTTCCAGACCTACGTCGGGGCCATGCAGGACGCCTCGGCCACTGCCTACCTGCGTCCGGAGACGGCGCAGGGCATCTTCATCAACTTCAAGAACGTCGTCGACACCGGCCGCGTGAAGCTGCCCTTCGGGATCGCCCAGGTCGGCAAGGCGTTCCGCAACGAGATCAACCCGCGCAACTTCATCTTCCGTTCGCGCGAGTTCGAGCAGATGGAGATCGAGTACTTCATCGCGCCCTCGGCCGACTGGGCCACGGCCCACCGGGACTGGATCGAGTGCTGCCTGGCCTGGTTCGGGTCCATCGGCATCCCCCGCGACAAGCTCTCGCTCTACGCGCATCCGGCCGAGAAGCTCGCCCACTACTCCAAGGGCACGACGGACATCATGTTCGAGTTCCCGTTCGGCGTGCAGGAGCTGCAGGGCGTCGCCGCCCGCGGCGACTTCGACCTCACGCAGCATAGCCAGGTCTCGGGCCAGAAGCTGGACTGGTTCGACGAGGCGGCCAAGGCGCGCTTCATCCCCCACGTCATCGAGCCCTCGGTCGGCGTCGACCGCGTCTTCCTCGCGCTCCTCACCACGGCCTACCACGAGGACGTGGTCGAGGGCGAGGCCCGCACGGTGCTGCGCCTGCCGCCCCGCGTCGCGCCCTACAAGGCCGCCGTCTTCCCGCTGGTGAAGAACAAGCCGGAGCTCGTCGCCCGCGCCGAGGCGCTCTACCGCCGACTGCGCCGTCGGTTCAGCGTCTTCTACGACGCCTCCGGCGCCATCGGTCGCCGCTACCGACGTCAGGACGAGATCGGAACGCCCTACGGCATCACCGTCGACTTCGACACGGTCGAGAAGGACGCCGGCGTCACCGTCCGCGACCGCGACACGCTCTCGCAGGTGCGCATGACGGAGGAAGAGCTGGTCCGCTTCCTCGACGAGAAGGTCAACGGGGCCTGACGGATTCCTCCGCCAGCTCCGCGGCAAGCGCCGCCAGCCTTCGCTTGCCGGCCACCGCCGACGCCGCCGCCAGGTTGCGCAGCCCCTGCGGCAGGTGGGCGAGGTATTCGGTCCGTCCTTTGACCCGGCCCAGGAAGCCGTAGGCGCCGCAGGCCTGCATGAGACGCTGCGTCGCGGCGACATGCAGGAGGTGCGTGAAGGCGTCCCTTGAGCCGCTCCAGCCCGAGGCCTCCCGCGCGTGGTCCTCGAGGTCGATGCGCCAGAGCTGCATGTCCGGCCGGGTCAGGTAGGGGTCGAAGGCCAGGGAGGCGAAGTCGTACGCCGCGCACCCCATACGCAGGCCCTGCAGGTCGACGAACCAGGCCTGTCCGTCACGCACCATGACGTTCTGCGACTGAAGGTCGCGGTGGAGCGTGACCTGGGGCTGCGCGGACAGTTCGGCGGCGAGCGACTCGGCCTCGCGCACGGCGCCCTGGTCGACCTTGCGACGGCCGACCGCGTTCTCCAGGAAGTACCGCCTTTCCCATCGGTAGAGGGACTCGCCGAAGGGTTCCATCAGCGGCGTGCCCGCCGTCGCGGCCGCGCCCTCGCGATGCAGTCGCGCGGCCTCCTCGACCGCGGAAGCGAAGGCGGCCCAGGGGAAGGCGGTGGCCTGGGCCAGCGTCCAGAGGTCGGTTGTTCCGAGGTCCTCGAGCAGCAGCGTCCCCGCCGTGCGGTCCTCCGCCAGAACGGCCGGGGCGTTGATGCCCGCGGCATGGAGCGCGCCGCAGATCGCCCCGTATCCGAGGTTCTCCGGCCGGCTGTCGTCATAGACGCACAGCACGGCGGGCGAGCCCGACGCGGTGAGCACGCGATGGAATCGGCGGCCCGACCCTCCCTTGGGCGCCGCGCCGCTGTCGGCGGGCGCGCATCCGTGAAGCGCCGCCGCCGCCGCGACGTCGAGCGAGCCCCGTGCGGGCCGCTCCATGCGGGCCCGGACGGACTCGTATTCCTCGACGGTGCCGAGGTCGTGCCATTCCTCCGTGCGGTCCAGGAAGCCCTGCACCGAGCCTCGGGCCGCCTTGATCCGACTCAGGAAGTGCTCGACCAGCGACTCCTTACGGGACGGCACGCTCCGCGCGAAATCGGCCGTGACGACGCAGACGCCGGCGTACTGGTAGGGCCGGTCCGTCGCCCCCAGCCGGTCGCGCATGTCGGTCACGTCACCTTCGTCGGTGATGCGCACGTTCGCGTTGGGTCCCTCCTCCCGGACGACCAGGGTGGCCTCCGCTCCGTTGGCGCGATGGTGCGCGGCCGCGGCCACGACGTCGCAGGAGCTGAGGATGTCGCCGTTCCAGATGACCAGGTCGCGGTCCTCCGGGTTCAGCAGCGGAGCCACGTTCGCCAGTCCGCCTCCCGTGTCCAGCAGCTCCGGTTCGTGCACGAGCACGACTTCCGCGTCCTGCCAGCGCCCGCCGGGGAAGGCGGCGGCCCAGGCCTCCGCGGCGTGATGCGTGTTGATGATGAAGCGCCGGGCGCCGGCCGCGCTCAGGCGTTCCATCGCCCGCATGACCATGGGCCTTTCGCCGATCGGAAGCAGCGGCTTGGGCGTGCGTTCCGTGAGCGGTCGCAGCCGCGTGCCCAGTCCTGCCCCGAGGATGAAGGCCGTCCGCGGAAACTCAGCCATGGGCCGCGCAGCCCGGGCAGATGCCGTAGACTTCCATCACGTGGGTGAGGTCGGCGTATCCCTTGGCCTTCGCCGCCGCCTCGATGCGCGAGGTGTCGCAGCCCGGCAGGCGCTCGATGCGGCCGCATTTGCGGCAGACGACGTGGTGGTGATGGTGGCCCGAGGCGAGCGCGTAGAGGGTCTTGCCCCGTTCCATCGAGTGACGCTGCACCACGCCGGCCTCCTCGAGGGCTCCGAGGCTGCGGTAGGCGGTGACAAGGTCGAGCGCGCCGGGCCCGGCCATGTGGTGCACGTCCTCCGCGCTCAGCGGATCGGCGGACTCCGCCAGCACCCACAGGATGCTCATGCGTGGCGCGGTCACCCGTAGGGACTTCTCCTTCATCCGGGTCACCGCCGCGTCGACACGCCGTGAGGCGTCGCCGCAGCACCCGTCCTCATGACCGTGCTCGTGGGACATGTCCGACACTTTTCCCTGCGGCTTATGACGTGGCAACACCGAATGGCCACTTGCCTCCGCGGGGGGATGGGATTGAAGTGTCGTCGCGTCATGTCCGACCCGAAGGTCCAGGCCGTGCGGGAGCTGCCCCCGCCCGTTTTTCAAGACTTCGTCTCCGACGCCCCGTTTCCGCTGGAGCTGGGCGGGGAGCTCCCGGGGCTGACCTTGCGCTACGAGACCTACGGGAAGCTTCTGCCGGATGCCTCCAACGCCATCCTCGTCGCCCATGCCCTCAGCGGCGACCATCACGTGGCGGGCCGCCATGCCCCCGACGACCCCAAGCCAGGCTGGTGGGACCATTATGTCGGTCCCGGCAAGGCCGTGGACACGGACCGGTTCTTCGTCATCGGCATGAACTGCGTCGGCGGCTGCCGGGGCTCGACCGGTCCGCTCAGCGTCGATCCGCGGACGTGCGCTCCTTACGGCGGCTTCTTCCCGGAGATCACCCTCGGTGACATCGTGCGGGCCCAGCGACTGCTGGTCCGCCATCTGGGCATCTCTCGGCTCCATGCCGTGGTCGGAGGATCCATGGGCGGCATGCAGGCGCTCCTCTGGTGCGCTGACCATCCGGCCGAGGTCGGGCGCATCGCCGTGCTGGCCGCCGGTCTAAGCCAGTCGCCCATGGCGATCGCGCTCAATGCGGTCTCGCGCGCCTGCGTCGAGCGCGATCCCGCTTACCGCGGCGGACATTACCTCCCGGGAGAAGGGCCGGAGTCGGGCCTAGCCGTCGGTCGCATGCTCGCCCACATCAGCTACCTCTCCTCCGCGGCCTTTGACCAGAAGTTCGGACGGGCGGTGGTCCCGGGTTCACGTCCGGGTGACCCGGTCCGGTGGCAGGTGGAGAGCTACCTGGAGCACCAGGGCGCATCCTTCGTCCGTCGTTTCGACGCCAACAGCTGGCTGCGCATCACCCGGGCCGTCGACCGTTTCGACCTCACCGCCCGCGCCGCCGCCGGCACGCTCTTCAAGGCCGACGGGCCTGAACTCCTTGCGGTGGGCTTCTCGAGCGACTGGCTCTACCCCACCAGCGAGCTGCGCATGCTCATGGCCGCCGCGGCCGCCGCGGGCGTCAACGCCGCCTACCATGAGGTCGTCACGGACGCCGGACACGACGGATTCCTGCTGCCTGACAAGGGGCTGTCGGTGCGGCTCAACGCCTTCCTCGGCTGATCAGAGCAGCGGGGCGAGCACGCGTGAGACGGCCTCGATCGCCCGACCCATGCGCGTGCGGCTCCGCCGGTACAGGTCCTCGGAGTAGTCTCCGCACTGGGACGCGAGCGCGTCGCAGTAGGCCTTGATCTCCGAGACCGCGGCCGCGTCCTTCACCACCGCGGCGACCTCGTAGTTCAGGAACAGCGAACGCATGTCGAGGTTGGCCGACCCGATGACGGCGGACTCGTCGTCCACGAGCGTCAGCTTGGCGTGCAGCACGCCCGGTCCGTAGAAGAGGACTTCTCCGCCCGCCTCGCGGAAGGTGCGCAGGTGCCAGCGGCGGGCGAAGTCCACCAGCCGGTGGTCCGACCTGCGCGGGACGATCAGCCGCACGTGCCGCCCCGCCTGCGCCGCGGCCAGCAGAAGCGAAAAGGTCATGCGGTCCGGCACGAAGTACGGCGTGACCACCGTGATGCTGCGCCGGGCCGAGGAGAAGAGCCGCACGTAGGCGTCCCACAGCGGGTCGTCGAGGCTGTCGGGGCCGGAGGCGACGATCTCCGTCCGGGCCGTTCCAGCCCGGGCCGGCCTTTCGCGCAGCAGCGCCTCGTGGGACGAAGGGGATTCGTCCGTCGCCTGGCACCAGTCGGCGATGAACACCTGCTCCAGGGCGCCCGCCGCCGGACCCTCAATCAGGAAGGAGCAGTCGCGGAAGCGTCGGGGCGAGGGCGTGTCGCCCATGTAGTCGAGTCCGAGATTCTGGCCGCCGATGACCGCGCGTTCACCGTCGAACACCGCGATCTTGCGGTGATTCCTCCAGTTGGCCGAGCCCTTGCCCTGGAACGGAAGCACGGGGTTGAAGCGCGCGACCCGGCCGCCGACGCGGCGGAGCGTGCGGCACAGCGTCAGCGGCGCGCCCCAGCTGCCCACGGCGTCCAGCAGCAGGCGGACGGCCACGCCTTCCTTGGCCCGTCTCGCCAGCAGCCCGATCAGCTCCCGCCCGACCCGGTCCTCCGCCAGGATGTAGGTCGAGATGTGGATTCGCCGGCGCGCCCCGAGGATCTGGGTCCGCAGTTCCCGCAGGGTGTCGGAGCCTTCGGGGTCGCCCAGCACGCGGATGCGGTTGCCCTCCGCCTCGGGATCGCCGCCGAGCGAGCGGGCGACCCGGTTGACCTCGCGCTTGGCGGCGGCAAGCACCCCGTGCTTGCGGCCGCCGAAGAGGAAGACCGCCGCGGCCGTGGTCTTGGGCGCCAGCCAGGCGAGCGGCCCCCAGAGCAGCAGGTACACCGCGGACGTCCGCGCCGTGATCACGCGCCAGACCACGAAGGCCGCGCAGGCGGCGTCCAGCGCCAGCGCCACCCAGGGCAGCCGGTCCGCCGCGCCCGAGAGCGAGAAGACGAGCACGCACCCCAGCGCGAAGGCCGAGCGGAGGGCGAAGTTGCGGTAGCCACGCGCACGGACGGCCATGCGCGCATCATGACCTTCCTCCGGGCCATGGGCACAAAAAAAGGCCCCGGTCTCCCGGGGCCCTGAATTCGCCTTAGGACCGGCTCAGTTGCCGGCCTTGTCGAGCAGGTCGCCGAGGCTGTTGAAGTCGCCGCTGCCGGACGAGGAGCTCGAGGAACCCGAGCCCGAGGCCGCCGGGGCGCCGCCGGTGGACGGTCCCTTGATGCGATCGTAGCTGGAGATCTCGGCCTGCAGGCGGTCGGCGTCGTAGTTCGCGGCCTTGATCGAGAGGCCGATGCGGCGGTCCTCCTTGTCGATCTTGATGACGCGGGCGGTGACCTCCTGTCCGACCTTGACGACGTCCTTGACGTTCTCCACCCGCTGTTCGGCGAGCTGGGAGACATGCACAAGGCCGTCGATTTCGTCGGAGAGCTCCACGAAGGCGCCGAAGTTGGCGATCTTGGAGACCTTGCCGGTGACGAGGTCGCCGATGCGGAACTTGCGGTCGATCTCGCTCCACGGGTCGGTCTGGGTCTGCTTGACGCCGAGGGAGATGCGCTGCTGGTCGACGTCGACGTCGAGCACGATGGCATCGACCTCGTCGCCCTTCTTCATGACTTCGGCCGGATTGTTGATGCGGCGGGTCCAGCTCATGTCGGAGACGTGGACCATGCCGTCGATGCCGTCCTCCAGCTCCACGAATGCGCCGTAGTTGGTGAGGTTCCGCACCTTGCCGCGGACGCGCGCGCCCACGGGGTAGTTGTGACGGACCTTCTCCCACGGATTGGCCTCGAGCTGGCGGACGCCGAGCGAGATCTTCTGCTCGTCCTTGTTGACGTTGAGGATGACCGCCTCGACCTCCTGGCCGACCTTGAGGATGTCGGAAGGCTTCTGGACGCGCTTGGTCCAGGAGAGCTCGGAGACGTGCACCAGGCCCTCCACGCCGCCCTCGATCTCGACGAAGGCGCCGTAGGCGACGAGGTTGACGACCTTGCCCTTGACCTTCTGGCCCGCAGGGTAGCGCTTCTCGATGCCTTCCCAGGGGTTGGGCT
>JBJTTY010000003.1:0-4484 GCA_046080425.1 Verrucomicrobiota bacterium
GAGATGGTAGCGCACCGTGCCGATGAGCCCCCAGGAGGAGCCGTCCGACTGCAGCAGGTGGCGGAGGAGCGTCGACACGGTCGTCTTGCCGTTGGTGCCGGTGACGCCGGCGAGCGTGAGCGAGCGTTCGGGATGCCCGTGGAAACGACGCGCCACCTCCGCCAGCGCCTTGCGCGGCTCGCCGACGTGCGCGGCGGCGACGGCCGGGATGCCGCCGACCTGCGACCAGGAGACGACCGCCGCGGCGCCGCGGGCCACGGCCTCGTCGACGAAGGCATGCCCGTCGCTGCGCAGCCCGGGCAGGGCGAAGAAGAGCGACCCGGGCAGCACGCGTCGGCTGTCCGTAACGAGACCCGTGACGCGCACCGACCAGTCGCCCGAGCGTCCGAGGACGGGGAGCCCCTCCATGAGTTCCTGAAACGTGGGCTTCTCCATGGACCGCGAAGGTGACATCGGCGCGGGGCTCATCGGCGGACCTCCGCGACGGCGCCGCGGACGGAGGCGACGGGGGGGAGGTCGAGCCAGCGGATGCACTTCTCCGCGACCTCCCGGAAGATGGGTGCGGAGACCTTGCCGCCGTAGCCCACGCCTTCGCCCTGCGGCTCGTCGATGATGACAGTCACCGCGAGGCGGGGGTCCTGGGCGGGGAAGAATCCGCAGAAGGACGCCACGTGATGCGCGCTCGAATAGCGTCCGCCGACGATCTTCTGCGTCGTGCCCGTCTTGCCGGCCACCTCGTATCCGGCGATGTCCGCCACGGGCGCGGTGCCGCCCTTGCCGCACACCTCGCGCAGCATGCCCGCCAGTCGACGCGCCGTCTCGGCGGACAGCGCGCGGCCCCGGCTGCGCGGCGGATAGGTCAGGAAGGCCTCGCGCGTGACCGGATCCTCGACCCGCAGCACCAGCTGGGGCTGCATCAGCAGGCCCTCGGCGGCCACCGCCGACATGGCCATGTGCATCTGAATCGCGGTGACGCTGACCGAATGGCCCATCGGCATGCGCGAGATCGTCAGGCCGTCCCAGCTCCTGGGCGGTATGAGCAGCCCGGGCACCTCGGCGCCGGTGATCAGCCCGCTCGTCGAGCCGAAGCCGAACGACTTGACCAGGTTGAAGAAGCGCTCCTCGCCGAGGCGCTCCGCGTAGAGCATCCCCACCTGGACCGTGCCGCGATTGGAGGACTCCCGCACGATCTGCCGCAGGTCCGCGACGCCCATGGCGTGAGCGTCCGCCGGCATCGAGACCATGCGGCCGCGGTAGGGCACGTGCGTGACGCCGCAGTCGTAGACGGAATTGGGGGTGGCGAGTCCCTCCTCGAGGGCGCCCCCGACCGAGACGATCTTGAAGACCGATCCGGGCTCGTAGACGTCGGAGACCGCGCGGTTGCGCTGGCTGTCCATGGGGGCGGCCTGGGCGTCGAAGAAACGGTTCAGGTCGAAGGTGGGCCAGTTGGCCAGGCCGAGGATGCGGCCGGTGCGGGGTTCGCTCACGATGATGACCCCGCCTTTGGGACGGTAGCGCTGGGCGGCGGCCTCCAGAGCGTCCTCGCAGGCCTTCTGGACCTGGCCGTGAATCGTGAGCACGACCGTGCTGCCGTCGACCGGAGCGACCTCGCGCAGGCGGTTGCTGGCTATCTCGCGGCGACGTCCGTCGCGTTCCGACTCGATCCAACCGTTCTGCCCGGCCAGCAGCGGATCCATCACGCGCTCGATCCCGGCGGCCGGCACGCCCTCCTTGTTGACGTAGCCGACGACGTGGGAGGCGAGGCTGCCCTTGGGGTAGCTGCGCCGGTACTTGAGTTCAGAGCGGAGCGCCTTGATGCGGAGTGCTTGGACCTTGCGCATCACCGGCTCACCGACCTCCTTGAGCAGCACCGTCCAACGCACCTTGCGCTCGACGCCCTCCGCGTCCACGCGCGTCCGTGAGGCGAAGGCCTCGCGCACCTTGGCCGGAGGCACCCCGAGCGCGGCGGCCACCTCGGGGATGCGCGACTCCTCCCCGGGCTTCAGCGCCTCGGGGTCGACGCCGATGTCCCAGACGTCCTCGGAGACGGCCATCAGGTTGTCCTGCACGTCGCGGATCTCACCCCGACGGCAGAGCCGGGTCTCGACGTGACGCCGGGCCTGATAGGCCTCGGCGCGCAGCTCCGGGGCGTCCACCCAGTGCAGTTGCACCAGCCTGACCAGCACGGCCAGGAAGCAGGCGGACACGACCCAGGCCAGAGAACGGAAGCGAATCCGCCTGGCGTGGGGAAGGGTCATCGCAGCGGTGTTCCTCCCTGCCCCGTCATCGGACGGAAGGCGACTTCACGGGCCGTCATGCGAGGGCCCTGCTGGTTGGCCGCTCCGGCCGCGGGGGGCGGCGGAACGAAGATGCGCGGAATCCAGACCACTTGGTCGGGAGGCGGGGGCCGGAAGGACTCCCCCACCCGGTCCTGCAGATGGATGGTGTCCCAATGCTGGGCGCGTACGCGACGCAGGCGTTCGAGTTCCTTGGCGAGCTCACCGGAGCTGCGCTCGAGACGGACGATGCGCCCGCCCACCTCGTCGGCGGCGATGCGGAGACGCATGACGCTGATCATCCCGATGAAGAAGACGATCAGGATGGCGGCGCCGGTCATCCAGCTGAGGGCGCGGACGGGCTTCATCGGGACTCGGCCAGCCTCCGGACCGCGCGGAGCCGGGCGGACCGGCTCCGGGGATTGCGCGCCTGCTCGGCGTCGGACGGTTTCACGGCGCGGCGCGTGAGCAGCTCGGCGCGCCGCACCCTCTCGTCCTGCGGGGTGGCGTCGTCACGGTCGACCGGCCTGCCGGCCAGGCCGTTCATGTAACGCTTCACCATGCGGTCCTCGAGGGAATGGAAGGAGATGACGGCGAGCACGCCTCCGTCGGTCAGCTTGCCGAAGGCCGAAGGGAGCGCCTGCTCGAGCGCGCCGAGCTCATCGTTGACCGCGATGCGCACGCCCTGGAAAGTCCGCGTGGCGGGGTGGGCGCCGCGGGGGCCGGGCGGCGGAGGGGCGGCCTCGGCCACCAGCTCGGCGAAGGAGACCGTGCGGGACAGGCGGCCCGTGCCGCGCGCGGCTACGATGGCCTCGACGACGCGGCGCCAACGCGGCTCCTCCCCGTAGTCGCGGACGGCCCGGACGATCTCGTCGCGGGAGCCGCGCTCGAGGAACTCCGCGGCCGTGCGGCCGCGGGCGGTGTCCATGCGCATGTCGAGGGGGCCGTCATGCCTGAAGGCGAAGCCGCGCTCCGGGACGTCGAGCTGATACGAGGACACCCCAATGTCCATCAGTACGCCATCATACCGTCCCGGAACGCGGTCAAGGTGCCGGAAATCCTCCGGATGGAAGCGGAAGCGGCTGGGATGGCGCTCCGAAGCGGCCCGTGCGCGCACGGCGGCCTCGGGGTCCCGGTCCATCGCGTCGACGCTCGCCCCGCGCGCGAGCATCGCCTCCGTGTGCCCGCCGCCGCCGTAGGTGCAGTCCAGGTAGGCGCACCCCTCCGCGGGGGCGAGGAGCGTCATGCACTCCTCCAGCAGGACTGGCACGTGGCTGATCATCGGGGGTCTGTGAACAAGCTGTGGGTAGTGTAAGTAACTTTTGGATACAAATCAGAGGCCGAGCTCGCGTAGGGCGCGGAGGACCGTGCGGGCGGACTCCGACTCGCGGTCGGCCTTGGGCGGACGCGGCGAGGCGATCTGGAACGTGCTGAAGGAGCCGCTGAACACGACGTCCCGCTCCAGCTGCGCCTGCCTCACGACGTGCTCGTTGAGCGTGATGCGTCCGGCCTTGTCGCAGACGACCTGCAGGCTGTTCTCGCCGAGCGTGCGGAGCGCGTTCATCTTGTCCGGATCGCTCACCGTCACCTGCGACGAGGCGTCCCGGATGCGCTGCATCATCGAGGGCGGAAACACCACGATGGTGCCGAGCGCCGGATGGAACATCGCCAGGAAGTTCAGCTCACCCGTGCCGTCCGAGCGCCAGGAGGCCGGAATGGTGACACGGTTCTTCTCATCCAGCTTTCCGTTGTGGATGCCGGTGAAGAGAAGGTTGTTGGCGCCAATGGACATGGACTGGGCGGAAGCCCCAAGTCCGCCCACTTTTCCCCACAGTCCCCCACTGGTCAAGGAATTAGCCCCCTAACGCCCCAATTTCTTGTTCACAGATCGCCAGGAGAGGGATTAAATGATTGGAATAAGTCTTTATTTTCAATAAATAAATGGTATTCAGTGATTTGCGAAATGAAAAGGAGGTAGAGCCGGTGCCGGGGCCCGATCGCCCTGCCCTCCGCTTGCGGGGCCCGCCGGCCGGCGGACGGGGCGCGGAGGGCCTTTTAATGATTTTGCAACTACAATACGGGACACCGTCGGGCCCGCCACGGGGGCGAAATCGTTTGCCAAGGCCTCCCGGCTGTGCTTTGTCGAGACCATCCTCAACCGACACCAATGAAGCACGCCCTCGCCACCGCCCTCCTAGTCTCCGCCGT
>JBJTTY010000004.1:0-4707 GCA_046080425.1 Verrucomicrobiota bacterium
ACGAAGGTATTCGGCAGCGTGCGGTCGCCGGGATACCAGAGCCACTTGGCGGGCGAAAGGTCGAGGGAGCCTCCGCCTTCGCCTGCCGCGGCCGCCGCGGATGCGACGGCCTCGTTGAGCGCGGACTGCAGCATCCCGTCGCCCGCAGGGGGCTGCGCGGCCGCCTCGGTCGGCGTGAACGATGCGGCGGAGAAGAGGGCGATGCCCGAGGATTTGATGAAGGCCCGTCGGTTCAGGGGGTCGTGGTTCGTGCTCATGATGGGGTCAGGCGAGGATCTCCTTGATCACGTGTCCGTGGACGTCGGTGAGGCGGCGGTTGGCGCCGTTATGACGGAAGGTCAGCTTCTCGTGGTCGAGGCCGAGGAGATGGAGCACCGTCGCGTGGATGTCGTAGCCTTGGGTGAAGTGCGAACGGTCGGCGGGCTTGAAGCCCCATTCGTCGCTCTGGCCGTGGGTGACGCCACCTTTGATGCCGCCGCCGGCGAGCCAGTTGGTGAACACGAAGGGATTGTGGTCGCGCCCTTTGCCGCCCTGGGCGCAGGGCATGCGGCCGAACTCGGTGGTCCAGAGGATCAGGGTATCCTCGAACATGCCGCGGTCTTTGAGGTCTTGGATGAGGGCCGCGGTGCCCTTGGCCATGCCGAGCGAAAGCGGGGCGTGGTCACGGGCGATGTCCTCGTGCGAATCCCAATTCCGACGGGGGAAGCCGTTGTCGTTGCCCGACCAGATCTGCACGAAGCGAACGCCTCGCTCCAGGAGGCGGCGTGCGGTCAGGCACTTGCGGCCGAAGGCGTCCTGTTCCTCGGCGATATTGATCTCCTTGGGCCAGACCTTGGTGGAGTTGTCGATGCCATACCGGGTCAGGGTCTTTTCTGATTCCTGCGACAGGTCCAGAGCGTCGGGCGCGGCGAGTTGCATCTTGGCGGCGAGTTCGTAGCTGCGGATGCGCGCCTCGAGGCGCGGGTCGCCCGGACGCGTATCGGCATGGGCACGGTTGAGTTTTTCGAGGAGCTCAAGGCCGGCGGTCTCGCCCGAGGGCGTGATATAGTCGGCGGTCGGCGGCGTGAGGTTGTCGATCGGCCGAGGGGCGTTGACGCGCACCTGCGTGGCTTGGTTCTGGCCGGGAAGGAAGGCGGAGTCCCAGTTCTTCTGGCCGTTGGACGGCAGGCCGCGGATGTCGGGCAGCACGACGAAGGTCGGGAGGTTGTCGTTGAGCGAACCGAGGCCGTAGCTGACCCAGGCGCCGACGCTCGGGTAGCCGGGAATCAGGAAGCCGGTCGACTGCAGTAGGGTGGCCTGGCTGTGCACGCCGGAACGGCCGACGATGTCGTGCACGAAGGCGATGTCATCCACGACGTCACCGATGGGCGCGACGATGTCGCTGAGCATCTTGCCCGACTGTCCGTAGGGCTTGAACTTCCACGGCGACGCGAAGGTCGAGCCCGGGCTGCTCTGGAAGAGTTCGACGGCTTCACCCGGGTCCCACTTCTCGCCGTGTTTCTTCTCGAGCAGGGGTTTGTGGTCCCACATGTCGACGTGGCTGGCGGCGCCGGCCATGAAGAGCTGCACGACGCGCTTGGCCTTGGCCGGGGCGTGTAAGACCCCGCCGGTGGGCGTGGCGGCGAGGAGCGATTCCTGGCCGAGCAGGCTGGCGAGGGCGATGCCTCCGAGGCCGCCGCCGGAGCAGAAGAGGAAGTCGCGACGGTTCATCGCGGTGACGCCTGAGGTACGATGATAGGGGGAGTCGTTCATGGTCAGTCGACGAAGTTGAATTCGTTCAGGTTGTAGATGAGCCGGCAGAGGTTCGTGAGCCCGTGTTCGCGAACATACTCCGACATTGCTTCGGCTTCCTTCGCGGAAGGCGGCCGCCCAAGCGCACGGCGGAACGCCAGGTCGATCTGGGCGGGCGGGGCGGAGGCCTCCTTGGCCACGCGGGCCGCGAAGTACCTGGCCATCGCGACGGTCAGCCGGTTGTTGC
The DNA here is from genome assembly GCA_046080425.1 of Verrucomicrobiota bacterium. Taxonomy (GTDB): domain Bacteria; phylum Verrucomicrobiota; class Verrucomicrobiia; order Opitutales; family UBA953; genus UBA953. The sequence continues at coordinate 1,979 of JBJTTY010000004.1, forward strand.
GCATGGCGAGCGCCTGCAGGGCGTTGACTGTTTCGTTGCGGCTGGCGACCGACATCGAGGGGTCGGCGCAGTCCAGTACGGTGAGGAAGGGCTGGGGTTGGGAGCGGACGATGAAGCGATAGACTGAGCGTCGGTGGGACTTCGGGTCCTCGACGTCGTGCTGGTCGTATTCGTAGTGCGGCGAATGCTGCGGCTTATCGATGACGAAGTCCTGGAAGCCCGGGCCGCCCATCGTGAGGTCGAGCTTGCCGGCCACCGCGAGCACCGAGTCGCTGACCGCCTCGGCCTCGAGCTTGCGGCGGTTCATGCGCCACAGGAAGGCGTTGCTCGTGTCGATTTTCTCGTTGGCCGGGTTGCCGAGGGAGGATTGACGATAGGCCGCGCTGGTGACGATGAGGCGATGGAGCTGCTTGAGCGATTGCCCGCCGTCACGGAATTCGACCGCCAGCCAGTCGAGGAGCTCGGGGTGCGTGGGCTGGCTGCCCATGCGGCCGAAGTCGTTCGGTGTGTCGCTCAGGCCCCGGCCGAAGTGGTAATGCCAGACGCGATTGACGATGACGCGCCAGGTGAGCGGATTGCGGTCGGTGGTGATCCACTTCGCCAAGGCCACCCGTCGGGCGCCCTCCGGGGCGTCGGCGGGCAGGTCGAACCGGGAGCCCAGCTCCGTGGAGAAGGGCAGGGTGCCCGGGCCGACTTCCTTGTCGGGCTGCTGGACGTCGCCGCGCTTCAGCACGAAGATCGGACGCGGCTTGCCGCCGTTGGCGCCCGTACCCGCGAAAGAGCCCGTGCCCTTGTGGATCGTGCCCACGTAGGCGACTTGCGGAGCCGGGAGGGCGGCGAGTTCTTTGGCGATCTTGGCGCGGGCGGCGGTGAGTTCGGCCAGGCGGGACAGGTCGGTCGCCGAGACCTTGTTCGAACCCTTGCGGATCTCGGTGCGCTCGCGCTCAAGCTGGGCGATGCGGGCGTCGTCGCGTTCGGTCTTGGGGCCGTAGAAATACCCGTCGGTCAGGTTGAGCCTTCCCCAGCGCGGGCCGGCCTCGATGCTGTCGAGTGAGGTCACGTTGGCGCCCAGGGCGACATTGCGGCCCTTGGGGTCGATGGCCTGGAGTTCGGCCAGGGCGAAGATGAAGTCGTTCTTACGAAGGGCCAGTTTGTTGACCGTCACACGTAGGTAGCGCCCTTTCAGTCCTTTCACAGGGAACCGCTGCGGGTTCACGCCAGGATTCGGGACGTCGGCGCCGGTGAAGTCGGCGATGGTGGTCACCCCTTGGACGAATTTCGCGTCGTCTGACAGCTCGACCTTATATCGGAGCGGGAAGCCGAAGCCTGCGCCGATGTTGTTATAGGTGTCGTGGCACCCCGTCAGGATGACCTCGGTGAGTTCGCGGGGGACACCGAGGTCGACCTGCGCCCACTTCGTGGCGGACTGTTCCTTGGAGAGCGCGCTGTGGTAGCCGTATTCGGGACGTTCGACCGCGGCGGTGCCCTGCTTCAGTTCGTCGATGAGCTTGCCGATGAGCGTCACCCGGCGGGTGTCGACCGTCGCGATCCGCTCGTTGACGGCCTTGATCTCGCCGTCGAGACGGGTGCGCTCGGCGACCAGCGGGGCGCGTCGCTTCGCCGCGACGGGGTCGACGTCGAAAGTCTTGTCGGCCCGGTCGAGGGCCGCGAAGACGGCCTGCAGGCGGTAGTAATCTTCCTGCTTCACCGGGTCGAACTTGTGGTGGTGGCAGCGGGCGCATTGCGCGGTCGTCGCCAGGAATGCTCCGGTCGTGTTGGAGACCATGTCGTCACGGTCGAGGGCGCGTGCGATCTTCCCGTCGAGTTTGGTCTCGGGGAGTTCGGCGTGACCGATATGATCCCAAGGGCCGGCCGAGATGAACCCTTGGGCCACGTGGCCGTCGAGGGTGTCGGGGTATAGCGTGTCGCCGGCCAGCTGCTCTTCGACGAAGCGGGAGTAGGGCTTGTCCTCGTTGAAGGCGCGGATGACGTAATCGCGGTAGGGCCAGGCGTTCGGCCGGAGCTTGTCCTTGTCGTAACCGTGGGTGTCGCCGTAGTGGATCACGTCGAGCCAGTGACGGCCCCAGCGCTCACCGTAGCGGGGCGAGGCCAGTAGGCGGTCGGCGGCCCGGCCGATGGCCGCGGGCAGGTCCCGGGCGGCCTCTTGCTCGAAGGCATCGAGCTCTTCCGGAGTGGGCGGCAGGCCGATCAGGTCGAAGTTGAGCCGACGGAGGATGGTGCGCGCGTCGGTGACGCCTGAAGGCCGCAGGCCTTTCTCCTGGAGCTTCGCAAGGATGAATCGGTCGATGGGGTGGGCCGCGTCGCCTGAGGGCAGGGCGGGCCTAGTCAGGGATTTCAGTGACCACCAGTCCATGGGGTCGGCCTTTTTCAGGGAGGCGGATTCCGGCCAGACCGCGCCTTCGGCGATCCAGCGCTTCAGCGTATCGACCTCGGCGCCGCTAAGCCGGGCGCCCTTGGGCGGCATGCGCGTCTCCTTGTCCTCCGTGGTCACGAACTTCAGCAGCGGACTCTCGCCGGGCTTGCCCGGGATGATGTTCGGCGCGTGGTTGTCGCCGCCGTGCAGGGCGACCTCGCGATCATCGAGCCGGAAATCGCTCTTCTGCTTCTTCGGACCGTGGCACTCCACGCAGTGCTTTTCGAAGATCGGCTTCACCTCCGTCTCGAAGGAGACGGCGGCGGGGAGCGCCGCTGAGGCGAGCAGCAGGGCG
>JBJTTY010000005.1:0-840 GCA_046080425.1 Verrucomicrobiota bacterium
CCCATAGGATCCGTTGGAAAGGCGCCGTCAGCGGCCCCTTCCCCGCCTCGGTCATCATCGACATGCTTCGCGCGGGGGAGGTCAGCCTCGCCCATTCGGTCGAGGCGGACGGCCGTTGGATCACGGTGCGGGAATTCCTCCGCGGTACGCACCCCCGGTCCGAAAGCGCCACCTCGGCGATGGCCGGCACGGAGACCCGCGAAGCCGACCGCCAAGACGACGTCGCGGCGGGGAGACGGACGTCGGATGACTCCATTGAGCGCGCCGTGCGGGAAGGCTACCTCTGGTGCGGCTCCACCTTCCTGCTTCCGCCCGCCTTCGGACTGCTGGTCTGGCTGTGGGTGCTGGCGGTGCCGGAGACGCAGCCGCTGTCCCGCTTCGTGCTGCTGGCCTTCTGCTCGATCGTCGGGAGCCTGCTGCCGGTCGCCATGGTGAGACGCGTGGGCTCGGTGCTGGACCACGAGGGTCTGGGCGAACTCAGGCAGGCCCAGGGCAGGCTGTCCGTCATGCTGGCCGTGCTCGGACTGGCCTTCTGGCTGGTCATGTTCTGGTTCCTCAAGGGAGGCTCCTGAACCGCTAAGGGCTTGACGGAGAGGCCGCCCGCAGGTGGACTGCGCACCCGGCCGAACGGTAGCGTAGCTCAGTTGGTTAGAGCGAGGGACTCATAAGCCCTAGGTCGGCGGTTCGATCCCGCCCGCTACCACCAGGCCGATGCCTCAGGCCTTGAGCATGGCCGACACCGGCACGTCGAGTCCGTCCTTCCAGAGGGACTCGAGGGCGTAATCGCGGCGCACGTCCTCACGGAAGAGGTGGAAGATGACGTCGAAGGCGTCCACCACG
>JBJTTY010000006.1:0-22654 GCA_046080425.1 Verrucomicrobiota bacterium
GCGAGGCCGCCTTCGAACGCCGCAACATCGGCGTCGTGCAGGCCGTGTACGTGCGGCCCAACTGCTCAGCCAAGGGCCTTTGAGGAAAAGCCCGCTTTCAGCGGCCATTCAGGACTTTTAGCCCTTGTTTATGAGGTATTCCCCTGAATAGTTAAGCCCACACCCGAACATCATGAAACTGCTCAAAGCCTCATTCCTCCTCGCCGCCGCCGCGACGGCTTCGCTCTCCGATGCGGCCGACTACCGCGTGGAGTGGACCGGAGGAGGAGTAACGATGGAGGCGGTCCTTACCGTCGATCTCGCGGCTCCGCGTCCTGGGGGTTGGTACGATTTTAATATTACAGGGCCGGGCACCTGGCTTACCGGAGTCAGAGTGACCGCGACCAACGGCATCACCAATCTGGGGCCCATCACGGATCTCAATCAAGTGCGCCACGGGGAAATCGTTTCTTTTAATCCCGCATTGAATTTCCCCTTCCTCGGTCGACCGCTCACGCCGGGGGAGATGATGGATATGGATTTTCATTGGGGAGACTCAGTGGGGGCGGCTTTCAGCTTTCATAGCTTCGATATTGATGATATGATGATATTTGAGCCCGGCTTCGGAGGCTCTTTACTGATGTCCTACTTCGGTCCGGCTGGCGTGCCCGACATCATGGCCTGGATGTCCTCGGTGAACAACGCGCAGCGCACCTACAAGGCCGGATACAATCTGGCGGTCGTCGCGCTGGAAGGCGCCCACCACCGCCCGCTCATGTCCTACGACGACATGGGCAAGGAGCGCGCCACCTGGGTGACCGGCGATTTCGCGAACAGCTCCCGCCGCCGCGACGTCAACGTCGCCTCCGGCGAGGTCGGCACGAGCTGGAAGGCCGGATCCAACGGCGTCTTCGGCGTGGCCGCGGGCTACGGCAGCCAGCGCGAGGACCTTCCGCTCGACGGCCGCAACGATGTCACCGGAAACTACTTGTTCGCCGAATATGACCACAAGCTGTCGTCCGGCTGGATCGTCTCGGTGCTCGGCATGGTCGGCAGCTGGGACGCGGAGATCCTCCGCGGCTACCTCGACGCCGGACTGCCCGACCACTCCTACGGTGAGACCAGCGTGACGACCCGCACGGCCCGCCTCCGCTTCGACGCCCCCACGCTCGCGACGGTCGGCGGATTCGGTCTCTCGCCCTTCGTCTCCTACTCGGTGACGCAGACCGAGGTCGACGCCTACACCGAGACCGGCGGCGCCTTCCCCGCGTCCTACGACGCCCAGAAGCATCAGTCCGAAGAAGGACGCCTCGGCCTCGTCGCCGCCCGTGACCTCACCACCACCACCCGTCTGCGCCTCACCTTCGAGGCCGTGCACCGCTTCGACGGACGGGGCCCCGCGCTCAGCGGACAGGACGTCACCGGCGGCGTGGCTTTCGAGCTCGACGGCAGCGACCCCAGCCCCGACTGCGTGCGCTACGGCTTCGACATCGACCACAAGCTGACCCCGACGACGATGCTCAGCTTCTCCGCGTTCGGCTCCAGCACCGGCGAGGTTCCCGACGTCTCCGGCGCCCTCTCCCTCCGCCACGCGTTCTGAACGCGGGGCCAAACCCCTCGAGGGGGACAAGTGGGCAAGCTGACACGTGGACCAGGAACAAGACAAGCCGCCCACCCGGGCGGCTTTTTTGTGCCTAGGCAGGAACGCGATGACATCACGTCCGCATGACAGGAGGGCGCGGCGAAGCCACGCCCCTACCCTCGTCCGCCCTGCGGCGGACGGAATGGATCAGCCCGCCGCTCTTTCCCGCGCCGTTTGCCTTTCCCCGCAACTCCGCCACCCTGAGCCCATGAACCTGCGCCGCTCCGTCGCCCTCTACTTCTTCCTCGTGCTGGCCGCCATGACCTGGGTGTCCTGGTACGCCACCACGACCCCGACCATCACGTCCCTGCCCCAGTACGCCGACCTCGCAGGCAAGGAGGGCATCAACGTGATCAAAGGCTTCGAGACCGTGTGCTCCGAGCCCTGGGGCCTCGCCACGATGTTCGACGCCTACTTCGGCTTCATGGCCTTCTGGCTCTACGTCGCCTGGCGTGAGCGCACCGCGCTCTCACGCCTGGGCTGGCTGGTCGCTCTGCTCCTGCTCGGGAACTTCGCCATCGCGGCCTACGCCCTGCTCTGCCTGCGCGCGGCTCCGGGCGAGAACGACCCCGCGAAGCTCTTCTTCACCCGACGCGAGGCCTGATGGGCGCGGTCGGGGCATGGCTGGCCCGGCGCGTGCGCGATCCGCTCGTCGCCGAACTGAGGCAGGGCGCCACGCCGGAAGGCCTGGCGAACTCGGCCGCCGTGGGGGCGGCCATCGGACTGCTTCCCTTCCTCGGCGTGACCACCTTCCTCTGCTTCCTGGCCGGACGGCTGGCCCGCCTCAATCACGTCGCCCTGCAGACGGTCAACTACCTCCTCTACCCCGCGCAGATCGCGCTCATCGTGCCCTTCGTGCGCCTCGGTGAGGCCGTGACCGGCGCGGAACCCATGCCCCTCTCCCCGACGCTCATCGCGTCCAGGTTCGCCGAATCGCCCGCCGCCTTCCTGTCCGAATTCGGCATGGCCGGACTGCACGGCGCCCTCGGCTGGGCACTCGTCATGCCCGCGGTCGCCTGGCTGCTCGGGCTGGCCTTGCGCGGCACCTTCCGCAGACTCGCCTCATGAACCCCTACGTCGCGCTGGGCCTCGATTTCGCCATCCTGCTCGTCGAGGCGTGCGTCTACTTCGCCGCCTGCTGGGCGGTGGCCAGGCGCATCGACAACTGGTCGATCGTCGACGTCGCCTGGTCGTTCGGCTTCGCGCTGGTCGGGCTCCAGATGCTGGCCGTGCACTTCCTCATCACGCCGTGCCTGGGAGGCCAGGGCCTGCTCATGGCCGGCGCCACCGTCGCCTGGAGCCTGCGGCTGACCGCGCACCTCGGCGCGCGCGTGCTCGGGCACCTCGACCAGGAGGACGGACGCTACCTGCGCATGCGCGAGGAGTACGGCGAGCGCATGGCCGCCAAGATGGTCACCTTCTACTTCCTGCAGGCCGTCGTGCTGGCCGTGCTCTGCCTGCCCCTGCTGTCCTCGGCCCCGGCGGGCGCGCCGCCCTCGCCGGCGGCGGTCCACTGGGCCGGACTGGCCGTCTTCGGCCTCGCATTGCTCATCGAAGGCGTGGCCGACGCGCAGCTCGCCGCCTTCAAGAAGGATCCCACGAACAGAGGCAAGGTCTGCGAACGCGGCCTGTGGGCGTGGAGCCGGCACCCGAACTACTTCGGCGAGTGGCTCGTGTGGGTCGGCTTCCTGCTCATGAGCTACAACGCCGAATACCGGGGCGTCCCCGGCCTGATCTGCGTCGTCATCATCCATCACTTCCTGACCCGCGTGACCGGCGTGCCCCTCACCGAACAGCAGCTGCTCAAGTCCAAGGGCGCCGCCTACGAGGACTACGCGCGGCGCGTCCCGGCCTTCTGGCCCCGCCCGCCGCGGGGCTGACTTTTCCGAGGGCGGGTTTGCCAGCGGGCGGCCTTTCGTTCCAGAGTCCCGCATGCCCTTGCTCGACACCGTCCTCGGCTGGGACGTCCTCCCCGACTCCCTCATCCGCCGGGGCATCCGCCGCCTCCTGCGCCAGCGCCTGCGCGACGAGCGGTCGGACGACTCCGCCGAACGCCGCCGGCGCGTCGACGCCTTCGCCGAGGAGCTGCGCCGGCTGCCCGTCGCCGTGGCCACCAAGGCGGCCAATGACCAGCACTACGAGGTGCCCGCCGCCTTCTACCGCCTCTGCCTCGGCCCGCGCCTCAAGTATTCCAGCTGCCTCTACCCCAAAGGAAACGAGGACATTCCCGCCGCCGAGGAAGCCATGCTGGCGCTCACCTGCGAACGCGCCGAACTCACGGACGGACAGGACGTGCTCGAGCTCGGCTGCGGCTGGGGATCCCTCACCCTCTGGATGGCCGAGAAGTATCCCCGCTCGCGCATCACCGGCGTCTCCAACTCCGCTTCCCAACGGGAGCACATCGAATCCGAGGCCCGGGCGCGCGGCCTGACCAACGTGCGCATCATCACCTGCGACATGAACGTCTTCGACGCCGGCGCGGGCGCCCATGACCGCGTCGTCTCCGTCGAGATGCTCGAGCACATGAAGAACTGGGGCGAGCTCCTGCGGCGCGTGTCCACCTGGCTGCGGCCGGGCGGGGCGCTGTTCTTCCACGTCTTCACCCATCGCGACTGCGCGTACCACTTCGAGTCGAAGGACGGGACTGACTGGATGTCCCGGCATTTCTTCACCGGCGGCATCATGCCGTCGAACTGCCTCGCCTCCCGCTTCCAGGAGCACCTGAAGCTCGAACAGGTCTGGGAGGTCGAAGGCCGGCACTACGGGCAGACCGCCGAGCACTGGCTGCGCAACACCGACCGCCGCCGCAAGGAGGTCCTGGAGATCTTCGCCCGGACCTACGGGCCCGGCGAGGCGCGCAAGTGGCTGGCCTACTGGCGGATCTTCTTCATGGCCTGCGCCGAACTCTGGAACTTCGACGGCGGACGCGAGTGGATGGTCTGCCACTACCGCTTCCGCAAGGCCTGAGGGGAAGTCCGCGTTTGCCTCCGCCGTCCGCCGCCTTTGGCTCGACGCATGGAGACCTTCACCGTGGACGGCACGCCCTTCGAGCGCTGGCGCGTCGGGGCCTCCACCTATGAGACCTGCCTGACGCGCGGCGCCCGGCTCATGCGCTGGCGCGTCGAACTCCCGGGGAGCGCGCGCGAGGTGCTGCACTGGCCCGCGGGCGCGCCGACCGACCTCGCGAAGATCGGGGCCGTGCGCGGCGGCAACCCCGTGCTCTTCCCCTTCATGGGGCGCAACTACGCCGACGGCGAGAAGTTCGCCTGGAAGGACGCCGAGGGCGTGAAGCGCCCCATGCCCCAGCACGGCTTCGCCCGCGACAGCGTCTTTGAGATCGTCGAGCACGGCCCGCGGCACGCCGTGGCGCGGCTCATCCCCGGCGAGGCGGGCGCCCGCTGCTATCCCTTCGACTACGCGTTCCGCGTGCGCTTCGACTTCCTCGAGCTCTTCCTGCGGATCACCTTCGAGCTGGAGAACCGCGGGGGCAGGCCGCTGCCCTGGTGCGCCGGACACCATTTCTACTTCACCCTGCCCTGGCACCGCGGGCTCTCCCGGCGCGACTACGTCATCCGCATCCCCTCGAAGCGCCAGTGGCGTCACGCGGCCGACGGCAAGCTCGTGCCGTACGCGGACCTCAAGGGGAGGGACGCGATCCCGTTCGACGCGCCGGAGCTCTCCGACTGCATCTTCACGCACCTGAAGTCGGCGACCGTGGCGTTCGGTCCCAAGTCGGGCGAGGAGGACGTGACGGTGAAAGTCGGCGAGGACCCGATCCCCGGCGGCTGGGGGACCGTGGTCACCTGGACGCAGGATCCGGAGGCGCCCTTCTACTGCGTCGAGCCCTGGATGGGGCCGCCCAACAGCCCCGAACACGGAAACGGGCTCCACCACGTGGAGCCCGGTTGCACCGACACCTTCGTCACCGAGGTGTCGCTGATGTGATTCAGATCACTTGTTGCCGGCGTTGCGGATCGGGATGCGGCCCTTGGTCGCCGGAGCCTTGGGGGCTTCGGGAGCGGGAGCCGGCGTGACCACGGGAGCCACGGGCGCGAGGGCTTCGGCGGCGGGAGCGGGCGCGGCGGGCTCATCGGTCACCGGGCTGGGGGCGCGGTCGGGACCGGCGCAGCCGACGAAGAGGGCGGAAAGGGCGGTGAGGACGAACAGTTTGCGTGCCATGGCGGGTTGGGTAGATTGCGGGGACTTTACGCCGCATGTCCCAACGCACAAGCGCAGATTCAGGCCCGCTGGTCCTCTTCGTCTGCACGGGCAACTTCTATCGGAGCCGGCACGCCGAGGCCCTGTTCAACTGGCATGCCGACCGCCTCGGGTCCCCCTACCGGGCTTTCTCCCGGGGACTGCTGACCTCCCTGGTGGCCGATGAGCCCACCCCGATCTCCCGGGACACCGCCCGACGGCTGGGGGAGCTGGGCGTGCCCCTGCACCTGACCGGGCCGGCGCCCGTGCAGCTGTGCGAGGAGGACCTCGGACGCGCCCGACGCACCATCGCCCTCAAGCGGGACGAGCATCATGCTATGATGCTCCAGGCGCACCCCGAATGGGCGGACCGCATCGAATACTGGGCCATGCACGACATCGACTGCGCGCAGCCCGAGGAGGTCCTCCCCCTCATCGAGGAGAAGGTCCACCTGCTCGTCCGGGAGCTGGGCTCCTGAACGTCAGGCCGCCGAACCGGCGTCGGCCCGGCGCAGCGTCTCGAGATGGGCGGCCGCCTGGTTGAGCAGGCCGCGCAGTTCGGCCATCGTCTCACGGCCGACCTCGGCCCGGGTGGCCGCGGCCTCCTTGAGCGCCTCCGCGCGGGAGCCGAGCTCGCGGGCGAGCTCATGGGCGGCGGCGATGGTGCGCGCCTTCAGCTCACGCGTGCGGGCGTCGAGGCGGGCGGCGAGATCGTCGATGTCGCGGCCGAGCGTGAGGCTGCGCTCCTTGAGTTCGGCGGCCATGATGCGGGAGTCGGGTACGCGACGGAGGTCGGAGGTCATGCCCAGCTTGGACAGGCCCCAGATGATCCACTTGGTGGGGTCGTACTGCCAGCCCTTCACCCCGTTGCGGTAGTCATGCTGGAACTCGTGGTGGTAGTTGTGATACCCCTCGCCGAAGGTGAGCAGGGCGACGACGCCGCTGTCCCGCGCGCTGTGGGTGGTGGAATACGGCTGGCGTCCCACCATGTGGCAGAGGGAGTTGATGCAGAACGTGCCCTGCTGGACCACGACCACGCGGAGCAGGCCAGCCAGAAGGAAGCAGGCCAAGGCCGTCATCCAGGGGTTCTCAAAGCCCATCAGGGAGCCGTAGGCCCAGCCGAGGGCGGCGGGCAGGACGAATCCCACGGTGAAACCGATCCAGTGGACGTAGCGGTGCTGCCACATGACCAGGGAGTCGGCCTCGAGGTCCTTGACATTGTTGACGGGCGGCTTCGGCTTGAGGCGGAAGAGCAGCCAGCCGATGTGGGCGTAGAAGAAGCCCTTGGAGATGTCGTAGGGGTCCTCGTCCTCGTCGACGTGCTTGTGGTGGATCCGGTGGTCGGCGGACCAGTCCAGGGCCGAATTCTCGAAGGAAGCGGCGCCGAAGAGCAGGACGAAGAGCTTTACGGGCCACTTGGCGCGGAAGGACAGGTGCGAGAAAAGGCGGTGGTAGCCGAGGGTGATGCCGAACCCGGTGGCGAAATAGTAGAAGACGAAGAGGCTCCAGATGAAGCCCCACCCCTGGACTTCGCCGTAGAAGTTCCAGAGGAACCAGGGGACCACGGTGACGGCCAGGAGGGCGGTGCCCAGGAGGAAGGCGGAGGTCACCCACTCGATGCGGTAGATCGGGAAATTCCTGAACTTCATGAAGCATCCCATGGTGCGCTCCGGCCGGCCGGGTGCGAGCGCAAACGCCCGCGTTAGAAGCGGTTTCAGGCCCGGAAACGCGGTCCGGAGTCGGCGCTCACTGCGCCGTGCGGCGGCGCGAGAGCGAATTCTTGACCGCGATGACGCGGACGGGCTCGCGGGTCTTGATCCAGACGTAGCGCTCCTTGAGCGCCTTGGCGGGCAGGCTCTGGCAGGCGTCGCCGAAGGACTGCACGGGGACGCGTTCGCCCTTCGGCGTGGCGTTGAAGGCGGAGGCGGCCTCGGCGATCTTGCCGGCGACGTCCCGCGGATCGTCGTCCTCGGGCAGCTGCACGACCCAGCCGACGAGGTCCTTGGGCAGGCCCTCCTCAGGTTCGCTGACGAGCACGAGGTGCTGCTTCTTCACCGGCTTCTCGCGCTCGACCGCGTCCTCCGCGGCGGCGTCACGGATCTGCTTGAGGATCTCGGCCGTGAGACGCGCGTCCACGCCGTTCTCCTTGAGCACGCGTTGCACCACTTCGATGTCGACCTTGGCCATGCGGCAGGAGACGCCAGGCCGGGGCGGGAGTGAAGGACGAGTTATTCCCAGCGGTTCCTCCTACGCCTTGCCTTCCCCGCCGGGCGGAGCCTTCCTGCGTCATGCGCACGGGCAAGGTCATGGGCAGGGACTGGGCGGAGGCCCGGCGGGGGGACCGGGTGCGGCTGCTGACCGGCACGCTGGCCTCGACGCTGGCCGGCCGCGGGACCTTCACCTTCGAGCTCGGCAGCGGACACGGCCATTGGCTCGCGGCCTACGCGTCGGAGCGGTCGCAGGAGGCCTGCGTGGGCATCGACCTGATCTCGGGCCGGGTGGAGAAGGCGCTCCGCAAGAAGGAGAAGGCGGGGCTGGCCAATGTCACGTTCCTCAAGGCGGAGGCCTCCGAGTTCCTCGACGCGCTCCCCGCGGACGTGCGCATCGCGAACACCTTCATCCTCTACCCCGACCCCTGGCCGAAGAAGAAGCACCACAAGAACCGCTTCGTGCAACCGGAGAGCCTGACGGCGCTGGCGGAGAAGTCGGCCCCGGACGCGCGCCTGCACTTCCGCACCGACGACGAGGACTACCATGCCTGGACCTGCGCGGCCATCGCCGGGCACCCGCGATGGGAAATCCTGCCCGACGAGCCCTGGCCTTTCGAGCAGGTGACTTTCTTCGAGGCGCGCATGAAGGCCCGGCGCGACGTCATCGCCCGCCTGCGCCCCTGAACCGCGACGCAACAGCCTGCGCCGCATGAGGTAATGACCAGGGTACTTTTCCTTGCCTCGCCGCCGCGTCATTTCCACTCATTAAGACGTGCATTCGTTACGTCACACCCGGATCACCTTCACCATCGGGCCTGCGACCGAATCCGAGGAGACGCTGGCGGCCGTGATCGCGGCGGGCGGGGACGTGGTGCGGCTCAACATGGCACACGCCGACCACGAATGGGCGCGTCGCACGGTGCAGCGGGTCCGCGAGGTCGGCCGCAAATCAGGCCGCGAGCTCGGCGTGATGATGGACATCAAGGGACCCGAGATCCGCACGGGCTCGCGCTCCGAGCCCATCCAGCTGACGGCCGGACAGACGGTGGACGTGCTCGGCTCGGCCGACGCGCCGGCCGAGGGCGGCACGCTGGCCATCCCGACCAACTATCCGAAGATCGTCTCAGCCGTGCCCGTGGGAGGGCTCGTCCTCGTGGACAACGGGCTCATCCAGCTGCGCGTGACCGAAGCCCGCAAGGACCGCCTGCGCTGCAAGGTCGAGCAACCCGGCCCGCTCGGCAGCCGCCGTCACGTCAACCTGCCCGGAGTCAAGGTCGACCTCCCCGCGCTCACCGACAAGGACCGCGGCGACGTGGCCGTGGGCTGCGAACTGGGGGTGGACTTCTACGCGCTCTCCTTCGTGCGGGAGGGGGCCGACGTGGTCGCGCTGCGCGCGCTGCTCGCCAAGCACGGCTCCAAGGCCGGCATCATCGCCAAGATCGAGGACCAATCCGCGATCGAGCACCTGGGCGACATCCTGAAGGAGGCCGACGCCCTCATGGTGGCCCGCGGCGACCTCGGCATCGAGATCCCCTACGAGACCCTGCCCCTGGTGCAGCGACGCGCCGTGTCGATGTCGATCGCGGCCCGCAAGCCCGTGATCGTCGCGACGCACATGCTGGAGTCGATGATTCAGGCGCCGGTGCCCACGCGGGCCGAGGTGACCGACGTCGCCAACGCCGCGCTGGAAAGGGCGGACTCGATCATGCTCTCGGGCGAGACCACGACGGGACGGCACCCGGTGAAGTGCGTCGAGGTGATGGCGCGCATCGCAGCCACGGTTGAACACACCCTGCCCCGCCGCCTCGCGGACGAACAGGCGGACGAATCCCCGAAGATCAAGCTGCTCCGCGCCGCGGCGGGCCTCGCCCAGGACATCCCCGGCGCGGGCATCGTGGCCTTCACGCGCAACGGCGACGTGCCCCGCAACCTGTCCGCGATGCGCGCGGTCGGCGTGCCGGTCTACGCCTTCATGGAGGATCCGCTGGTGCACCGGAAGATGTCGCTGCTCTGGGGCGTCGAGTCGTTCCTCACCGAGTTCACGCCGCGCGCCAACGACAACGTGGTCGCGGCGCTGCGTCGCCTCCGCGACGCGGGCCGGTGCCGTCCGGGCCAGATGATGGTCATCGTGACCAACGTCATCCTGGGCCCGGAGGTCATCGACAGCGTGCAGCTGCGCGCCGTCCCCGCGGACTGACGCTCAGGCCAGCGCGAAGTAGCGCCGCGCCAGGGCCTGCGTGCCGAGGTCGCCGTCGCCCGCGGACACGACGCGGTCATACAGCCGGGCGGCCAGCTCCAGGCCGGGCAGCTCGACGCCGGCCTCCCGCGCGGTCTCGAGGGCGAGACCGAGGTCCTTGACGAGGTGCTTGGCGTAGAAGCCGGGGGCGAAGTCGCCGCGCAGGACGCGCGGCGCGAGGTTGGTCATGGGCCAGCTGCCGGCGGCGCCGCCGGAGACGGCGCGATGGACTGCGGCGAGGTCGAGTCCGACGGCCTTGGCGAACGCCAGGGTCTCGGTCATGGCGACCATGCCCGACGCCACCGCGATCTGGTTGGCGAGCTTGCAGAGCTGTCCGGCCCCCGGGCCGCCGAGTCGCTCGACCGTGCGTCCCATGTGCGCCAGGATCGGCACCGCGGCCTGATGATGCTCCTCGGCGCCGCCGGTCATGATGGTGAGCGTCGCCTCACGCGCGCCCTTGTCACCGCCGGAGACCGGAGCGTCCAGCGGACGCAGCCCGCGCGCGACGGCCTCCGTCGCGAGACGGCGTGCCAGGGCGGGGCTGGACGTGGTCATGTCCACCAGCAGGCAGCCGCGGGGCGCGGCCGACATGAACCCGCGCCAGACCTCCTCGACGTCGGAAGGATAGCCCACCATCGAGAAGGCGGCCTCCGCTCCCTCGGCCGCCTCGGCGGCGGAGGCGGCCCAGCGGGCGCCGGCGGCGAGCAGGGGCTCCGCCTTGGCCCGTTTACGTGTATGCACGACGAGTTCGTGCCCGGCGCGAAGGAGATGGCCGGCCATGGAGGCCCCCATTACCCCGGCTCCGACGAACGCGATGCGCATGGAGCGCATCGTTGCGACGACGCAGGGCACGGAAAGCGCAAAGATGCAGCGCGTCATTGAAACGAAGGGACGGGGACCCCACCATGAAGGCATGGCCGAGTCCGCCCCCCTGTCCGTCACCGAGCTGGCCGCCCTGCTGCGGAGGCAGGTCGCGGCGATGGGGACGCTCGAAGTCTCCGGCGAAGTCTCAGGCCACAGGCACTACGCCGCCTCAGGACACCACTACTTCACGCTCAAGGACGAGACCTCGACGGTTTCCTGCGTGCTTTACGCCAACCAGGCGCGCTGGCTGAGGACGGCCCTGGGCGACGGGATGCGGGTGGTGCTCCGCGGCAAGGCGGACTACTACGGCAAGACGGGCAAGCTCTCGCTGATCGTGGACACGGTCCGGCCCGAGGGCGAAGGCGACCTGTTCAGGAAGTTCAAAGAGCTCCAAGCGCGGCTGGCCGCCGAGGGGCTCTTCGACGAGGCGAGGAAGCGGCCGCTCCCCGAACGCCCGAAGGTGGTCGCCTTCGTGACGTCGGCCCAAGGGGCGGTGTGGCACGATTTCACGGAGGTGCTCCGCACGCGCGGCTGGTCCGGCCACGCCTGGCTCGTGCCGGTGAAGGTGCAGGGCGACACCTGCCCGGGATCCGTCGCCGAAGGCCTGGAGCGCGCCAACGAGATTCCCGACGTCGACATCGTGGTGGTGGGGCGGGGCGGCGGTTCGATGGAGGACCTCTGGGGATTCAACGACGAGAAGGTGGTGCGCGCGGTCGTGGCGAGCGCCGCGCCGGTCATCTCCGCGGTGGGCCACCAGACGGACTTCACGCTGTGCGACTTCGCGGCGGACGTGCGCGCGGAGACGCCGACCGCGGCGGCGGAACTCATCGCCTCCGGACAGGCGCGCCTCCGCGAGCGGGTGCGGCTGCTGGCGGCGGAACTGGCGCGGCTCTCGCCCCAGGCGCGCCTCCGCGAACTGTTCCAGGACCTCGACCTGCTCGCGGAACGCCTCGACGGGGCGGCCGAGGAGCTGCTGGCCGGACGCCGCCACCGGCTGGCCGAACTGTCCGGCGAACTTCACCGGCTCTCGCCTTCGGCCCGCCTGCAGGTCGCGCGGGAACGGGTGGGGCAACTGGAGAAGCGCCTGCGTTCAGCGGGCTTCGAGTCCACGCTCGCCCGCGGCTACGCCATCGTGCGCGACGCGGACGGCAAGGTGGTGTCCAAGGCGAAGGACGTGCGCAAAGGCAAGGCGCTGCGCCTCAGGTTCAAGGACGGCGAGGCCGACGCCACCGGCGCCTGACACGCCCCGCTGGACTCCTGCCCCTGCCCCTCTGATCGGCCACGCCGATCAGTAAGCCTTCGCCATCACCACGCGACGCGGGCTGGGCTCGCCGGTGACGACGCACTTGCCAAGCTCGTCCTTGGCGTCGAGCGGGATGCAGCGGATCGTGACCTTGAGCTCCTCCTTAAGGCGACGTTCGACCTCCTTAGAGCCGTTCCAGTGGCACAGCGCGAATCCGCCGTGCATCTCAGGACGCTCCGGATTCTTTGCCGTGAAATAGGCCTTGAGCTCGTCCCAGGTGTCGATCTCCCGGGTGTTGGCGGCGCGGTGCGCCTTGGCGCGGGCCAGGAGGTTGTCCTGGATGGCCTGCAGGCGCTGGACGACGGTGGCGACGAACTCGGCGCGCGGCACCCCGGCCTTCTCACCGGTGTCGCGGCGGGCGACGAAGACGGAGCCGGCGGCGAAGTCGCGCGGGCCGACCTCGACGCGCAGCGGGACGCCCTTCTTGATCCAGCCCCAGGCCTTGTCGCCGCCGCGGATGTCGCGGTTATCGACGGTCACGACCACCTTGCGGTCATGGAAGCGCTGCGCGGAGAGCTCCTTCTGCAGCGACTGGCAGTAGGCGAGGATGTCGGCCTTGCCGGCCTCGTCCTTGTAGATCGGACAGATCACGACGTGCTGCGGCGCCAGGCGGGGCGGGGCGACGAAGCCGTCGTCGTCGGAGTGCGTCATGATCATGCCTCCGATGAGACGAGTGGAAACGCCCCAGGAGGTGGTGTGCGCGAACTGCTGCACGCCCTGGGCGTCCTGGAACTGGATGTTGCAGGACTTGGCGAAGTTCTGGCCGAGATGGTGCGAGGTGCCGGCCTGGAGGGCCTTGCGGTCCTGCATCATCGACTCGATGCAGAGCGTGTCGACGGCGCCCGGGAAGCGCTCGCCCTCGGTCTTGCGGCCCTTGATGACGGGCATCGCCATGTAGTTCTCCGCGAAGTCAGCGTACACCTCGAGCATGCGGTGGGTCTCCTCGACCGCCTCGGCCTCGGTGGCGTGGACGGTGTGCCCTTCCTGCCAGAGGAACTCCGCGGTGCGAAGGAACAGGCGCGTGCGCATCTCCCAGCGCACGACGTTGGCCCACTGGTTGATGAGGATGGGCAGGTCGCGGTAGGACTGCACCCACTTGGCGTAGGTCTCGCCGATGATGGTCTCCGAAGTGGGGCGGACGATGAGGGGCTCCTCGAGCTCGCCGCCGGGGACGAGCTTGCCGTCGGGTCCGGCCTCGAGGCGCGAATGGGTGACGACGGCGCACTCCTTGGCGAAGCCGTCCACGTGCGCGGCCTCCTTCTGGATGTAGCTGACGGGGATGAAGAGGGGGAAGTACGCGTTGACGTGGCCGGTCTCCTTGAAGAGGGCATCGAGATCGCGCTGGATGTTCTCCCACAGGGCGTAGCCCCAGGGCTTGATGACCATGCAGCCGCGCACGGGGCTGTTCTCGGCGAGCTCGGCGGCCCGGATGACCTGGAGGTACCACTCGGGGTAGTCCTCGGCGCGGGTCGGGGTGATGGCGGACTTCGGCTTGGCTCCGGGCTGCGACATAGGGGCAGACTAAAGACGCAAGGCACCCCGTCGGGCAAGGACGGGATGAGGCCGGTCAGGGCCCGCGGCGGGCTTTCCAGAAGCGGGGCCGTCCGGAAAGGTCAGGGAGGCCCGCCGCCTCGGCATAGCCGAGCTCGGCGGAAAGCGAGGCCAGGGCCGCATGATGGTCCACGCCGGTCTCGAGGATCACCCAGCCTCCGGGTCCGAGGAACTCGACCGCCCCGGTCAGGATGCGCCGTAGGTCCGCGAGGCCTTCCTCCGCGGCGACGAGCGCCGACCTGGGATCATGTTCGCGCACTTCGGGCTCCGCCGAGGCCAGTTCCGTCTCGGTGAGGTAGGGCGGATTGGAGACGATCAGATCGTAGCGGTCACGCACCTCCGAGAACCAGTCGGAACGCCCGAAGTCGACGCGCGACGCGAGCCCGCAGGCCTCGGCGTTCTCACGGGCGAGCGCGAGCGCATCCTCGGAGCGGTCGACGGCGGCCACCTTCCATCCGGGGCGCTCCGCGGCGAGCGCGAGCGCGATGGCGCCGGTGCCCGTGCCGAGGTCGAGGACGCGCACGGACCGGTCGGCCGGAAAGAGCGCTAGGGCGAGATCGACGAGCTCCTCGGTCTCGGGCCGCGGGATCAGGGCGCGGCGGTCGCACCGCAGCGTGAGCGAACGGAAATCGGTCCGCCCCGCGACGTGCTGGAGCGGCTCGCGGTTGCCGCGGCGCACGATGAGTCCGCGCAGGCGGGCCTCCTCCTCGGCGGTGAGCGGACGCTCGAACTGCAGGTAGAGGTCGAGGCGCTTCAGATCGAGCGCGGCGGCGAAGACGTGCTCGGCCTCGAGGCGCGGCCGCTCCAGACCCTTGCGGGCGAGGAAGTCGGCGGACTTGCGGAGGGCCTCGAGCAGCGTCTGCACGGTCAGCGGGCGGCGGCGCGCGTGAGCCGGTCATTGAAGGCGGCGCCGACGCCGGCCGGGGGCGCGAGCTCGGCGTGGATGAGCGCGAGTCCGCGCGAGTCGAGCCGACGAAGGAGGTCGAAGAGGTTGCGCGCGGCCTCCTCGACGGAGCCGTCCTCGGAGAGATGGAAGACGGCGGAGCCCGTGAAACCCGAGCGCCGGCCGACGAACATCACGGCCTCGCCGGGTCCGACGGGGCCCGGGTCGCCGCCGGCGGGAAACAGCCGCAGGCGCGTTCCCGGACTGTAGTGACGTTCCAGCATGCCCGGGGCGACCTGCGCGGCCGACGGATCGGCGGCGCGCCCGACGACCGCGATTTCACCGAGCAGGGCCTTGAGTCGCTCCAAGGGCACCGGACCGGGGCGGAGCAGACGCGCCAAGCCGGGGACGGAGAGGTCGACGCTGGTCGACTCGACGCCGTGCTCGCATGGTCCGCCGTCGACGATCCAAGGGCAGCGTGCGCCGAGCGAGTCGCGCACGTGGGACGCCCGCGTGGGGCTGACGTAACCGAAGGGATTGGCGCTGGGGGCGGCGAGCGCCAGCCCGGAGAGGCGGAGGACCTCGCGGAACACGGGATGGGCGGGGATGCGGACGGCGACCGTGTCCTGCCCGGCGGTGATCACGTCGGGCACCGACCTGCGTCGGCGCAACACGACGGTGAGCGGACCCGGCCAGAGCGGCGCGAGGGCAGCGAGCCGCGGATCCGGCTCGGCCACGCGGGCGAGCGCGTCCAGGTTCGGCACGTGCACGATGAGCGGGTCGATCAACGGGCGGCCCTTGATGGCGAAGACCTTGGCCGCCGCCTCAGGATTGAGCGCATCGGCCGCCAGGCCGTACACCGTCTCAGTCGGCAGGGCCACGCACTCCCCGGCACGCAGCAAGGACGCGGCGCGGGCCAGGCCCTCGGGCGTGGCGGGAAGCGGACTGGGGATGGAGTCGGTCAAGACGCGGAGAATGGCGGTGCCGTGCGTGAAGGTCGCTCCCATCTATCCCTGCCCACGGAGCCGGGGCAACCTCCCATCCTGCCACGTACGGACAGAAAAAAGGCCGCCCTGGGGGCGGCCTGGGGACGTCATGCGGCCCGGGTCACTTCATCGTGACCATGTTGCGCGCGCGCTTGATGGCCTTGGCGATGTGACGCTGCTGCTTGGCGGTGAGGCCGGTCAGCTTACGGGGCAGGATCTTGCCCGTCTCGGTGACGTAGCGGGTCAGGGCTTCCGGCTCAGTGAAATCGTAGTCGAGCGGATTGCGGGAGCGCTTGAGCTTGCCTTCAGTGGTCATGGGAGGGTCGGAAGTAAGGCCGGCGGGGCTTTGGGCAAGGCAGAAGTGACCGGAAGGCCTGACGAATCGCGTTTTTCCTAGGAAAAGAGCCCCTTCAGGCCTTCGAAAGGCCCATCAGGAACTCCTTGTTGCCCTCGCCGCCTTCGATGGGCGAGGGAATCACGCCGAGCAACGTGGCGCCCGGAAGCGCGCGCCCGGCCTCGCTGAGGGCGGCGACCACCCGGGCGTGGATGGCGGGGTCGCGGATGACCCCCCTGCCCTTGTCGGCCTCCGCTTTCGTGGCCTCGAACTGCGGCTTGATGAGGGCGATGAGCCGGCCGCCGGGGGCCATGCGTGACCAGGCCGCCGGGAGGACGTGCGTGAGCGAGATGAAGGAGAGGTCCATCACCACGACGCCGTAGCGCTCATGGGGCAGCTTCGCCGCGGGCAGGTCGCGCGCGTTGCACTTCTCGAAGCTCGTGACCCGCGCGTCGGAACGCAGTTTGGCGTGCAGCTGGCCCGTGCCCACGTCGACGCAGGTGACCGAGGCGGCGCCGCGCTGGAGCAGGCAGTCCGTGAACCCTCCCGTCGAGGCTCCGACGTCCAGGCCGTGCAGGCCTTCGACGGAGATTCCGAAATGGTCGAGCGCGCCTTCGAGCTTCTCGCCTCCGCGTGAGACGAAGCGCGGCGGACGCTCCACCGTGAGCAGGGCGTCCTCGGGGAGCGACTGCGAGGACTTCTGGATCACGCTGTCGGGACCGGAACGGACCTTGCCCGCGAGGATGAGCGCCTGGGCGGCGGCGCGCGAAGGAGCGAGCCCCAGCCGGACGAGGAGCTCGTCGGCGCGGATCCTGCCCGGCTTGGCGGCCATCTCAGTCGAGGAAGCCGGTGAGCGGCGAGGTCGGCCGCGCGACGTCGGAACCTGCGCCGAGTCCGGCGAGCCGGGCGGCGCGGCCCGCCTCGACCGCGAGACGGAAGGCGCGCGCCATCGCGACCGGGTCGCCGGCGGAGGCGATGCCGGTGTTGACGAGCACCGCGTCGGCACCGAGCTCCATCGCCTCCGCGGCGTGGGAGGGCGCGCCGAGCCCGGCGTCGACGACGACCGGCACGCGCGCCTGCTCCACGATGATGCGCACGAAGTCGCGCGTCAGCAGCCCGCGGTTGGTGCCGATGGGCGCGCCGAGCGGCATGACCGCGACCGCGCCGGCCTCCTCGAGCCGCTTGGCCAGCACCGGATCGGCATGGACGTAGGGCATGACCTTGAAGCCGCGGCGGACGAGCTCACCGCAGGCCGCGAGGGTCTCGACCGGGTCGGGCATGAGGTACTTGGGGTCGGGATGGATCTCCAGCTTCAGCCAGTCCGTGCCCAGGGCCTCGCGCGCCAGCTCGGCGGCGAAGACCGCCTCGTCGGCGGTGCGCACCCCGGAGGTGTTGGGCAGGACGAGGTGGCGGGCCGGATCGACGCCCGAAAGGATGCCGTCGTCCTTGTCCCCGAAGCGCACGCGCTTGACCGCCATGGTCACAATCTCGGCGCCCGAAGCGTCGAGCACCGCCCGGAGCTCCTTCGCCGAGGCGTACTTGCCCGTGCCCGTCAGCAGACGGGAGGAGAACGTGCGGTCGGCGATGCGCAGGGCGTCCATCGACGCCCACAATCCCGCCCCGGGGCGGGATGTCCAGCCCGGGAGCGCCAAACTCAGCCGACGGCGGCCACGAGCCGGCGGGCGGCGGCCTCCGGATCGGCGGCCGAAGCGATGGCGGCGCTCACCGCCAGGCCATGGGCTCCGAGCCCGAGCAGCCGGGGCGCGTCCTCGGCGACGACCCCGCCGATGACG
The DNA here is from genome assembly GCA_046080425.1 of Verrucomicrobiota bacterium. Classification (GTDB taxonomy): domain Bacteria; phylum Verrucomicrobiota; class Verrucomicrobiia; order Opitutales; family UBA953; genus UBA953. The sequence goes on from JBJTTY010000006.1 coordinate 17,979, forward strand.
TAAGCGGGCAGGCCGGCGGCGGCAATCAGCGAGCGGAGCGACGCCTCGGCATGGGGCACGGCATGACCGGGCTTGCTGGAAGTGGCGCGCAGCGGGCCGACGCCGACGTAGTCGACGCGCGCACCGCGCAGGCGGTCGAGATGCGCGGGGAAGTTGAGCGTGACTCCCACGAGCGCGCGCTCGCCCAGCAGCGCGCGGGCCTCCTCCGGCGAAGCGTCCGCGGCGCCAAGATGCACGCCGTCGGCGCCGGCGGCGGCGGCGACGCGGGGCGAGTCATTGACGATGAACGTGGCGCCGGCCGCGCGGCAGAGCGCCCCGACCTCCCGGGCGAGACGCGTCCATTCCTGCTCCGCGAGCCCCTTCGCGCGGAGCTGGATCCATCGCACCCCGCCGGCGAGCGCGAGCCTCGCCTGCGCGACGTGCCCGTGCGACGCGCCGTCGAGCGTGAGGAACTGCAGGCGCGGGAACACGGCTCAACGGGCGCGCCGGAGACGCCGCGCCTCGCGTCCGCACCAGGCCCGCTCCAGCTCGATGAAGGCGCGCACCGGATCCTCCTGCCGCCAGACCGAGCCGATGAAACCGATGCCGTCGAAGCCCAGTTCGCGGGCCTTCTCGGCCGTGCGCGGCGTGATGCCGCCGAGAGCGTAGGCGGGGCAGCCCCCCTCCGACTTCCATCGCTGCACGATTACCTGATACTCGCGGGTCGTGCGGCGCGGACGGTGGTCGCGCTTGGAGACCGACTCGAACACCGGCGCGAGGAACACGTAGCGGCAGGCGCGGTCGGCCTGACGGAGCTCGTCGTAGGAGTGGCACTTGGCGGACAGGACGCCCTCCTTCGGCCAACGCCGGGGCGCCCGCTGTCCGGGCCGCAGCTGGTAGCCGCCGATACCGCGCGCAAGCACGAGGTCGGAATGGTCCTCCAGCACGATGCGGGAGTGGAAGGCCTCCGGGACCGCCTTGATGAACCTCTCGTAGTCCCGCAGATGCCAGTCGCGGCGCGCCTGGACGTGAAGCCGGGCCAGCCCCGCGTCGAGCAGCCTGCGCACCGACTTCAGGTCCCAGCTGCCGTCGTTGGGCGTGAAGAGCACGAGGTTCTCCGGAGCGGGATCCTCCGGCTCGGCTACGAACAGGCCCTTGATGAAACGCAGCATGGCTCAGCCTCCCTGCGCGGCGCGGATGACGACGACCGAACAGCCTTCGGAAAGCGCCCGGTCGGCCCAGCGGGAACGGGGTACGACCTGGCCGTCGACCGCGGCCGCCACCGCGGCCTGGTCGGCCACGCCCAGTTCACGCAGAAGGCCCTCCAGCGTGGGGGAGGCGGTGTCCTTGGGCTCGTCGTTGACGGTCACTTGCATCAGTTGCCGCAAGGTGGGCGCGCGGCGCGGCCATGGCAAGCGGAGGTTTGGGGTTGCGGACGAAGCCCCCCGCCCTTCCCTCTCCGGCATGCGAATCACCGGCCTTCTCGCCTTCTGCGCGGCCCTGCTCGCCGCCGGCTGCTCCGACCGATCCTCCGCGCCCGTCGCGGAGGCCCCGGCCGCCCGGCCCGCCGCCCCTCCCATGAAAGAAACACCCTCCGAGGCGCCACGCGCCATCATCCGCACCTCCGTCGGCGACATGACCGTCGAATTCTGGCCCGACGTCGCCCCCCGTACGGTCGAGAATTTCCTGAAGCTGTCCCGCGAGGGATTCTATGAGGGCACCTGCTTCCACCGCATCATCAAGGGCTTCATGATCCAGGGCGGCTGCCCGAACTCCAAGCGCGGCTCCCGCGGCCAGCCGGGCACCGGCGGCCCCGGCTACCAGATCAAGGCCGAGTTCAACAACCGCTCCCACGTGCGCGGCGTCCTCTCCATGGCGCGCTCCTCCGACCCCGACAGCGCCGGCAGCCAGTTCTTCATCTGCCACGGCGCGGCCCCCTTCCTCAACAACAAGTACACCGCCTTCGGCAAGCTGGTCGAAGGGGCGGACGTCCTGGACAAGATCGCGGCCATCGCCTGCGTGGGACCCGAGGAATCCACCCCCACCGAGCGGGTCGACATCCTCAAGGTCGAGGTCGTCGGCGGGGCCAAGTGAGCCCTTAGCCCTTTACACGAAGGCACGCCGGACCCATCTTCACAACCTCACCCCACACCCATGCGCCTACTCGCACTCGCCGCCCTCCCCGTCCTGACCGCCTCCGCCCACGCCCTGACGCTCGACGTCCAAGGCGGCTTCGGCAAGGCCTCGAACTTCGACAACTCGGGCACCTACGCCGCCTCCCTCGGCGGCGCCATCACCGACGAGCTCTCGCTCGGCGTCACCTACCTCTACTCCAACCTGGACACGGAGGGCGACGCGGTCTTCGGCAACGTCAACTCCAGCCTCCAGACCTACACCCTGGACCTGACCTACGACCTCGTCCGCGGCGGCCTCGGAACCTTCGTCGGAGTCGGCGCCGGCCAGGCCAAGCTCTCCGGCTCGGACATCGACACCACCCAGAACGGAATCGAAGAGTTCTGCGCCGCCGCCTTCGTCGGCATCCGCTTCGAAGTCGCCCAGAACGTGGACTTCACCCTGACCGCCCGCTACACCCGGGTCTTCAGCGTCTTTGAAAACGCCAACGGCGCCTCCAGCGAGCAGGACATCAGCCACTGGTCCGGTCTCGCCGGCCTGCGCTTCAAGTTCTGAGCGCCCGGCCATCCCTGAAATCAGAAGGCCGCCCCACGGGCGGCCTTCTTCTTTGCCCGACCGACGTCGGCGCTCAGCGGGCGAGGAAACCGGTCTCCTTCATCCAGACCCCGAGCAGATCCGTCCAGCGCTGGGCGGCCTCGCAGCGGTCCGAAGCACCCCAGCCGTGGCCGCCCTTGGCCCAGACGTGCACTTCCACGCTGCCGCCGAGCGACTTGAGATGGGCGGCCAGGGCGGCCGAGCCTTCGGACGGATACTTGTCATCGGCGCTGTGCGCGAAGAACGCGGGCACGGGCTTGCCCGTGCCGGCGGACGGCACCACACCCTCGGGCCCCTTGCGCAGCACGCTGTCGGGCTTGTCCTGCTCGAAGAGGTAGGCCGGATAGACCATCACGGCGAAATCGGGGCGGGCGGCGCCGGCCTCGGCGGGCGCGTAGGCCACGCGCGCCGCAAGGTTGCCGCCGGCGGAGAAGCCGAGGATGCCGACCTTGGCCGGATCGGCGTTCCATTCCTTGGCGCGGGCGCGGGCGATCTCGAGCGCACGACGCGCGTCCATCACCGGCACGACCCAGGGCTTGTCCGGGCTGCGGCGGGGCACGCGGTACTTGAGCACGACCGCGGCCGCGCCGAAGGCATTGAGGCGCTGCGCGACCGCGACCCCCTCGTGCTCCTCGGCCAGGATGCCGTAGCCGCCGCCGGGGCAGATGATGACGAGCGGCGCGCCGGGCCTGGCGGCCGGCCACGGAATCATCTCGGGCGCGAAGACGTCGGTGCGGCGGCCGTCCTTCACCGTACCGCGCGGATCCGCGCCGGGCTTCAGGGTGAGCGTCTCGGCGGGCGGCGCGCCGTCCCAGACGGGCACGGGATCAAGCGGCGCCGCCATGAGAGGAAGCGAGAGCAGGAGGGCGAGGAGCGTGGGGTTCATGGAAATCATTCATGGCGCAGGGCCTCGATCGGGTCGAGCCTCGCCGCACGCAGCGCGGGGTAGACCCCGGCCACGAGGCCGATGACCACGGAGAAGCCGAGCCCCATGGCCATGATCTGCGGATCGAGCATGGAGGCGGCGCTGGTCGGCACCGCCGCGGAAAGCACGAGGTTCATGACCGAGACGATGCCCATCGAGACGCCGTGCCCGAGGACCCCGCCCACGAAGGAGACCACGGCGGCCTCGGCGAGGAACTGCAGGAACAGGTCGGAGCCGCGGGCGCCGACCGCCTTGCGCACGCCGATCTCGCGGATGCGTTCGTTGATCGAGGCCAGCATCACGTTCATGATGCCGATGCCCCCCACGAAGAGCGAGATGCCCGCGACGCCGCCCAGGGAGAGCTTGAACGCGGACTCGGTGCGACGGAAGTCCTCCAGCGTCTGCTCGTTGGTGGTGATGCCGAAGTCGCGCAGGCCCTTGTGGGAGATGAGCAGGGCGCGCTCCGTCTGGTCCACCGCGTCCTGCAGCTGCGTCGGGTCGCCCACCCGGAGCCCGAGCCCGCTCAGCCGGTCGCTGCCGAGGAACTTGGTGAGCGCGGTGGTCACGGGGATGTAGGCGCCGTAGTTGCGGTAGCGCCAGGAGCTGCCCGAACTGCGCGATCGGGCCGAACTGATCTGAAAGCCCGAGCCTTCGATGTTGTTGAGCACGCCGACGACGGTGTAGGCCCGCCCGCGGAGCTTGATGACGCGCCCGACCGGGTCCTCATTGGGCGAGAAGAGGTCGGCGACGACCGCCGCGCCGAGGACGACGACGTCGGTCATGTTGTGCACGTCGAGGTCGCTGATGAAACGACCCTGATGTGGCTCGACCCAGCGCTTGGCGACCGGGAGGTAGTCGGCGGCGACGCCGGTGACGTAGGTCAGCGTCTCCCGGCTGTCGTTGGCCAGCTTCTCGAAGCCGACGCGCGCCTCCGGCGAGATGTTTGCGACGAGGGGCACGGTGGACCGGATGCGCGCCACGTCGCGCATGGTCAGGCCCTCCGAAAGCTCAGACAGATGCTCCTGCTCGCGGGGCAGCGGCTCAC
>JBJTTY010000007.1:0-28058 GCA_046080425.1 Verrucomicrobiota bacterium
TCGATGCTGGCCATCCAGTTGCCGCCGACGGAGCCCTGGGGTCCGTAGCAGTGGACGAGGATGCCGCTGTCACGGGAACGGCTCTCGCGCTTGCCCCAGGTCTTCTGACCCCACTTGAACTCGATCACGAGGTGGTAGTCACGATAGGCGCCAAGGGTGGTGATGGCTCCGTAGCCCTCTCCGCTCACGACGAAGTTCCCGTCGGGAGCGAACCTGAACACGGACTTGGGATCTCCGGCGATGTCGCCCTTCGGATTGACGAAGAGCTCGGACTCTCCCTTGCGGAAGAGCTCGAGCAGGTCGACCTTCTGGGTGACGGCCTGAGCCGCGGGTTCCGGCGGCAGGACGATCTTGGGGACCGCTGGCTTGGACTGAGCATGACCGACTGCGGCCAGCAGTAGCGCGAGGGCGGCGATTGCGGGGTGCTTCATGGGGTGAATGATGAAATGAAAAGACTGGGAATGGCGGAGAAGGTTCCAATCCATAAAAACCTCATCTATAAACGCGGCGATATGCTCGGACGCGGTCATTCGTGTCCGATTCGAGCGTTTCGCTCACCGACTCCGCCCGGTCTCAGCGCGGCGCGGCCTTGATGAGGGGAGACCAGAGGGTCTCCTTCACTTCAGGTGACTTGCCGTCGGCGGGGAAGGTCGTGGGGACGGCCTCCTTGAGCTGCGCGGACAGGGCGGCCACGGTCTGCGCATGCTCAGGCTTGTCAGCCAGGTTCACGAGCTCGCCGGGATCGGCGTCATGGTCGTAGAGCTCGCGCCCTTCCCTGCCCTCGTCCCACTCGGTGTAGCGCCAGCGCGCGGTGCGCAGGCTGTAGCCGAAGAAACGTCTCTGGACGTTCTTCTGTTTGGCGGCGGTGACCTGCTTGGCGAGGGTCGAAGCGGCCACGCGACCGGCTCCGCCGCGCATGACCTGCGTCACGGCCCAGCCGCGGCCGACGGCGGAAGGGTCCTTGAGGATGGGCACGAGGCTCTGGCCCTGCACGTTCGCGGGCGGCGCGAAGCCGGCCAGCTCGGTGAGGGTGCGGAAGAGGTCGACGTGGCTGACGGGCGTCCGGACGACGGCGCCGCCGCCGGCGACGCCGGGGGCGACGACCAGCAGCGGAACGCGGGCCGCGTTCTCGAAGAGGCTCATCTTCTGGTAGAGGCCGTGCTCGCCCATGTGATAGCCGTGGTCGCTCGTGAAGACGACCACGGTGCTCTCAGCCAGCCCCAGACGGTCGAGGGCGGATATGACGCGGCCGACCTGCGCGTCCATGAAGCTGATGCTGGCGTAATAGGCCTGCACGGCCTTGCGCCTGACGTCGTCCGCAAGGTCTTCCTGATCCTTCTTCGAGCCGAGGAAGGCCGCCTTGGGCACGCCCGCGGGCTGTTGGCCGACTTTCGGGAAGAGCGGCATCTGGTCGGGGTCGTACTGCCCCCAGTAGGGCGCCTTGGGCGAGATGTAGGGCGTGTGCGGACGGAAGAATCCGACGGCCAGGAAGAAGGGCCTCGAACGGTCGCGGGCGCAGCGCTCGAGCACCCACTCGGCGTCGCGCGCCAGCATGCCGTCGGTATGATGCTCGTCGGACTTGTCCGAGGGGTGCCAGCTGAGGGTGCCGCCGAAGTCGCCGCGGCGGAGGCTGAAAGCGACGTCGAGCTCCTCCATGCGGTCGACGCCGGCGGGGTTCATCTCGAGCTCCCACGAGGCCGGATCGTCATGGCCGTCGGTGCCGACGGAGTTTGGTACGTTGTAATGGTAGAGCTTGCCGAGGCGGGCGGCGAAATAGCCCTGAAGTCGGAAGGCCTGAGGCAGGCTGAGCTGCTCAGGGATGCTCTGCCGGAAAATCTGGGCGTTCTGATGGATGCCGGTGCTGTTGGGATAAAGTCCGGTGAGCAGCGAATTGCGGCTGGGGCCGCAAAGAGGATAGGCGCAGTAGGCGCGGTCGAAACGCACGCCGCGGCCGGCGAGGCGGTCGAGGTTGGGCGTACGGGCACGAGGGTCGCCGTAGCAGCCGAGGTAATTGTTCAGGTCATCGGAGATGATGAAGAGCACGTTGCGACGGCCCTCCGCGGCGGAGAGGGAAAGGCCGAGTGCGACCAGGAGAAGCAGGAATGGATTTCGCATGGGGACTCCGCACTCTCAGCCGTGATCAGGAGCGCGGCAAGCCTCCGTGCGGTCAGCGTCCCTTCAGGGCCCACTGCTGGAAGACCCCGCGCGCCTTGGCTCCTTGGCCGGGAAAGCCCTGATGCTGGACCATCCAGACGAGGACGAGGCCCTTGGAGGGGATCACCTCCATGTGCGTGGCCTGGGCGCCGCCGTGCCCGAAACCGTCGGGGCCGACGGTGAGACCGAGGCCGTAGCTTTCCTTCATGCCGGCCGGCGTCTGACGTGAAGTCATGGCCCGCACGGAGGACTCGCTCAGGATCCGGCGGCCTTTGTGCTCCCCGCCATTGAGGAGCATGAGGCAGAACCGGGCGACGTCATCGGCGGTGGCGAACAGTCCGCCGGCGGGCATCGCATGCCTGGCCTTGCGGTCGCCGAGCGGCTGACGGAGCTGCGCAAGGGAGCCTTCGGTCAGGCCGAGCCTGTCCTTCGCGACCGGCCGGTAGGTCCTGGCGAGGCGGGCGACCTGGCGGTCGTCAGGCCAGAAGGTGGCGTCCTTCATGCCGAGAGGGTCGAAGAGACGATGTTGCATGAACTCGGCGTAAGGGGTCCCGCTCACGACCTCGAGGACGCGTGCGGCGGTGTTGATGCCGGCGTTCGAATACTGGTACTTCTCCCCCGGCTGGGTCTGGAGGGTCAGGCGGGCGTAGGTCTTCACGGCCTGGTCAAGCGGAAGGCCGTCGAGGGTCGGCCGCTCCTCGGGAGATTTGAACGGCAAGCCGCTCACATGAGAAAGAAGATCCCGCACAGTGATGGAGCGGATACGGGCGACGGGGCCGTCCTTGCCGTCGACGCGCTGGTCCTTGAACTCGGGAAGGTGCTTCTCGACGGGGTCGTCAAGGGAGAGGCGGCCCTCATCCACGAGCATCATCACGGCCGCCGCGGTCATGGCCTTGGTCTGCGAGGCCACCCAGAAGAGGGTGTCGTCACGCATCGCGATCTGGCCCGAACGGTCCGCATGTCCGGCGATGACGGTCGCATAGGCGCCCTTGCGGTCATGGGCCACGGCGACTAGTCCGGCCACCTCCTGGCGATCGATGAAGGCGCCCAGTCCACCGTCCTCGGCGGCGTGGGACGCCAGGCGGACGAGGCACGTGGTCAGAAGCAGGAGGAGACGCATGCGGCAGGATGCACCGGTCGCGGGACTCAGGCAACTCCGGGCTGCGGAAGCCCGCGCGACACCCGGCTCAGATCTCCTCGAGCATCCGACAGGCGTCGCCGAAGGTCTTCGGGCGCACGTCGACCTTGTCCATCATCGACATGAAGAGGCGGCAGAGCTGCCGGTCGGGCTTGCCGGCGTAATTGAGCACGCGGCCGCCGCGGACGCGCCCTCCCCCGCCGCCCACGAGCGCGATCGGGAGCTGGTCGTTGTCGTGACGGGCTCCGGCCATCATGCTGGAGCAGGAGAGCACCATCGTGTTGTCGAGCAGGCTGCGGGAACCCTCCTTGACGGCGTCGAGGCGTCGGCAGAGGTACGCGATCTGCTCCATGAAGAACTGGTTCACGCGGAGCCAGTCCGCCCCGTCGGAGTGCGACAGGAGGTGGTGAATCATGTAGTCGATGCCGTGCCCGGACTGCTCGACGGACGGCAGCAGGGGGAAACGCAGCGCGCTGTGGTCGTTGTTGAGCTTGAGGGAGGCGACGCGCGTGGTGTCGGTCTGGAAGCCCAGCACGATGATGTCGCACATCAGCCGCATGTGCTCGGCGACGTCCTGAGGGATGCCGTCGGCGGGCCGCTTCATGTCAGGCTTGTCCAAGGTGGGACGCCAGCCCTGCAGCTCGCCTCGCCTTCCGGCGGACTCGATGCGACGTTCGACGTCGCGCACGGACTCAAGGTACTCGTCGATCTTGCCGCGGTCGGCGGCGCTGACGCGTCGGCGAAGGTCGCCCGCGTCACCCAGGACGGCGTCGAGGACGCTGCGGTCGGAGGGCGAGGCCTCGTCCTTGAACAGGCGGTCGAAAGCCAGGGCGGGATAGAGCTCCAGGGGCGTCGGGGTGGTCGGCGAGCTCCACGAGACGTGGGAGCTGTAGAGCATCGAGTAGTTCTTGTGGACGGATGGGTTGGACCGTTCGCACCCGAGCACGAGGCTGGGCACCTTGGTCGAACGTCCGTAGGACTGAGCGATGAGCTGGTCGAAGCTGGTGCCGGAACGGATCTCGCCTCCGGACGAGATTGGCGCGCCGGAAAGCAGGTTGCCGGTCTGGGAGCTGTGGATGTTCCCCTTGCGCGCCTCCTCGTGGTAAAGCCCCTCGATGAAGGTCAGGCGGCTGCGGAAGTCGGCCAGGGGCAGGAGCACCTTGCCGAGCTCCATGCCGGAGCCCTCGCCCTTGGCCCACCACTCCTTGGAGTGGAAACCGTTGCCGGAGAACACGACGGCGACGCGCACGGGCGCCTCGCTGGCGGGACGGCTCGCACGACCGGGCTCATCGCCCCAGACGGCGGCGGACTCCAGCCAGGGGAGCGCCATAGATACTCCAACGCCCCGGAGGAAGGTGCGGCGGCTGAACTGGTGGGGCGAGGGGGTTCTCATCGGTCAGATGCATGGTCGCGTCCGCGGATTTCACGGAACTGCCTGCTGAGGACGACGGCTTCGACCACGGAGCCTACGCGTCCGTCCCCTGCCTTCAACTGCACAATCATCGCGTCGACGAGGGGGCGGTCGGACAGCTGCACGGCCCGGCCGAGGGCGTAACCGAGCAGTTTGCGGCAGAATTGACGGCGGAAATCGTCCGCCCGGACGGACGCGAGATGGTCCCGCAGTCCGGCGAGTCCGTCCACCGGGACGTCGCCCGGAAGGGTCGTCGCGGTGACGACGGCCAGGCCCGCGGCATCACGTTCACGGCGGCGACCGATGGCGTCGAAGGCCTCCAGGGAGAAGCCGTAAGGATCGATGCGGCGATGGCAGCGCGCGCAGGCGGGATCGGAACTGTGCCGCTCGATGAGCTGACGCTCGGTGAGACCCTGCGGCGCCTCCTCGGGCAGCACGGGCACGCCCTTGGGCGGACGCGGAAGTTTTTCTCCCAAGACGACCTCACTCAGCCAGTTCCCGCGCAGGATGGGGCTCGTGCGGGAGGCGCCCGATTGCTTGGCGAGGGTCGCGGCCATGCCCAGGATGCCCCCGCGGCCGGCGGCCCGCATGCCTTCGATGCGCCTCCACGCTTCGCCGTCGGTCTTCAGCCCGTAGAACCGCCCGAGAGGGCCGTTGACGAAGGTGTGGTCGGCGTCGAGGAGGGAGAGCACGGGGCGATCCTCCCGGAAGAGGTCGGTGAAGAAGCGTTCCACCTCCTCCTGCATCGCGCCGCGCAGCGAGGCGAACTCGGGGAAGTGACGCTCGCTCTTCTCATCCAGTTCGGCGACGTCACGCACGTGCAGCCACTGGCAGCCGAACTCGCGGGACAGACGCGACACCTTGGGATCGCTGAGCATCCGGCGGGCCTGGGCGGCGAGGACGGAGGGTTCGCGCAGGCGACCGGACGCGGCGAGGGCGCGAAGCTCGTCGTCGGGCGCCGATGACCAGAGGAAATGGCTCAGGCGGGAAGCGAGCTCCCAATCGTTGAGCGGACCGGCCGCCTCGCCCGGCGGAGCGGTCTCACCGCGGTAGAGGAAGTCGGCCGAGGTCAGGACGCGTACCAGGAGCGAACGCAACGCTCGGTCATGGTCCAGGCCGCCCTTGCGCAGGCCTCCGTAGAGACGGCGCAGACCTCCTCGGTCGGCGTCCGACAACGGGCGGCGCCAGGCCTTGCCGGCGAATTCGACGACCCCTTCCACCTGCGCGGGCTCCGCCGCGACCATCCTGTCGCGGAAGGCCTCGGCCGCCTCATAGACCTTCTCGCGCAGGGAGACGAAGGTGTCCTTGAGCACGCCCTGGCTGGCGAACTGGTGCAGCTGTTCGTAGGCGTCGATCTGACGGATGGGTGACTGGCTCACGAAATGCAGCTCTTCCCAGAGGCGGTCGAGCTCGACGGACTCGGCCTCGGTGAGCATGAGCCGGCGCAGGTGATGGTCCTCGCGGTAGAAGAGCGTGAGCGTCACGACCTCGTCGACGGGCACGATGCGCGTATAGCAGAGGGCCTGCGGGAAGAGGTCACGGAACTCCGTGAAGGCCGCCTTCCACCGGGTCTCGGAAACCGAGCCCGGCTCGGCCACCACGGGGTGACCGGGAATGGGGCCGGAGGCGTAGGGCGCTGCGGCCACTCCTGCATTCAGTTGCACGGAGCCGCCCGAGCCGGAAGCGACCTTGCCGGTGACGATGAACTCGGCGCCGTCGGCCAGGAAGGCGGGCAGGCGGAGTTCCACGACGGAAGGCGCGACGGACTCAATCTCCCGACGCGACGTGGAAGGCCGGAAGGAGGCGAGAGAGGCGGCCAGGAAGGGGCCGGACGAGCGGATGAGCTGCCCTCGCAGTTCGATGTCGGCGGGCGCGGCGCCGGAAGCGTCGGACAGCAGGGCCACCACCTTGAGGGCGAGGGTCTCACGGACCGCCGGATCGGAGGCGGCCCGCCACTGGGCGAGCAAGGAACCCTTCGGGATGCCAGGCACGGTCTCGCCGTCGTCAGGCTGGCTGAGGAAATGCCAGGGACCGTGCGGATTGCCCTTCAGGATGTCGGGCGAAACGTCAGGCGCCAGGTCCCAGACGCGGCCGTCAACGCTCACCTTGAAATCGACGGCGGTGAGGTCGCAGGCGTGATTGCGGTCACGCGGGCCGATGACGAGGGCGATCACGTCACCAGGTGAGACCTTGACCGCATCCAGCTTGCCGAAGGGGGACGGCTGCTTGCCTCGGCTCACGCCCTTGGCGAGCACGTCGCGCCGGGCGCCGCAGCGGGCCTCGAGCTGCCAGGTGACGCCGTTGCCGCACACGATGTGGGCGTCGGTGATGCCGCCGGTCACCACGGCGGAGCCGGCGACCGGACTGCGCCAGGCGATGACGACCGCGCGCGTGGGCGCGGGATGCGCGACCAAGCCGCCGGCCTTGATGAGCCCCGGCGTAAGCGCGTCCTCATATCCGGCGTTCGCCATGACGCCGAGGGCGTCGGAACCCTGCCAGCCCCTGACCTTGGGATGGCCGGGAGCGGAAAGCATCTTCTTCGTGAGCAAGGGCTCCAGCTTCACGGATCCGATGCCGAGATAATCCAGCCACGCGGCCAGCAGCGCCGGATCGACGGCGTGATCGGCCGCGGCCTGGGCGGGTGAAGCGCCGTCGGAGACCGCCGTCGCGGCCCTGAGCGCCTGCGGCGTGAGCGCGACCTGGTCCTTGAGCCGCGCCTCCAAGTGGACGAGAAGTCCTGAAAGGTCGTCGAGCGGCACCTCCGGCCGTCCGGCGATGCGCAGGCGGGGCCGCTCCCACGTCACACGGTCGCCCTGCGCGCCGTCGCCGGCGTCTCCCGCGACCATCCGGACCGTGGCGTCGCCGACCAGCTTCTGGCGGAACTCGACCGATCCGACCACGCTGTCGACCGGCTCCTGCCAGGCCTTGGCGGCCTCCTTCTTGCCCATCTGTCCGACATTGGAGAAACGCCAGAGCGACTGCTGCCAAGGGGCGATGTCCGCGTCGGTCAGCGTCCCCGCGCGATGCCTGGCCTGCAAGGGCGCCAGCAGCGGCGAGGGCGATCCGGATTCAAGCGCGGACCTGAGCAGACCCAGATACTTGGGGCTGAGGCCGTCGGCCGCGCGGCCGCTCCGCAGGGCTTCGAAGTAATGGGAGAGAGGGATGCGTCCGCCGCCCGTGCCCTTGTCCAGTTTGACGCCGTCGACAGTGGGGGCGGCGCCCGAGGAAGAGACGGTCACCGTGTATCGGCCGTAAAAGGCGCGGATGCGGGCCAGGGCCTCGTCGGTCCAGTCACGCGAAGACACCCCGGCGGAGAAACGGACGCCGTCGGGCAACGGCACGAGGTGTTCGCTGACCTCCTTGGCCGCGTCGAGATACTTGGTGAGCAGCGCGGGCGACATCACCAGCGCGGCGCCCACGTTCGTGAAACCCTCGCCGGCCGCGCCGTCGACCGGGAACTCCCGTCCGGGATCGAGCGACGCGACGCCCGTGAGGTCCCTGAGCGTGTGGGCGTATTCGACATTGGAGAGGCGACGGAGCACGACCGGCCCCGGGTCTCCCGCCGAGGCGAGCGCGGCGGCTCCCAGTTCGCGCCGTGTCCAGCCCAGCAGCGTTTCGCGGGCTGCGGGAGACAGCTGTTTCTCCTTCTTGGGAGGCATCTCGCCCGTCTCCACCTGCTCGAGCACGTGCTCCCAGGCCCTCGTGTTGCGTCGCACCGCGGCGGCGTCCGTGAAGACCTCAAGGTCGAGGTCACCCTTCTGCTTCTCGGTCGAATGGCAGGACAGGCACGTCTCTTTGAGAATCGGCAGGACCCGCTCACGAAATTCATCCGCCCGCAGCGATCCGGCCCCGGACGTCAGGACGGCCAGGGGGAGGGCGAGCAAGGCACGGAGGGGACGCATCCGTGCCCTTATGCTCCTCGCCAGCCATCGTCCCTCAAGACAAACCCTGCGCCATGGGCCCGGCCACCAAAAGGTTCGACCCTGCCGGGGACGGGAATAGGCTCATTAGCCTATGCCCAAGGATCCGATGAAGCCCCTCACCGGCGGCACCATCATGATGGTGCTCATCCTCTTCGCAGGGCTGGGGGCCCGGGGAATCATGGAAAGATGGCGCAATCAAGAGGAAGCCCGGGAGCGGCAACGGCTTCAGATCGAGCACAACCTGTCGGTGGCGGAGAAAAAGCGGGTCCGGCAGCAGACGAACATGAGCAAGCCTCCCTACGATCTCTGGAAGGCGGTCAGTGAGCTCGAAAACAAGGTCGCCCAAGGAGACCCGTACGCCCAGGCCGCCTACGCCATGGTGCTGCGCGACAGCCTGCAGAGAGGCCATAGCCTCACACCGGAATACGAGCCGGTCGGTCGTCTGCTCATCGGACCCGACTACGAACGGGTGGTGAAGGAGGTGCGCTTCGCGGCGCTGGGACGGGTCACCCGGCCCTTGGCCGATGACTTGCCGGACTTCCTTTCCACGAAGCAACTGGCGGAGGTGGAACGACTTGTCCGCGAGTTCACCCCAGTCTACGAGTGACCCCATGCGGACCGCCCTGCCCTTCCTGCTCCTGCTGACGGCCACGCTTGATGCGGCTCCGAAGAGGGTGCTGCTCATCGGACAGCAGCCGGACCACCCTTACCGGACCCACACCTACATGGACGACTGCGAGCTCATCGCGAAGTGCCTGCGTCAGACGCAAGGCGTCGAGGCCGTCGTCTCACGGGGCTGGCCCGAGTCGCCCGCCGCGCTCGAGAGGGTCTCCGCGATCGTCGTGCACACGCGCCTCGGCGGCGACGTGCTCTTCCGCAAGGACCGTCAGGAGACGATGTCGCGTCTGCTTGCAAGCGGCGTCGGCCTCTCCGCCATCCACTGGGGCACGGGCTCGGCCGACCCCGAGGCCTCGGGCCTCTGGCTCAACGCGATGGGCGGATGGTTCAACGCCCAGAAGGGCGGCTTCTCTCGCTACAAGGTGGAGACCTCGGAGGTGCGCGACGTGGCCGGGGAACATCCGGTCGGGCGGGGATGGAGCGACTTCACCTGCAAGGACGAGTGGTACTACCGGCTGCGCTTCCTCGGGACGGCCCACCCGATCGCGAGGGTCACGGTGGCGGGAGAGGACCATCCCGTGGCCTGGACTTATGAACGTGCCGACGGCGGACGGTCCTTCGGCTTCGTCGGCGCGCACTTCCATGACAACTTCGCCGACGAGCCCTTCCGGCGCCTCGTCGTCAACGGCGTGCTCTGGACCCTGAAGGCCGACATCCCCGAAGGCGGGGCTCCGGCGGCCGTCAAGCCGGCCGACCTCGAACTGAGCAAGGAGTTCGACGAACTCGCCAAGAAGAAGAAATGACGGCTCAGGCGACGGCGTTGCGCCGCTCGCCGGAGAGGAAGGCCCGGAGGTTCGCCACGGTCTCGTCCATCAGCCTGCGCCTCGCGTCGGGCGAAGCCCAGGCCACGTGCGGCGTGATGACGCAGCGCGGCGCGCCGAGCAGAGGGCAGTCCGGTCGCATCGGTTCGACGCAGACCACGTCTAGGCCGGCGCCAGCGATGACACCCTTGCGCAGCGCCTCGGCGAGCGCGGCCTCGTCCACCAGCGGCCCCCGGGCGGTGTTGATGAGGCAGGCGGTCGGTTTCATGCGGGCGAGCATGGCGGCGGAGACCAGTCCGCGCGTCGCCTCGGTGAGGGGGCAATGCAGGCTGACGACGTCAGCCCGGCTGAAAAGCTCGTCGATGCCCACGAATTCGGCCGCCAGATCGGACTTGGGCGTGCGCGCGGAGGCGATGACCTTCATGCCGAAGGCGGCGCCGATGCGTCCGACGGCACGGCCGATCTCTCCCCAGCCCACCACGCCCAGCGTGCGGCCCTCGAGGTCGGCGATGGGCCGGCGCAGGAAGCAGAAGTCGCGTGAGCGGGTCCAGTCTCCGGCCGCCACGGCCGCGCCCTCTAGCGCGACGTGATTGGTCAGGTCGAGCAGGAGCGCGAAGACATGCTGTGCCACCGCGGCGGTACCGTAGCCGGGCACGTTGGCGACACGGATGCCGGCGGCGGCCGCGGCGGCCACGTCCACGACGTTGTAGCCGGTGGCCAGCACGCCGATGAAACGGAGGCCGGTGGCGCCCGCGAGGACGTCCGCCGTGAGCGGCGTCTTGTTCGTGAAGACGATGTCGGCGCCACGGATGCGTGCGGCGACGTCGGCCGGCGCGGACCATTCATGCACCTCGAGCGGGCCGAGGGCGGCGAGCGGACCCCAGTCAAGGTCTCCGGGGTTGAGCGTGTGTCCGTCCAGGACGACGATGCGGAGGGCTTGCATGAAAGGGGGCGGAGAGGGAGGGATTCGAACCCCCGGAGCCTTGCGGCTCGCCTGATTTCAAGTCAGGTGCAATCGACCACTCTGCCACCTCTCCGTAAGAGGCATTCAACGGCGGCTGGGGTCTTCCCTCAAGTCCATTCCCCATCAACACCCTTGGGCGATGTCCGGGTTTCCATCCCCGACGGCGGACGCTGGAGTGAAGGGATGGAAAAGGATGAAGGCGTGGAAGAACTCACGGGGCCTTACGGACCCTTCACGCTCGCAGAACGGGCGATCCAGCGCCTGTGGGCGGCGGGCGAGGTGCGCGGCCCCCTCCCGGCCCTGTCGGGCGCCTTGATCGACGTGGTCAGGCCCGGCGCATGGAACCGGTCGGCGGGCCCTGACTTCATCGGGGCCGAGCTCAGGGTGAACGGAGCCCGTGTGCGGGGTGACGTCGAGATCCATCTCCGGTGCGGAGACTGGGAGGCCCATGGTCACGGCGTAGACCCGGCCTATGACGGCGTCGTGCTCCACGCGGTCCTGCTGCCCGAACTGAAGCCGGTCAGGACGGCTTCGGGCCGGTCGCCTGAATCGACGCTGCTCCTGCCACATCTACCGCGCGACCTGGAAGACGTCGCCGAAGAAGACGCGCTGCTGGAACTGCGGGGACGGGCGCAGGACATCGCCCGAAGGTTGCGCGAGGGCGGAGCGGACGTGGCGAAGACCCTCCGGAAGCGCGCCGCGGCCCGGTTCGCGAGGAAATCGGCCCACGCCGCCGCAAGGCTCAGGGAGCACGGATGGGATGCCGCGTGCCACGTCCTTTTCGTCGAATCCCTGGGGACGGGCGGCAACCGCGCTCCGATGTCCGAACTGGCCGCGGACCTGTCGCCGGAGGCGATGGAGCTCCTCGGACTGGACGCCGTGTACATGCGCAAGTGCGGGCGGTGGCGCCTGCGCGGACTGAGGCCTTCGGGGCACCCCTACCGGCGGCTCGCGCAGTATCTCGACCTCAACCGTACCAACACCGGCTGGCGACAATCGGTGCTCGTCTGGGCGGATCGTGACCATGGGTCGCCCGAGGTCGCTAGGAAGCGTTTGCACGAGGACGTGCTGGGGCGGGCCCTGCCGGAGGGCCGTGCCGACACCGTGATCATCGATGCGCTGCTGCCATTGATGGAAGCGACGGGCAGGCCGATGGAGAGACTTTGGATGGAATGGCCTCCCGGCAACCGTCCCGACGAGGTGGAGGAAGCACGGCGGCTGCTCGGCTTCCCCGCGAGGGCGCGCAACTGGGAGGTGCAGGGCCTGCTCGGACTGCTGCGCGAGGACGCGGCCTAGGCCGTCATCTTGCGCACGCGCTCCAGGGCGCGGCCGAGCGCCTCGACCTCTTCCAGGGTGTTGTAGAACGCGAAGGAGGCGCGCGCGGTGCCGGTCAGGCCCAGCCGTTTCATCAGCGGCATGCAGCAATGATGTCCGGTGCGGATGGCGATGCCGTCGGCGTCGAGCAACGTGCCGATGTCGTGCGGATGGGCGCCTGCCATCGTGAAGGAGAGCACGGCGACCTTGTCGGAAGCCTCACCCACCAGGGTCAGGCCCTTGACGCCCTTGAGGCGCTCGGTGGCCGCGGAGAGCAGGACCTGCTCATGGGCGTGGGCGGACGCACGGATGGGCATGAAGAACGCGAGCGCCTCGGCGAGTCCGATGGCGCCGGCGATGTGCGGCGTGCCGGCCTCGAAGCGCTCCGGAGCCTCCCGGAAGGTGGTGCCGTCGAAATCGACCTTGCGGATCATGTCCCCTCCCGACTGGTAGGGCGGCATGGCGTCGAGCAGCTCGGGGCGGCCCCAGAGGACGCCGATGCCGGTCGGACCGAAGGTCTTGTGTCCGGAGAAGACGTAGAAATCACAGCCCAGCGAGGGCACGTCGACGTTGAAGTGCGCCGCGGCCTGGCAGCCGTCGATGAGGACCAGCGCGCCGGCGGCCTTGGCCAGCCGGGTCATCTCGGCCGCAGGATTGACCGTTCCGAGGGCGTTGGAGACGTGGGCGAACGCGACGAGGCGGGTGCGGGAGGAGAGGAGCCCCTTGAAGGCCGCCAGGTCGACCTCGCCGCGGGACGTCACGGGAGCCACGACCACCTTCGCCCCGGTGCGCTCAGCCGCGAGCTGCCAGGGCACGATGTTGGCGTGGTGCTCCAGATGGGTCAGCAGGATCTCGTCGCCCGGACGGAGGTGAGAACGCCCCCAGGAGTCGGCGACCAGGTTGATGCCCTCGGTCGCGCCCCGCACGAAGACGCAGCCCTTCGGGTCGTCCAGGCCCAGGAAACGCGCGACGACGGAGCGGGCCGACTCATAGGCGACGGTGGCGCGCTCGCTCAGCACGTGCACGCCCCGGTGGACGTTGGCGTTCTCCTCCGAGTAGTAACGCTCCAGCCGGGAGATCACGGCACGGGGCTTCTGGGAGGTCGCGGCGTTGTCGAGGTAGACGAGCGGACGGCCGTGCACCGAGGTCCCGAGGATCGGGAACTCGCGGCGGACCGCGGTGACGTCGAAAGCCTGCATCCCGTCGAACCTAGGAGCGGCGGCGGCGGGCGCAACCGGGAAGCGGAATCAGGATCCGGACGGCAGGCGCACCGCCCTCCGGATGTAGGTCGGCACGTCGATGTCCTGGCCGTCCACGATGGTGAGGGGCGCGCCGCCGAAGAACCCTCGGCGGACCGCCTCATCCGTGGCGAAAGGAAACACCGTCTGGGACTCGTCGCCCTTGCCGGATCTGGCGCCCTTGCGGCCCTTGGCGGGCGCGCGCGGGACGGGCAACGAGGCGCCGAGCACCGACACCTCGGCCCTGCCGGCGAGCGCGGGATCCGTCCGTGCGCAGAGCACGGTCGAGGTCTCGCCGCCGAACTTGGCGCGCACCGCGGCCACGGCCTCGAACGCGTCGGTCGAGGTCAGCTCCGGACCGCCTGAGACATGGACGAAGAGCGAAGCCACCTTTGTCACCGCTCCCGGGCCGTGGGCGAGCGGACAGTCCGCCGCAGCCCGGGCCGCCTTCATGGCCGCCCCCTGGCCTTCCCCCGCGCCGAAGGCGCAGAGCGTCGGCGAACCCTGCTTGGAGAGGATGGAGCGCAACGCCGATGGATCCGCCGGGACGAGCGCACCGGGCGCAAAGGCCGCGGCGATGCCGCGGATGGCGCCGCCCACCCAGGCGTCCGCCGCGGCGAAGGCGTCGGGCATGGGGGCGTCGGCCGGCACCTGCTGGAGCAGGAGGTCGTTATGGACCGCGATGAATCCGTGACAGCGACCGGCGAGGATCGTCGCCGCCTGGTCGGCCTCGCGCTGGCGGCGTTCCCCCTCGTGCGAGAAAGGCATCGTGGCGAAACAGAGCACGGTGGCGCCGGCGTCCGTCGCGCAGGAGGCGATGAAGGGCGCGGCTCCGCTGCCGGTGCCGCCCCCGAGGCCGGTCACGAGCACCACGACATGGGCGCCCGCGAGCGCCCGACGGAGCGCGGCCTCCTCGGACTCCGCCGCGGCCAGCCCGGAGCCGACCTCGCCGCCGGTGCCCATGCCCCGCGTCTGCTGCCTCCCCAGCTGCAGCGTTGCCGCGTCGGCGGGCAACGAGCGTTCGTCCGTGTCCACGAACAGCGCGCCCACCTCGGAGGCGAGACTTGGCGAGAGACGGGCCACCATCGAGCAACCGGCGCCGCCGAGGCCGAGGAGCAGGATGGAGGGCGGCCGTCGCATGTCAGAGGCGGAAGAGGTCCTTGAGCTGCTCCCAGAACCCGCGCGGCCGCCGCGCGGCGGGAGGAGCGTCCGTGATGGCGGCGCGCATCAGCCCCACCACGCCGGCATACTCGGGCTTGCGCAAGGACTCGCTCTCGAAGGTCGGCACGCCCACCCGGGCGGTCAGACCCAGCGACTGCTGGACCGCCTCGCAGGCGTCGGCCAGGTTGGCGGATCCGCCGGCGAGGATGACGCCGGAGGGCAGCATGTGCTGGTCGAGCCGCACACTATGACCCGGGAAGATGCCTTCGAGATGCCTCATGACGTCCTTGCGTACCAGGTCGAGCGTCTCCTGGTAGCGGAGCGAAAGCACCTTGGTGATCGTGCCGCGGTTGAACTGCTGGTCGCCCAGGCCGCGGTCGCCGTCCTTCCAGATGGTCTGGTTGACGTCGGCCTCGCGGTGCACACCCGAGCCGAAGCGGCACTTGAGGTCCTCGGCGGTCTCACGGCTGACGCGCAGGGCCACGCTGAGGTCGTTGGTGAGGTGCTCGCCACCCACGGGGAGCGAACCGGCGCAGAGGATGTGGTCCTTGTAGTAGAGGATCCAGTCGGTCGTGCCCGCCCCCATGTCGATGACGAGGACCCCGCCGTGCTTGTCCGCGTCCTGAGCGACCGCGCAGGCCGCGGCGTGCGAGGAGAGGATGAAGTCTCGCACGCGGATGCTCATGCCGTTGATCATGCCCACGCGCAGGCGCACGAGGGCCTCCTCCATCGTCACGCGCCAGAAGCTGACCTCGAGGCGGCGGCCGGTCATGCCCACGGGGCTCGCGACGGGCTTCCCGTCCAGCATGGTGGGCTGGCGCATGTAGAGGATGGTCGTCCGGCCCGCCGGCGGCTCCTGCCGGCGCGCCGAGGCCACGGCCTCCTGCAGGTCCTTCTGGGTGACCTTGCCGTCACGCGCGGGCACCATCACGAGGCCCTTCACGCGCTCGCCCTCCGCGGCCGGGCCGCCCAGCGACAGATAGACCTGGTCGACGCTCCGTCCTGCGCCGCGCTCGACGTCGTGGACGACCTCATGCACGCAGGCGTGCAGTTTCTCAAGGTCGGTCACGACGCCCTTCACGACGCCCCTGGTCGGCCTTTCGCTGAAGCTCAGCATGCGGGCCTGGCCGCCGATCATCTGTCCGACGAGGCTGACGGTCTTGGCGGTGCCGACGTCGATGACGGCGATGAGCGATGGCAGCGTCTTGGGAGTCATCGTATGACGGAGGCGGTGACGGGCACCAGGCGCGGTTCGGGCACGGGAGGATTGTAGGTTCGGTTGCGGATCGAGAGCTTGAGCACGTAGGACTGCGCGGCGACGCCGGGTCGGCGGAGCAGGCTCTCGACGTCGATGCGGGGCAGTATGGCGAGCTCCTGCCTCCAGTTGGCGGTGGAGAAGACGATGCCCACGAGGGCGGGTCGGTCGGCGGGCTGCGAGACGGGCCGCACGATGACGTTGAGGTTGGAGCCGGGCGCGTCCTCCTGCGCGCCGAAGCAGTCGCGCAGGGACACGGCGGACCACTGCCGGTAATGACGCTCCTGCTCCTGACGCGCGGCGAGCAGGAAGGGCCCGACGACCTCGAGGCCGTCGACGCTCAGACGATCACCCTCTCCGGTCATGCGGAAGTCCCGTATCTCCGGCAGGTCGCGCACGACGGACTCGGGATAGCCGAGGCCCGCGAAGGTGCGTCCGTCCGGGCTTACGATGCGCACGACGAGCGGGCCTCCCTCGGCCAGCGCCACGCGGGCGACGGCCACGCGTTCGCGGACGGAGACGTCGAGGCTGCCGTCGGCACGGCGACGCACGTCGGCCGACATCACCTGGTTGTCGGACTCGAGGTCGGCCTTGATGGCACGCACGTCGCGGGCCGCGCCGTCCGGGGCGGACCCGACGATCCGCCGGACGAAGGACTCGGGCAGGAATCCATCCGTCTTGAAACGCAGGGCGACGCGGCCGGTGGGCGTGGAGTCCTCGAGGGCGGCCCAGAGCAGGTAGCCCATGAGGGCGAACAGCACGACGCCGAACGCCGCGGGCAGACGCGAACGGACGGCGCGACGGCGGCCGACCTCGTCGCCCGGCACGCGGTTGACGTCCTGCGGCACGAGGTTGCGCCAGTCGCGGTCGGCCGGGCCCATGTAGGAGTCGCGGCGACGGCCGAAGAGTCGGTCGAAGAAGCCCATGTCAGCGCAAGGCCCTCCGGGTGAACCTGGCGACGGCGGGCGCGACCATGCGCCTGACGAGCTCCGGATAGTCGAGGCTCCTGCACGAGGCGCTCTTGGGGAGGAGGCTGGTCTCGGTCATGCCGGGCAGGGTGTTGATCTCAAGGAAGTGGAAACGGCCGTCGGACTCAAGGATGAGGTCGGCACGGGCGAAGTCCCGGCAGCCGCAGGCCGCGAAGAGGCGGGCGGCGGCCTCCGCGGCCTCGGCGCCGACGGCGACGGGCACCTCAGCGGGGTAACGGTATTCGGAGGCGCCCTTGGTGTACTTGGTCGTGAAGTCGTAGACGCCGGAATGCGGCACGATCTCGACCAGGCCGAGGGGCTCCCCGTCCAGTACGCCGATGGAAAGCTCGCGGCCGGTCAGCCGCGGCTCGGCCATCCAGCGGCCGGGCCGAAGCGACGCCAGCGCGCGGGCCACTTCATCCCGTCCGCGCGGCATGAGGAGGCCGACGCTGCTGCCCTGGTCGGCAGGCTTGATCACGACGTTCTCGCCCAGCCGGGCGACCAGCGCTTCGGCGGAGGGAGCAGCCGAGGCGTCGAAGTCGGCCTCCGGCGCGGCGGGCACGCCCGACCGACGCATCACCGCCTTGGTCCGCACCTTGTCCATGCAGAGCGAACTGGCCGCCGACCCGCTGCCCGCGAACGCGACGCCCAGCCGCTCCAGGGCGGACTGGAGCCGTCCGTCCTCCCCCCAGCCGCCGTGGGTCACGGGGAGCACGACATGCCGGGAGGCGTCCAGCCAGTCCGGCAGGGCGTCGCCGGGCAGCTCGACGAGGCGGGACCCGGGCAGGACGGACGCGACCGCGCGACCGGAGCGCAGCGAGACTTCGCGCTCCGAGGAGGCGCCGCCGGCGAGGATGACGATCTCGGGCGCGCGGCTCACAGGAGATCCCTCCATTCGCGGCCGAGCGCGACAATCTCGGGCTGCAGCTCGGCGCCGCCGCTCCGCTTCACCTCGGCCCGCACGTGACGCATGACCTCGATGAACTGGGCCGCGCTCGCGGCGCCCCGGTTCACGATGAAGTTGGCGTGGACGGGCGAGACTTCCGCGTCGCCGCAGGCGAACCCCTTGAGCCCGGCCCGGTCGACCAGCCGGCCGGCCTTGGCCTGCTCGGGATTGCGGAAGACGCAGCCCGCGCTGGCCTCGCGCGGCTGGGACTCGCGCCGGCGGCGGGCCATCTCGTCCATCCGCGCGCGGATGGCGGCCGGCTCGTCACGGCCGGACGCGCGCAGCACGGCCGAGAGCACGACGGCGCCGTGCAGCTGCGGGCAGTCGCGGTAGAGCGCGTCGAAGGAGTCACGGCGCGCGGCGCGCACCCTGCCCTGCGGCGAAAGCCACTCCACCGATTCGACGACGTCGAAGATCCAGCCGCCCATGGCGCCGGCGTTCATCCGCAGCGAGCCGCCGACGGTCCCAGGAATCCCTTCCAGGAATTCGAATCCGGCCAGCCCCTCGCGGGCCGCCGCTCCGCAGAGCTCCTTGAGACGGGTCCCGCCCCCGACCCTCAGCCTTCCGTCGCCGAGCGGCGTCACCTCGCCCCAACGGGGGGAATCGAGATGCAGCACGAGCCCGTCATAGCCTTCGTCCGGCACCAGCAGGTTGCTGCCGCGGCCGATGACGAACCAGCGGAGGTCGAGCTCGGCGCAGGCGCGCAGGAGCGCGACGACGTCGTCGACGGTGGCCGGCTCGGCGTACCAGCGCGCGTTGCCTCCCACGCCCAGCGTGGTGCGGCGCGCGAGGGGCTCGTTGGGCCGCAGCACGGCCCCGGCGGAGAGACGGCCGGCCACGAGGTCGGAAAGGTCCGGGGTGACCGCGGCCGAGCCGTGACGGCGCTGCCGTTTCGCGTAGGCCTCCGCGTCACGCTCGATGTCGCCGGCCCCGACGAAGGCGACCACCGCCTCCTCCCCTGCGACAAGCGCGTCGAGGAGCTCGGGCAGGGCCCTGCGGTCATCCACCAGGCGGTGCGCCGACGCGGCCACCACGGACTCCGAACCGCCGCCCTCGACCGCGGCCTCGCCCGCGGAATAGACCGGCATCACCAGCGCGTGGTCGGCGGCGGTGAGCGCCTGCCGGAACTCGGCGGCGTACTGCCGGGTGCGGGTGTGGCGGTGAGGCTGGAAGACCACGATCACGCGGCCCGGATGGGTCTCGCGCAGCCAGCACAGGAGCGCGGCGATCTCCGTGGGGTGGTGGGCGTAGTCGGCGAGCACACGCAGGCCGGGACGCTCGAACAGCACGTCCTGACGGCGACGGATGCCGCGCCAGCGGGCGAGGGGCTCGGAGGACACCGCGCCCGTGACGACGTGCGTGACGGCGAGGGCCATGGCGGCGTTTGCCCGGTTGAAGGTGCCGGCCACCGGCAGGGTCGCCTGCAGGGCGGGGAACTTTCCGCCGAGCTCGAGCACGGAAGAGGCGTGGTCGCCGGCGACCGGGCGCGCCCGGTAGTCGCCCTCGGGCCCGACGCGCAGCACGGGCACGGCGAGTCCGGCGGCGAGCCGCTCAAGCCGCGCGTTGCCCGCGGGGATGATGACCGCCGTGCGCGTGCGTTCGAAGAGGGCCCGGAAGACCGCCTCCAGGGCCGCCTCGTCGCGGTAGTAGTCCGGATGGTCCCAGTCGAGGTTCACCGCCACCGTCACGTCGGGCGAGAAGGCCCCGATGGTGCCGTCGCTCTCATCGACCTCGGCCACGACCCAGGGCGAGGAGGCCGAGGCGCGCGCCGGCGGCATGGAGGGATCCCGGAACAGTCCGCCGAGCACGTAGCCGAAGTCGGCGCCGGCGCCCGCGAGGGCGGCGACAATCATGCCGCAGGTGGTGGTCTTGCCGTGGCTGCCGCACACCGCGACGAAGCGGCGGTCCGCAACGCGTTCCGCCAGCAGCTCGCCGCGCCGAAGCACGCGTACCCCCTTCGATTCCGCGAGCATGAGCGCGGGATGCCCGGGCTTCACGGCGCTGGAGCGTCCGACGAGTCCGGGACGGCGGCCGGCCGCCCAGGGGTCGCGCAGCAGCGGGATTTCCGCGTCCGCGAGCTGGAACTCCATCGGGCTTCCGGTGGAGTCGTCCCAACCCGAGACCTCCCAGCCCTCCCCCTTCAGGTAGATGGCGAGCGGCCCCACGCCCATGCCGCAGGCGCCGAGCATCCAGGCCGAGCCCGCGCTCATCGGCCGGGGCGCCCCTCCGTGGCGAAGGCGACGGCATGGCGCCGCAGTTCGTCCCAACGGTTGGCGGCGTCCGCCGCGGCCAGCGCCTCGCGCATGCGGACGAGCCCGGCCGCGTCATCGAGCCGGGCGCACACCTCGGCGGTCAGCCGGGCGGTCTCCGGTTCACGCACGCAGACGGCGGCACCCGTCCGCACGAGGTGCTCGGCGTTGGCGCTCTGATGATCGTCGGCCGCGGTCGGGAGCGGGACGAGCACGGCGGGCGTGCGGCAGGCGGCGAGCTCGGCGAGCGTGCCGGCGCCCGCGCGCGAAACGGCGAGGTCGGCCGCCGCATAGGCCTCGGCCATGCGGTCGCAGAAAGGAAGGAACCGCGCGGTGACGCCGCCCTGCCGCTCGACGGCGTCACGGCCCGAGGGACCCGTGAGGCAGAGCAGATGCGTGCCGCGGGCCGCGAACTCCGGCAACGCCGACTCCGCCCAGCGCGTCAGCGCCGAGGCGCCCTGGCTGCCTCCGAGCACGAGCACCATCCTTCCCTCCTCGGGCAGGCCGAGGGCGCGCCGCGACTCCGCCCGCGGGCGCGGTCCGATTTCCTTGCGCACCGGATAGCCCGAATCGGACTGGCGCTCCGGCGCGACCCCGGCGATGCGCACCCCGGGAGGCAGGTGCACGGCCCGCGCGAAGCGCGCGATGAGACGGACGGCCTTGCCGGGCTTCCGATTGGCCTCGTGCACGATGACCGGGACGCCGGAGAGCGCGGCCGCGACCGCCGGCCCGAGGCTCATGAATCCGCCGAAGCAGACCACGGCGTCGGCGCCGAATGAGCGCAGCGTGCGCCACGAGGTCCAGACCGCGCCGAGGAAGGCGGGGAAGAACAGGATCCTGCCGAGCAGCCCGGGTCCGAAGCCGCGGCCAGAGCCGGGCAGGAAGCGCAGGGCCGGATACTGGGCGGTCATGCGCGCGTCGACGGCCTTGCGGCTGACGATGAGCAGGCATTCGCCGCCGTCCTCCGCAAGACGCTGCGCGAGGGCGATGCCCGGCGCCAGATGGCCGCCGGTGCCGCCGCAGGCGAGCAGGAAGCGGCTCATGCCCTGGCCTCCCCGGGGACGAACGCCGGCCCCTGCGCGTCACGCAGGCAGTTGAGCGTCAGCCCGACCATGCAGGCCATGATGACGAGGTTGGTGCCGCCGTAGCTGAGGAACGGGAGCGAGATGCCCTTCGTCGGAAGCAGCCCCGTCACGACGCCCATGTTGACCAGGGACTGGATGACCAGGAAGAGGGTCGCGCCAAGGCAGAGGTTGAAGCGGTAGAGGTCGGTGGACCGCTTCATCGCCCGGTGCGCCAGCAGGAAGATGGCGAAGTAGGCGCAGGCCACGCTCGCAGTCGCGATGAGGCCGTACTCCTCCCCGATCACGGAGAACACGAAGTCCGTGTGCGCCTCCGGCAGGAAGGCCCGGCCCTGCAGCCCCTGCGCCGCGCCCTGGCCGGTGATGCCGCCGACGCCGAAGGCGACCATGCCCTCGAAGAGCTGGTAGGCCTCGTCGCCGCGGCGTCCCCAGGGATCGGTGAAGGAGAGGAACCGACGCATGCGGTTCTCCCAGTTCAGCACCACCGCCGCGAAGACCGAAGCGCCGACGAGGAAGGTCGGGACCACGTACCGCCAGCGCGCGCCGGAGACGAGCATCATCGCGCCGCCGACGGCGCAGCAGAGCAAGATGGTGCCGAGGTCGGGGCCGAGGGCGATGCCGGCGCAGACCGCGACGATGACCGACGCGGGCCAGAGGTAGCCCTGCTTGAAGTCGGCCCAGCCCGCCGCGGTCATGACGTAGGGGCTGCGGTCACTGAAGGAAAGCGCCGGGAAGTCGGGCCGGAGCGTGCGTCGCTGCGAGCCGGCGAGGAAGTGGGAGAGCATCACGACCAGCGCGACCTTGCCGAGGTCGGAGGCCTGCAGGCGGATGATTCCGAGGTCGATCCAGCGCCACGAGCCGTTGACGGAGACGCCGATGCCCGGGATGCGAGCCGCGAAGAGGGCCACGATGGCCGCGCCGAGGATCCACCAGCGGTGGCGTCGCACCGCGTCGAGGTCGATGCGATAGACCAGCAGGCCGGCGAACAGCGCGGCGGGCAGGTACATCAACTGGCGTTCGAAGGCGACCAGTCGGTTGCTCGATGATAGCGAGATGCCGGCGCTGTACTGGACCATCAGCCCGAAGGCCGCGAGGGCTAGCGCGATGAGCAGGATGCCTACGGAGTACCCAGCCAGGGACTCCGGAGCGTCGCTCCTCACCTTGATCACCATCGCGGCGGCGGGCCTTCAGGGATCAGTTGGCGGCCTTGGGCGCGGGAGCCGGGGCGGGCGCGGGAGCCGCGGATTTGGGCGCGGCCGGCGAACCGATGATGGTCAGCTTGAAGGGTTCGGCCGGCGGCACGGGGGCGGGTGCGGGAGCCGCGGACTTGGGCGCGGCCTTCGGTGCGGACTTGGGCGCGGCCTTCGCAGCCGTGCCGGACTGCCCCGGCGCGGGGATCTTCAGGCGCTGGCCCTCCCGCAACGTGGCGTTGAGCGGCAGGCCGTTGGACGAGGCGAGCTGGGCGACGGAGACTCCTTGGCGCTTGGCGATTGCGAAGAGCGTCTCGCCCTTCATGACGGTGATGGTCTCGCCGGGCGCGGCCTTGGCCGAGCCGACAAGGGCGGCGGCGGGAGGCGTCGCAAGGGCCGGGGCTGGCGCGGCGACGACCGGGGCGGAAACGGGTGCGGCGGCCGGCGCGGCGACGACCTTGGTCGGCAGTTGCGCACGCCGGAGGCCGCCGGAGAAGGCGGCAAGGTCGGCGGGGGAGTCGACCTCATGGCCGGAGGTGCTTCGGCATCCGTTGACGCCGACGAGCACGGCGAGCACGCAGAGGTGCAGGATCACGACGGCGGTGACGGTTATCAGGGGTCTCATGGCTGGGTGGTGGGTTTGGCTGGGTGGTGGGTTGGGTTGGGAAAGTTCAGCGGCGCGCGAGGGCGGCGGCGGCGCGCTCAAAGACGACGCCGCGCTCGGCGTAGCTCCGGAACATGTCAAAGCTGGAGAATCCGGGGCTGAGCAGGACGACCGTGGGGGCGGGCGCGTCCTTGGCCGCGGCCAGGACGGCGTCCTGCAGCGAGTCGAAGCGTCTCACGGGACGCCCGAGCGAGGCGAAGTGCCGCTCCAGTTCGGGCGCGGTCTCGCCGATGAGCCACGCCGAGTCGATGAGCGGAGCGACGTTCTCCGCGAAACGCCTCAGGTCGCCGCCCTTCCACTTGCCGCCTCCGATCCAGCGCACGGGGACGCTGAACTGCGCGAGGGCCGCGAGCACCGCGTGGAAGTTCGTGCCCTTGGAGTCATTCCAGAATTCCACGCCCGCGGCCTCGGCCACCTTGCGCAGACGGTGGGGGGCCAGACGGAAGATGCGCGCCGACTCCTCGAGGATGCGCAGCGGGAGGCCGCGGGCGCGCCAATAGGCGCTCGCCACCGCCCAGTTCTCCAGCTGGGGCCAGCTGTCGAAGGACGACCCGGCGGGCACGGACGCGGCCGCTTCGGCCCGGGTGGCCACGACGACGGACTCCGGCAGCTCGATCCCGAACCGCCGCGCGTGGGCCGTGACCGATTCGCCGACGACAAGGATGCCGCCGGGCATCATGCGCTCGATCAGCTTGAACTTGGCGCGGAAGTAGGTCTCGAGGTCGCCGTGCCGGTCCAGGTGGTCCTCGTCGAAGTTGGTCCAGAGGACGGCCTCCGGAGTGAAGTGACGGAGGTCCTCGGCCTGAAAGGAGCTCACCTCCGCCACGGCGAGGAACGAACCCGTGGAGACGGTCCGATGGAGGGAGGTCAGCGGCAGGCCGACGTTGCCGCAGGCGACGGCGTCGAGCGAGGCGCGCTTGAAGGCGAAGGCGAGGAACTCGGTCAGGGTGGTCTTGCCGTTGGTCCCGGTGACGGCCACGGCCGGGCCGGTCCAGAGCAGGGCGCCGAAGTCCAATTCGGAGAGGCAGGGCAGACCGGCTCGCCGGGCGGCGAGCAGCCAAGGATGGGCCTGAGGGAATCCGGGGCTGTACACGAGGAGGTCGTGCCGCGCCGCCTCCTCCGGGCCGAAGGTGCGGTTGTCGCCCTTCTCGTCGTAGGTGACGGAGGCGAATCCGCCCGCCGCGAGCGCCTCCGCGACCGCGGCGCCGCTGATGCCCGCGCCCAGGACGGCGGCGGGCCGGGCGAGACGGCGGCGGAGGGACTCGGGGAAGTCGGTCATCGCAGCTTGAGGGTGAGCAGGCCTAGCAGACCGCAGAGGAACGACAGGATCCAGAACCGCGCGACCACCTTGGTCGCGGGCCACCCCTTCTTCTGGAAATGGTGGTGGATCGGCGTCATGAGGAAGAGGCGGCGGCCGCCGGTGCGCCGGAAGTAGGCGACCTGCAGGATGACCGTGACCGCCTCAACGAGGAAGACGCCGCCGACCACGGCGAGCAGGAAGGGCTGGTGCATCAGGCACGCGACCGCCCCGAGGACGCCGCCGAGGCCGAGCGCGCCGACGTCGCCCATGTAGAGCTCGGCCGGAGCCGCGTTGTGCCAGAGGAAGACGAGCCCGCCGCCGACCAGGGCGGAACAGAGGACCGCCAGCTCGCCCGCGCCGGGCACGTACGAGATGCGCAGGTACTCGGCCAGCTCCCGGTGGCCGGCGAGGTAGGCGACGCCGCCGAGGACCAGCGTCGTGATGATGACGCAGCCGATGGCGAGGCCGTCGAGGCCGTCGGTCAGATTGACCGCGTTCGAGCAGCCGACGCACACGAGCACGAAGAAGGCGCCGGCGACGGTGAGGCAGACCGCGAAAGGCAGGCCCAGCGAGGCGCCGTTCCACAGCGGCCCGTTGAGGACCGGCAGCCAGACCTCGGCGGCGGCCTCACGGCGCGAGGGATCCAGGAGGAGGACGCCGAGCGCCACGAGCGCGCAGACGCCCTGTCCGGCCAACTTGGCCCGCGGCCTGATGCCGTCCGAGCTGCAGTTGCGCACCTTGAGCCAGTCGTCGTAAAGGCCGACCGCCCCCATGCCGATGAAGCAGACCAGCGAGGCCCAGATGAGCGCGTTGGGCTTGGTCCAAAGGAACACGGATGGCAGCACGGCGGCGGCGATCAGCAGTCCGCCCATGGTCGGTACCTTGCCGCCCTCCTTCGCGAGGTCGCCCATCAGCGCGACGGATCGCTCCGGCTGACGGAGGGCGGCGAGACGACGGATGACGGGCCCCGCGAGCAGGAGGCCTACGCCGAGCGAGGTGCAGAACGCCAGGATGGCCCGGACCGACTGGTAGTCGAAGAGGCGGAAGGGCCCCCAGACGGATTCGAGTTCGCTGAGACGGTGAAGCATGGTTCCTTCAGTGGAAATGGACCTGAGTCCGTACGGACTCGGGAAGCGCCCGTTCGAGCGCGTGGGAGCGGCTGCCCTTGACGAAGACGAATCCTCGGCGGGAGGCCGCAGCCACGGCGAGCTCAGCGTGGGAGGCGGCCGCGAGCCGTGCGGTCGAAGCCGGCACGGCGTCGAGCGCGTCAGGCGCGTCGCCGCCGAAGGCGACCACGAGGTCTCCGGCGCGGACGGGCAGCGCCGCGAAGGCCTCGCGGTGCATGCGCAGCGAGTCGGCTCCCAATTCAGCCATGCCGCCGAGGATCCACAGGCGACCCTCCGCGTCATCGCGGCTCAGTCGGTCGAAGCACGAGGCGGAGTCCAGGAGCGAGGCCGGGCTGCTGTTGTAGCAGTCCACGTACCAGGAGCGGGCCCCCTCGACGTGCACGCTGCCCCTGCCGGCAGCAGGCGTCCAGGAGGCGAGCGCGGCGGAAACGGCCGATTCATCCGCCCCGACCAGACCGGCCGCGACGACCGCCAGCGCCGCGTTGCGCGCGAGTCCGTCGGAGACCGGGCCAAGGGTCAGGGTCCGGCCGTCCAAGGTCAGCGTGCGACGGCCGGAAGCGTCGCCGCCGAGGGCGGCCTCTACGAGGCGGGCGGGAGGAACGGCCGGCCCGGGCTCGCCGACGAAACGCACGGCGACGCAACGGTCCGCGAGCGCGGTGAACGGAGGCCAGGCGAGCAGGGATGCGGGCAGCACCGCCCGTCCGCCGGGTCGGAGCGCGGCGACGAGCTGGGACTTCTCAAGCGCGACGCCGGCGAGGTCCCCCACCCCTTCAAGATGCACGGCCGCCACGGCGGTCACGATCGCGACGTCCGGACTGAGCACGCGGGCGGAGACGCCCAGCTCGCCCGGCAGGCTCATCCCGGCCTCGATCACCGCCCAACGGTGGACGGAGGGGTCGGTCCGCAGCAGCATGAGCGGGACCCCCAGGGTGTTGTTGAGGTTGGCCTCCGTCACGAAGGCGGCCGGCCCGAGCAGCGCCCCGAGGAGATCCTTGGTGGAAGTCTTGCCGACGCTGCCGGTCACGCCGATGACGGGGCCGGAGAAAGCCGCACGCCAGGCCGCGGCGATGCGCCGGAGGCCCGCCTGGGCGTCATCGACGACCAGCTGGGGCAGCGCGTCGGAGACCATGCGAGAGACCAGCGCGCACGAGGCGCCCCGGGCCCGCGCGTCCGCCAGGAAGTCGTGCCCGTCCCGGCGCGCGGTGCGCAGGGCCACGAAGGCCTCTCCTGGCGCGAGCACCCGGGAGTCGACGCTGAAGCCCGTGACCGGGACGGCGGGCGCACAAGTCCAACGGCCGCCGGACCACCTCACGAGACGCTCGGGAGCGAAGCATGGCATCAGGCGTCGCGTCCCCTCCTCAGGGCGATGAGCTCGCGGGCGACCTGACGGTCGTCGAAGGGGACGACGGTGTCCGCGAACTCCTGGGTCGTCTCATGTCCCTTGCCGGCGATGAGCACGCAGTCGCCCGGGCGGGCGTCGGCGAGGGCGAGGGCGATGGCCTCCCTGCGGTCGGGCACGAAGGCCACGTTGGCGACGCCGCCCGGGGCGGCGCGCATGTCGGCGAAGATGTCCTCGATGTTCTCGCGGCGGGGGTTGTCGGCCGTGGCCCAGGCGCGGTGGGCGAGGCCGGCGACCGCCGCCGTCATGACGGGCCGTTTGCCGCGGTCGCGGCTGCCGCCGCAGCCGAACACGCAGAGCACGCGGCCGGGCGTGATGGCCCGCAGCATCCCGAGGGCGTTGCGCAGCGCGTCGTCCGTGTGCGCGTAGTCGACGTAGACCTGGAACCCCTGCCCCGCGTCGACCCGCTCCATGCGCCCGGGGACGCCGGGGAAGTCCGCGACGGCGGAAGCCAGGGCGAGCGGATCGCGGCCGAGGCCGGCCGCCATGGCAAGCGCGCACAGGACGTTCTCAACGTTGTAGGCGCCGGGCAGCGCGCTGACGAAGCGGGCGGTGGCGCCGCGCCAGCGCACCGTGAAGGCCGCGCCGACGGGATCGAACGTGACGTCCTCGGCGTGGAGGTCCGCCCCGGCTGAGCGCCCGTAGGTCACGACGGCTCCGCGTCCGCGGCAGGCCTCGGCCAGCCGCCGGCCGTGCGCGTCGTCGGCGTTCACCGCGCAGACGTCGGGCGCGGCGCCGGTGCCCCCGTCGAAGAGCCTGCGCTTGGCGGCGAAGTAGGCCTCCAGGTCGCCATGGTAGTCGATGTGGTCGCGGGTGAGGTTGGTGAAGCCGGCGACGGAGAAGCGGAAGCCGTGGACGCGGTCCTGATCCAGCGCGTGCGAACTGACCTCGAGGCAGGCCCCAGCGCAACCGGCATCCGCCATCTGCCGGAAGAAGGCGGCGAGGTCGGCGGATTCCGGGGTGGTCTTGAACGAAGGCACCGAACGGCGGCCGCAGAGATGGTAGCGCACCGTGCCGATGAGCCCCCAGGAGGAGCCGTCCGACTGCAGCAGGTGGCGGAGGAGCGTCGACACGGTCGTCTTGCCGTTGGTGCCGGTGACGCCGGCGAGCGTGAGCGAGCGTTCGGGATGCCCGTG
>JBJTTY010000008.1:0-10507 GCA_046080425.1 Verrucomicrobiota bacterium
GGCCCGATGCGTCCGCCCTTGAAGAAGAGTCGGTGACACGAGGCGCAACGCTCCAAAGGTGGCCTCGCCGGCATACGGATTGCCCGTGCCGGCCCTGAGGCGACGTTCGACGTCGACGATCCTGGCGTTCCAGTCGGCGCCGGCGTTCGAGACCGGCAGAGGATACAGCTCGCCCAACAGCGCCTTCACGTCGTCGGCAGGATGCCCGCGCATGCGATCCACGATGTCGGCCGGCACGACCGAAGCCGCGACCGAGCCGGACTTGACCGCACGAAGAAGGTCGGCGCTCCAGGCGGAACGGCTGGCGAGCAGGGCCAGGACAGCCGTG
This sequence comes from Verrucomicrobiota bacterium, assembly GCA_046080425.1. Lineage (GTDB taxonomy): Bacteria > Verrucomicrobiota > Verrucomicrobiia > Opitutales > UBA953 > UBA953. The sequence continues at coordinate 329 of JBJTTY010000008.1, forward strand.
CGCACCTCGGCGTCGAGCTTGGGGGCGGACAGCATGCCGACGGCCTGGGGTCCGACGGCGGGGTCGTCGTAGGCCATCAGGGAGATGAGGGCGGCCTTGCGCAGGGGCGTCGAGGGGTCGGCCGTGGCGACGGAGAGTAGCAGCGCGGGGGCCTCGGGGTGACGCACCTCGCCGAAGAGACGCGCCTGCAGGATGCGGTCCTCGGGCTTCGACTTCGGATTGCGCAGGATGCCGAGCGCCTCGGCGATGGCGGCGGCCTCGCCCTGTCGGACCCGAAGCACGAGAGGCGCACGGCCGGACGCGGCGAGGGCCTTGAGGAGTTCGTCGGGCAGGCCGGACATCTCACGTCCGCGGTAGGCCTCCTCGAAGCCCTTCATCAGGTGCGTGGTGTGGGCGACCGAGGGGGCGAGACCGAGCAGACGCGCGCATACGAGCAGGTCGGCGCGGCGACCCTCGGTGGCAAAGCGACGCATCAGGCGCGGCAGCAGGTGCTCCTGCATCACCGGCCGGTCCCAGAGCGAACCGTCACGGAGGAAGCCGATCACCGCCTCGCGGTCGAGCGAGACATGCGCTTCCAACGTCCACCAATCCAGCAGCGGGATGTAGCGGTCCGTCACGTCGTCGTCCCTGCGCACCAGACGGTCCAGCAGCCTGAGCGCCTGCGGGGTCGTGAGACGGCGGGCCGTGGAGGCCATCTGCGAGCGCACCTCGGCGTCGGGCTCGACGTCGGCCCGGGCGAGCAGCGACTGGAAGACGTCGGCCGGAAGGTCGCGTGCGCCCTGTGAGCCGATGCCCGGGACGCCGAGACCGCGATTGACGCCGTATTTGTCGCCGAGGAAGCGCGTGGCCCAATGGCGCACCGGGGCGTAGCCGTGGCTGAGCGCACGAACCGCGCGGGCGTCGGTGAATTCGCCCATCTGGTACAGCGCCCAGAGCGCGCCCAGGGCGCCGCGGGGGGCGTCGGATCGGTCGTCGACCGGGCGCGTGCCACGTCCGAAAAGCAGACCCTCAAGCCCGTCGACCACCGAGAGGTCGCGTCGCTCCGCGAGCAGCTGGAGCGACATCGTGCGATGCCACTTGTTCGGGTGGGCGAGAAGCGCGACCAGCTGCGCGGAGGACTTCCCTTCGAGATTCAGGTCGCGGTCGAGCGTGGCGCCCTGCCCCTTCAGGCGATACATCCGGCCCGTCGTGGGATCGATCTGGTTCTGGTAGTGCTGACCGTGCGCGATGTAGAACTCATACATGTCGGACACGTAGACCGAGCCGTCCGGCGCGTTGGCGATGTAGAGCGGGCGGAACCCGACGTCCTCCGACCACATCGGGATGCCGAGGTCGGACGTCTCATAGGTGGCCCCGACCCAGATCCGCTCGGAGTCCGTGACCGTGTTGTGGAGCGGGTCAATCGAGAGCAGGTGTCCCGCGAGCGAGCGGGGCATCGCCGTGCCTTCGACGAACGTGCCGTAGTGGGCGAACCGGGGGACCTTCGTGCGCGTGCCGAGAATCGGCAGCTGACCGAACGAATACGGGCCCTGCGGAGGCCCGAACTTGCCGGGGTCGACCCCCTGCTTGAGGTAGATGCCGCCCTGGACGTAGTGCCAGCCGCGCGTATTGCCGCCGTTGTGGCCCGAGTAGAGCCGCCCGTCCGCGTCCACATCCAGACCGAACGGATTGCCCGAGCCCTCGCAAAAGATGTCATACTCACGCGTCTTGGGGTGATAGCGCCAGACCATGCAGCCCTCGAAGTGGACACTGCCCGCCTCCGAGGAGTCGAAGCCCGGGCGCGTGACGCGGGACGACGACGTGCTGCCGTGCACCCCGTAGATCCAGCCGTCCGGACCGAGGATAATCCCGTTGCCCACCGAGTGCGTGTCCTCGAGGCCGAACCCCTGCAGGTGGACCACCGGGGCGCCGTCCGGCACATCGTCGCCGTTCGCATCGGGGTAGAACAACAGGTAGGGCGGAGACATCACCCAGACCCCGCCATGGGCGCGGAAGGACGAGTTGGCCATGTTGAGCCCGTCCTGGAAGACCTTGTGACGGTCGTATTTCCCGTCCCCGTCCGTGTCCTCATGGATCGAGACCACGTCCGCGCCCTTGTCATGGAAAGGCGGGGGCGGCGGCACCCGGTCGTAGTGTGAGCGGTAGTATTTGTCGCGACTGACCATGCTGACCCCGGCCGGGTAGGGATACTGGCGATACTGCGTGACCCAGAGACGCCCCTTGGAGTCGAAGCTGAAGTGCGTCGGCTGGGCGACCTGCGGTTCCGACAGCAGCAGCTCGGCCTCCAGCCCCGGCAGCGTGCGGATCTTCGCGTAAGCCTCGGTCGGCAAGAGCTTGGGTCCGTGGACCTGCGTCGCGCGGCCCAGCACCCGGTTCGATTCGCGGAACTTGTCGAACGTGAAGGAGGCCGGCCTATCCTTGAGCGCCGGACCCGGGCGGAAACCGTCGCCCTCGATCAGCTCCCATTCCCCTTCCAGCACGCTTTCCTGGAAATAGTTCATGATGAACGGCGCCTCGCCCGTGAAACCGCCCTTCCCTCCCTTGGCGAAGATGCGGAACGCCAGCTCGTTCCACTCGTCCTTGCGCAGCGTGCCCACCGGCACCTTGTGTCGGAAGATCTCGCCCACGCCGGAGCGGTAGGGCTCGAACGAGCCGCCCGTGCCGACCTTGACCCCGTTGACGTGCAGCTCGTGGGCGCCGGCGAAGTCACGGAAGTGGACCCCGACCGACTCCTCGAACAGATTGCGCTCGTGCTTGGAGAAGAAACTCGGGTCGACCTTCACCCAGGCGCGCAGCCAGACCGTGCGGCCTTCCGCGGGCGCCTCGATCGGGCCGGGGACGGGGGCGGGGGCGGATAGGAGGGCGAGGGGAAGGAGGAAGAGGAGAGCGAGGGGGAGGAGGGGCATCAGGGGCGAGGACTGACTTCGAGGGACAGGGATAGGTGCGGGGGCAGACGGAGGATAAGTGATAGAAGATGGGGGATGAAAGATGGAATGGGTGCCTTATTCGGGCGAAAGAAGGGCGCGTGGGGACTTCGTATGACGGGGCGGGGGCTGGCGGAAGGGGTTTGTCGGGGCATAGTGGGGCGATGATCGGAGCCATCACGGGAGACATCATCGGGTCGGTGCACGAGTTCGCCTCGAACACGCGGGACGACTTCGAGCTGTTCGTGGAATCGTCCTGTCCGACCGACGACTCGTTGCTGACCTGGACCATCGCCGAGGCGTGCCGTGCGGGCGTCAAGGACTACAAGCCGTACCTGCTGCGAGGCGTCGCGCTGTCACGCAGGCCGGAGAACCGCGCCTGCCTGAGCCCCGCGTGGGGCGGCGGCTTCCTCCAGTGGGTCGAGGATGGCGCAGTCCAGCCTCGCGAGTCCTTCGGCAACGGCGCGGCCATGCGCGTCTCGCCGATCGCCTGGCACTACAAGCACGAGGAGCAGGTGCTGGAGCACGCCCGCCTGAGCGCCCTGCCCTCGCATGGCCATCCCTTCGGCATCCGTGGCGCCGAGTGCGTGGCGTTGGCGACCTGGGCCGCGCGCGTGACGAAGGACCCTGGCGCCGTCCGGGCCGTCGGCGAGCGCTATTATGAATCGCTGCCGTCCCTGGACAAAGTGCGCAAAGACCATCGTTACAACGAGACCTGCCAGGGATGCGTGCCGGACTGCATCGCCATCGCGGCGGGGACGCGCAGCTATGAGGAGGCCGTGCGCTTTGCGTGTTCCATACGGGGCGACGCCGACACCCTCGGGGCGATCGTCGGGGGCATCAGCGAGGCCTTGTGGGGCGTGCCCAAGGAGATTTCAGAACGCGCGCGCAAGATCGCCGAGGCGGCCTATCCCGGGATGGGGCAGGTGTGGGAGTGGGGCGCGGCGGCGGAGCGGCCGTAAAGCGACCCCGAGAGGGCACGTGGGCAAGGTGACACGGGGACAGGGGGATAGGGCGGTCAGCCCTACCCAAGAAAGCAGCGCAAGGCGAAGCCTTGCCCCTGCCCTGATTCGGCCTGCGGCGAATGAAGGAGCCTGGGGGCTGTGCAAATGCAGACATTCTGCGCAACCGGAGTCAGACTCATGGGCTCAAAATGCCATTGCCCTCACGATGCACTCGGGAAGAATAAATTCACCCTAATGAAATCGTTCCTGCTCACCCTAACCGCGATCGGCTCAATGCTGTCTCCTGCATTCGCCCAGAACACCCAGGTGCAGACCAAAACCAGCACTGAGGAGGCGGGCAACAAGTCCAAGACCACCGTCACCATCGAAGTCGACGTGAAGCAGCCGCAGGCCGCCGACCGTTCCGGCCTGCTCGTCATGCGCGCCTCGTCCCAGAACGCGGTCGCCTTCGCCAACCTCATCGCGCCCAAGCTGGCCTCCAAGGCCTCTGGCTCGGGCGTCTCGATCTCGCCCACGGAGAACGCCGCCCAGACCGAATCCCAGATGATCGTCGAAGCGCGCGGCCGCGGAGCCATCTACCTCGTCGACGTCAGCGTCGCCCAGTTCAGCGCAGCCACCGCGACAGTCTTCGGGCAGGAGCAACGCCGCATGGCGGCCACCCTGGCCTGGCGCGTAATCGACGTCACCGGGGCGAACGCCGCCGTGGCCTCCGGCGAGGCCAAGGACTTCTCGCTGAACGATCCGGTCATCCCCGCCGACGAGCAGTCCTCCGCCCTGGCCGACAGCCTAGCCGCCAAGGCCGGCGAGGCCATCGCGGCGGCCTTCAGCAAGGCCCCGTCCCGCAACGTCAACGACCTCCCCGTCCCCGTCTCCATCGTCGCCGACGACCTTTCCTTCCCTTCGATCGTCATCGACAAGGACAACATCGTGCGCCGCAGCCCTGAGAACCTGCAGGTCAAACTGACCGGCTTCACCCTCGTCGTCGACGGCATCACCGTCGGCACCGTGTCCGGGGACGAACCCCTGTACCTGCCCGAAGGCCTGCACACCGTCTCCCTCCAGCGCAACGGCTTCGAGCCCTGGACCCAGAAGGTGCGTGTGACCAAAAACCTCAGGCTCAACCCCGTCATCCGTCCCGACGAGGCCGCCATCACCCGCTGGCGCGGCCAGATCGGCTTCCTCGAGGCGCTCAAGATCGGAACCAAGCTGACCGACGCCGAGGTGGCCCGCGTGCGCGCCGAGGCGCAGATGCTCTCGCAGAGCGGCTTCAAGGCGGACATCAAGATCGACCAGAAGTCCGACAAAAAGTCTGACACCAGGGTCGACGCGAAGAAGCTGCCGGACAACACCGTCATCATCCGCTGAGCGGCCCATGGAGGCCCGACCGCTGAACACCCTGCTGGCCGCGGCTCTCGTCGGCCTGACCGGATGCACGTCGGACTTCGCGAACCAGGCCGCGCTGGTGGACGAGACCTTCGCCGTCGGCGACTACGCGGCCTCGCTCGAGGCCGCGACCGCGCTGGCCGCCGAAGCCGAGCCCAACGACGCTGTCATCCACAAGCTCAAGCTGGCCTCCGTGCAGCGCGCCAGCGGCAAGCCGGCCGAGGCCGCGCGCACCCTGGAGGAGGCCGAGTCGCTCTTCGCCGCCTACGACGCCGCACCCGAGGTCTCGCTGAGCGCCGAGGGCATCTCCGCCTTCAGCAATCCCTACGCCCTGCCCTACCGCGGCCGCGCCTACGACCGCACTCTGGCCGCGACCTACCAGGCCCTCTGCCTGCTGCAGGCGGGCGAATCGGGCAAGGCCCGCGTGTCAATGAACCGCGCACTGTTCCGCCAGGAGGACGCCCGTCGCCTCGCCACCGAAAAGGCGAGGATCGCGTCGGAGGAAGGCGCGGCGGCGACCTTGGCCGACGCCCGTTCGGGCGAAGCCTCGCGCAACGACGCGGTCGTCGCCGCCAGCGCGGCGGCCCAGGCCCTGATCAAGGACCTCCCCGCCTATAAGGACTACGTGAACCCCTTCACCTCCTGGCTGCACGGCGCCTTCTTCCTGCATCGCGCGGAGGGCGCGGGCGACGTCGAGCGCGCGCGCAAGTCCCTCGAGCTGGCCTCCGTGCTCGCGCCCGGATGTTCCGCCGTGAAGGAGGACCTGGCGGACGCCGCCGCCGGACGCCCCCCTTCCCACCCCGGCGAGACCGTCGTCTACGTACTGCACGAATCCGGACGTTCGCCCGTCTGGTCCGAGAACAAGTTCACCTTCCCCTTCATCATCCTCGACACCAGCGCCCCCATCATCTCGGTGGCGCTGCCCGAGCTGCGGCCCGTAGCCGGCCAGGCGGAGATCGCGGTGTCAGCCGGAACCTCGACCCGCCGGGGCGAGGAGATCGTGAGCGTCGACGCTCTCGCCGCGCAGGAGTTCAACGACGAATACCCGATCGCGCGGAACCGGGCCGTCGGAAGCGCCATCGTCAAGGGCATTGCGGCCTACGCCGCCAACAAGGCGGCACAGGAGGCCGCCTACCGGAGCGACGATCCCGGAGGAAGCTTCCTGTCGCTGGCGACCCTCGCGGCCACCAACATCTACACCACCCAGTCCGCGCAGGCCGACCTGCGGAACTGGTCGACCCTGCCCAAGCGCATCACACTCACGCGACTCCGGGTCCCCGGGGGATCCGAAATCGGGCTGAGCGTCAACGGCGCCGGCCCCGTGAGGCACAGGCTACCCGACGCGCGGGCGGTGATCCTCACCTGCCGCACCCCCGCGGGCGGCGGACCCCTCTCCGCAGAGACCTCCATCCTCAGATCACGATGAAAACCCAAGCCCTCCTGGCCCTCGCGGCCTTCACCCTCTCCGCCTGCACCCAGCGCGGCACGCCCAACGAGGCCTCAGGCCAGGAAGGCGTGCCCGGCTTCGAATACAGTTCGCCCAACACGACGCTGGCGCAGGCCGCCCAGCCCGTGGACGTGCGGACCGCGATCGCCGAGGACGGCTCCTCGCTCAAGGTCATCTTCTCCCTGCGCAACTCCACCACGCGCCAGCAGTACGCCAAGTACACCGTGGTCTGGCTGGACGGCGACGGCGCGCCCCTGCCGGGCGCGATCGAGGTGGCGCGACAGGTCACCCTGCCCGTGGGCGTCAGCAACTTCTCGGCCGTGGCGACCAGCCCGCGCGCCAAGAAGTTCCGCATCATCATCTCCGAAACCTCCGGATCCGGGCGAGGTTCCGAGAAGTAAACCCCTCTGAACCTACCCCCATGAACAAGCTCCTCCCCCTCGTGGCCCTCGCGGCCCTCACCGGCTGCCAGACCCAGCAGGCCGTCTACGTCGACGCCAACAAGGGCGCCGGCATCGTCTCCCTCGACCAGATCGACGTCCAGGACTTCGCCAACGCGGCCGACTCCATGTTGCAGTCGCTCTACGATTCCCCCGCCTTCGCGGGCGCTAGCCGCGGCGGACAGCGCCCCGTCTTCATGCTGGGCAACCTCACGAACGACACCGCCACGAACTTCGACACCGAACTCCTGACCAAGAAGATCACCGTATCCCTGACGCGCAGCGGCAAGGTCGGCGTGGCCAAGGCCGCGGGCTTCGGCGGCCCTTCGGACCTCGCCGCGGCGGAAGCCCGCCGCAACGCGGCCTTCCTCGGCGGAGAGCAGGCCAAGCCCATCCTGCCCGACTACACCTTGTCCGGAAAGATCATCGAGGCGCGCGCCGCCGCCGGGAACGTGCGACAGACCTCCTTCGTCTTCCAGCTCAGCGTGACCGAGGTGAAGACCGGCCTCGCCGTCTGGGAAGAGGAGAAGACGATCACCAAGCAGGGCACGCGCAACCAGGTGGGATTCTGAACGGCGCCCGACAGCCCGTGACACGGCCGCGCAAGCGGCCGTTTTATTTGGCATGGGGCGGGAGTTGAATGATGGGGGATGAGGGGATTCGCCGCCGAAGCACGGCCGGGAGAATAAGAGGCAAAGTGTGCTCCCTTGTCCCCATGTCACCATGCCCACATGTCCTCCGATCATGCGGCTGACCTAGGGCGGTCAGCCCTACCCAAAGGCGAGCCTGAGGAAGGCGGATAGCCGATGGATTGAGCAAAAAAAGCCCAAAACATGGGTTCTTGACAGTGAACACTTATTCATGGAACATCCGTTCACCATGGAAGCTCTCACCAAGAAACAGGCCGCCATCCTCCAGTACATGAAGGACCACGTGTCCAAGCATTCCTACTGGCCCAGCATCCGGGACATCCAGGCCAAGTTCCGCTTCGCCTCGACGAACGCGGTCTTCGGGCACCTCCAGGCGCTCGAGCGCAAGGGGGTCATCCAACGCATCCCCGGAGCCGCCCGCGCCTACAAGATCACGGCCCGACCGACCGAGGACCTCTCGGAAGTCGTCATCCGATACGAAGGACCGGGCGAGGATGCCGTGCAGCTCGAAGGCGTGCCCATGCTGGGCTCCATCGCCGCCGGCTTCCCCGACTTCACCGAATCATCCGGAGCCATCCAGGAAATGCAGGTGCAGATCCCGGCCGGCGCCCGTCGTCGCCCGCCCCAGTCCTTCGCCCTGCGCGTGCGCGGCGACTCTATGATCGACGCCGACATCCATGACGGCGACACCGTGATTGTCGAACCTGGCGTGCCGAAGCACGGCGACATCGTCGCAGCCCTCATCGACGGCGAGACCACCCTCAAGCGACTGATCAAGCAGGGGAGCAAGGTCTACCTCAAGGCTGAGAACGCCAACTACCCGAACCTCATCCCCACTTCCACCCTGACCATCCAGGGTATCGCGAAGCAGGTGATGAAGAAGATTGGGTGAGCGCGAGCGCCGGCGAAGCCGCGAGGGACAGGGACAGGGGTGGGGGCAGGCTGAAGACAAAAGAGGCACGGAGGCTCGGAGGTAGGGCGGCCATTGCCATGGCCGCCGTTCGACGACGCACGTGCGTGGCGCCGGGCCAGGTCACCGACCGCATGAAATCCAACCGCCCACGGACGTGATAGCAATCACGTCCCTACCAAGAGACAGCGGCTGACCGGGGGCGGTCAGCCCTACCAGCGCGCGGAGCCGCGAGGGCGCATGGTGAAGGGAGGGGTTGAAGGAAGACGGGTTTTGCGATTGGGTGAGGCATGGAACCTCCCGTCCTGCAGGATGCCGACCCCGTCCCGACCTCCGATGAGAAGACCCTCGCGCTGGTCATGCACATCCTCGCGTTGGTGGGCTTCGGCATCCTTTCCACCCTGATCATCTGGCTGATCAAGAAAGATGAGAGTCCCTTCATGAACAAGGCCGGCAAGGAACTGCTGAACTTCCAGATCAGCGTCATCATCTACGCCGTCGCCTGCGCCGTCCTTTCCTGCGTCGGCATCGGCATCCTGATGTTCTTCGCGCTGGGCGTCGCCGTGCTCGTGTTCAGCATCATCGGCCTCATCCGGATCAGCGAGAGCAAGATCTACCGCTACCCGGCGATCCTGCGGCTCGTGAAGTAAGGCATGGCAGCGTCGACTTTCTCCAGGTCGGCCGGGGTGATCGCTTCGGTGATGCTGGGGGCCGGGGCCGTCGGGCCGCTCGTGAAGACCATGCTGGTCGAAGTGCAGCTCGATGACGTCTCGGAGCCGCGAGCACGGATTCTGCTCGGCCTCGCGGCGCTATCCTTGCTGCTCTCGGCGATTGGCCGGACCGGCTGGCTCATCGTGACTTCCCTCGGCGCGGTCGCCACCGTCGGCTCCCTGGCGATCGGTTCCGGCGAGAAGGCCCGCATCCCGATGGTCAGCGACCTTCTCGACCAGCTCACATCGGTCCTCACCGGACTCGTGACCGACTTCGCCAAGAACGTGACCGCACTCGAATGGGGCGCAGCCTGCCTGCTGGGTGGCATCGTGCTGCTGCTCGTGGTGGGCCTGCTGAGCAGGGAGTTTTAGCGCGGCGGCGGAGCCCCCGCGAGGGGGCACGTAGGCACGGTGACATGGGGACATGGGGAGATACATAGAGGTCGAGCTCGTGCCCGCGTGCCAGCTTGCCACCTGCGGTGCCGCCCCTGTCCCTGTCCCTGCCCCTGTCCCTGCCCCTCATGAGGCAGCCACGCTGCCTCATGCCTCACTCCATCCACTCTTCGATCTCCTTGACGAAGCCGGAGAGGCGGGGGCCCTTGGACTTGAAGACGGCCAGGGCCTTGCGAAGATGGACCTCGGCCTCCTCCGCCCTGCCCTGCTTCTTGCGCAGGATGCCGAGGTTCTTGTCGTGGAAGGCCAGCTTGACGGCGTCGTCGGTGCCGGCGAGACGGAGACCAGAAAGGTTCA
>JBJTTY010000009.1:0-47156 GCA_046080425.1 Verrucomicrobiota bacterium
GGTGGTCACGCAGATGGGCAATCAGGGCAACTCCGGCGAGGGCATCCGTCTCATGACCGAATGGGTCGCCGCCGGTCTCATCGGTCAGGTGCGTGAGGTCCACGCTTGGACCAATCGTCCCATCTGGCCGCAAAGAATCGACATGGGCCGTCCGCCCGAGGGTGAGAGGCCGCCGGAAGGGATGGACTGGGACCGCTGGATCGGCCCCGCTCCCATGCGTCCGTTCAGCGCCGCCTATCACCCCGGCAAGTGGCGCGCCTGGTGGGACTTCGGCACCGGTTCGCTCGGAGACATGGGCTGCCATATCATCGACCCGATCTTCCTGGCTCTCAAGCTTCGCTACCCCGTCAGCGTCGAGGGCAGCACGCCGACCGTCTACCAATCCGCTCCCCAGGGACTCGGCAAGCTCGTCGAGCCCAAGAACGAATGCTATCCGTCGGCCTCCATCGTCCGTTATCGTTTCCCCGCCCGCGAAGGCATGCCGGAACTGCTGATGACCTGGTGGGACGGCGGACTCATGCCGCCGCGGCCGGTCGAGCTTGAGGAAGGCGAGATGTTCGGCGACTGGAACGGCGGCTGCCTCCTCGTCGGCGACAAGGGCAAGATCGTCTGCGGCTGCTACGGCGAACGCCCGCGTCTGCTCAGCGCAGATCTGCGCGCCGAGGCGAAGAAGCTCGCCAAGACGCTTCCGCGCGTGCCCGGAAATTCGTCCGGCCACGAGAAGGCCTGGATCCGCGCCGTGAAGGGTGGCCCCGCCGCGTCCTCCAACTTCGACTATTCAGGTCCGCTGTCAGAGGCGGTGCTGATGGGCAACCTTGCGATCCGCTTCCCGAACAAGCTGCTGCTCTGGGACGGCGAGAAGATGCAGGTCACGAACGACCCTGCCGCGAACGCCTACGTCAAGCGCGCCTATCGCGAAGGTTATTCGCTCTGAACCCTCCGGCGGCGTCTTCGTTCAGGAGACGCCGCCGAAGTGCCAGGCGAGCAGCGCGGCTCCGGCGGCGATGCGGTACCAGCCGAAGGGAGCCAGACCCTTGCGAGACACGTACCCGACCATCCATCGCACGGCCATGAAGGCCGAGACCGCCGCCACGGCCAGGCCAAGCCAGGCGTTGCCGGCGGGATAGACGCGGGGGAGCGCCGGACCGAGGGACCACGCCTTGTAGGCCGAGGCGGCGGTCAGGGTGACGAGGCCGAGCAGGAAGGAGAACTCCGTGGAGGCCGCCCGCGAAAGTCCGGCATGTCGCGCGCCGAGGATCGTGGCAAGGGAACGGCTCGTCCCGGGGATGAAGGCCAGGCATTGCCAAAGGCCGACTCTGGCCGCCTGCTTCCAGTCCATGCCGGTCAGTTCGTCATCGGAGGCGGCGGGAGAGGGCAGGCGTGCCTCGAGCGCCAGCGTCAGGACTCCGCCGACCGCGAGCGCGACCGCGACGACGGGCACGCTGAAGAGGTGTTCGGTGATGAAGTCCTTCGCGGTCAGGCCGAGCACGGCCGCCGGCAGGAACGCGATGAGCAAAGCAAGCGCCAGCAGCAATGATGCTCGGTTGAGCGAAACCACGCCGGTGACCAGGGATGACACGCGTCGCCAGTAGGCGAGCAGCACGGCGAGGATGGCTCCGAACTGCACGATCACGACGTAGTCGTCCGCCGCTCGTTTCTGGTCCACGGGCCGGCCCTTGCGGTCCTTCACGTCCGTGACGGTGACTTCAGGGCTCGCGGGCACGCCGAGCAACCGGTCGCTGACGATGAGATGGCCGGTCGAGCTGACCGGCAGGAATTCCGTGACGCCTTCGACCAGTCCGGTGACCAGGGCCCTCTCCGTCGTGAACGATTCCCGTGTCGCCTCGGCCGAGACCTCGGTCCGCTGTCCGAAGCACAGGGGGGCGAGGAGCAGGACGGCCAGTCGGACGGGCATGCGCAAAGCAATGCACCCGTCACCCCCTTGGGCAAGCCCCTTGCCGCTTGCGCCCACGTCCGTTCGGGCTTTCTTCCGAGGCATGTCGGCTTCCAGCCTGATTCCCACCACGGAGCCCCGGTTCACGGTGCCTGACGCACGCGGACGCTTCGGCCGGTTCGGCGGACTCTACGTGCCGGAGACGCTGATGACGCCCTTGCTGGACCTAGCGGCTGCCTACGGGCAGGCCCGGCGTGATCCGGAGTTCCAGCGTCAGTTCGCCGACATGCTGCGCGACTACGCCGGACGCCCCACCGGACTTTATTTCGCGGAGTCGCTGACCCGGCACCTCGGCGGCGCCAAGGTCTATCTCAAGCGCGAGGACATGCTCCATACCGGAGCCCACACGATCAATAACGTCATCGGCCAGGCCTTGCTCGCCGTCCGCATGGGTAAGAAGCGCATCATCGCCGAGACCGGCGCAGGCCAGCATGGCACGGCCACCGCGGCGGTCTGCGCGCGTTTCGGGCTCAAGTGCGTGATCTACATGGGCGCCACGGACATGGAACGCCAGGCCCTCAACGTCTACCGCATGCGCCTCATGGGCGCCGAGGTACGCGGGGTCGAGGCCGGGCAGCGCACACTCAAGGAGGCGGTCAACGAGGCGATGCGCGACTGGGTGACCAACGTCCGCGAGACCCACTACATCCTCGGCACGGCTTACGGCGCCCATCCCTATCCCATGATGGTCCGTGATTTCCACCGGATCATCTCCCTGGAGTCGCGTCAGCAGATCATGGCGGCCGAGGGCCGGCTGCCCGGGCACGTCGTGGCCTGCGTCGGAGGAGGCTCGAACGCCATCGGAGCCTTCTTCGAATATCTCGACGAACCCGCCGTGCGCCTCGTCGGCGTCGAAGCGGGCGGTCGCGGCATCAGCCGCGGCGAGCATGCCGCACGCTTCGCCGGCGGCCGCCTGGGCGTGCTGCAAGGCTGCATGACGTCCATCCTCATGGACGACGAGGGACAGATTGAGGGCACGCATTCGGTCTCGGCCGGGCTCGACTACGCCGCGGTGGGCCCTGAGCACGCCTACTACCGAGAGCGCGGCCGCATCGATTACGCGCATGCGACCGACGCCGAGTGCCTCGAAGGCTTCCAACTGCTGTCGCGCACGGAAGGCATCATCCCCGCCCTGGAGTCCAGCCATGCCGTGGCGCACGGCTGCAAGCTCGCCGCCTCGGGTCGGCCGGACGACGTGGTCATGATCAACCTTTCCGGCCGGGGTGACAAGGACGTGTGGAGCGCCGCCCGCGCGATGGGGCAGGAGATCAGGCTCTGACATGGCCGCCTCGTCCATGACCGGTTTCGGTCGCGCCGAGGCCGACGTCGGCGGACTCCGTCTCGTCATCGAGATCGCTTCCGTCAACCAGAAGGGACTGCAGGTGGGCGTTCATGGACCCGATTGCTGGCCCACGCTGGAATCCACGGCCGCCGGCTGGGTCCGCGCCCGTCTCATCCGCGGCAAGGTCACCGCCAGGGTGACGCGGACGGCCTCCGGAACCTCCAGACTCTGGAACGCCGAATCCGTCCGTGCCTCCCTCGAGGAGCTGGCCCAGCTCGCCGCCCTCAACAAGATTCCGTTCACGCCCGACTCCGGCGTCCTGCTGCGGCTGGCCGAGGCCGGGCGCGACGGCTCCGAGGACTATCCCTCCTTCGATTCAGCGGAGCCATCCCTGAGGCGGTCCTTCGAGACGGCCTTGGATCAGCTCAAGACGATGCGCCTCGCCGAGGGGGCTGCGTTGGCCGCCGATCTGGCGGCGCGCATCGCCAGGATATCCTCCTTGGTCGATGGCATGGAGTCATCCGAGAGCGGCGCCCCCGCCAGACATCGTGAGAATCTCTTGCGCCGCCTGCGCGACGCGGGCCTGACGGTCGACCCGGCGGACGAACGGGTGCTCAGGGAGCTCGCCCTGTTCGCCGACCGATGCGACATCACCGAAGAAACCGTCCGCCTCCGCAGCCATTGCGGTCAGTTCCTGGAGGAGTTGCCGACCCCCGGAGCCGGCAGAAAGCTCGACTTTCTCGTCCAGGAGTTCCTGCGGGAGGTCAATACCATCGGCAGCAAGGCGGTCGAAATCGCCACCACCCGGCTGGTTTTGGAGGCCAAAACCGAAATCGAGCGCGTCCGCGAGCAGGTCCAGAACCTGGAGTGAAAATAAAGTCGGTGGGGTATTGCCAGATTGGGCTTTCCCATACTATTGATTATCAACGCTTACGCAACACGACCATGTCCAACAACCTGACCAAGCGAGACATCGTCATCGAGATCTTCACCAAGAAGGGCTATCCCCAGAAGCACATCCGAGACAGCGTGCAGATGACCTTGGACGCCATCGCGGAGGCCTTGCTGGCCGGTCGCGACGTCGAGCTCCGCAACTTCGGCGTCTTCCAGGTGCAGGTCCGTAAGAGCCGCATCGGTCGCAATCCGAACCGCCCTGAGACGGACGTCGTGATCCCGCAGCGCGCCGTCATCAAGTTCAAGGCCGGCAAGGAGCTGAAGGCCAAACTCAAGTCCATCGACCTCACGAAGATCGGACAGAAGCCCGAGCAGGGCAAATAAGCCCGATGTCCGAAGCGAGGACGCTCCCGGGTTTCCGTGAGTTCTATCCCGAGGACCGCGCGGTCATCGGTCACATCTTTGAAGTCTGGCGCAGCGCCTGCCGCCGCCATGGTTTCCGTGAATGGGAGCCGCCGGTGCTGGAGCCGATCGAGCTGTTCACCGAGAAGTCGGGTGAAGAGATCGTCCGTCAGCTGTTCAACTTCGAGGACAAGGGCGGCCGCAAGGTGAGCCTCCGGCCTGAGATGACGCCGTCCCTGGCCCGCATGGTGGGTGCCCGGGCCAACGGCATGCCCAAGCCGATCCGCTGGTTCGCGATCGGCGAGAACTACCGTTACGAAAAGCCCCAGAAGGGTCGCCTCCGCGCCTTCTACCAGCTCAACGCTGACCTCCTCGGTGAGGCGGGACCTTCGGCCGACGCGGAGATCATCGCCCTGTGCGCCGAATGCCTGCTCGGCTTCGGACTCACGCAGTCGGACTTCCGCATAAGGATCTCCGACCGCACCCTCTGGTTCCGTTATCTCGCCACGCTGGGCGTGCCTGAGGACCGGGCCGGGCAGGTGCTGGCGGTGGTCGACAAGCTCGAGCGTGGCACGCCCGATGAACTGACCAAGGCGATGGCCGCGGCGCTTGCCGGCGTCTCGGTCGATCCCGCCGCCGTCCTCGGGGGCTCACGGAAGTTCGCGTCCGCGCGTTCCTTCGATGAGCTGACCCGACTGGCATCAGGTGATGAAGCCATGCATTCCCGTCTGGCCGACTGGAAGCACCTGCTCGACGCCCTCAAGGCCATGGGGCTTTCCGAATGCGTGGCCGTAGACCTGACCATCGTGCGAGGGCTGGCCTACTACACCGGCTTCGTCTTCGAGGCCTTTGAAACCGGAGGTGAGGCCCGCGCCCTCGCCGGCGGCGGTCGCTACGACGGCCTCGTGGCCAAGCTCGGCGGCCCCGACCTGCCTGCCGTCGGCTTCGGCATGGGCGACGTGACCTTGCGAGACCTGCTTGAACTCAGGGGCAGGCTTCCGGCCTACGTCGACGGACCCGACTTCTACGCCCTCATCCTGGGCGAGGACGCGAGATCCGCGGCCCTCGAGGACGTCGCCGCCCTGCGGCGGGCCGGATTCCGGGTCGAATACAACCTGAGGGACGGCAAGTTCGGCAAGCTCGCGCAGGCCGCCGAAGCCGCCGGAGCCAAGTACGGCGTGATCTACGGCGGCGAAGAGGTCGCCCGAGGCGTGGCCAAGGTGCGCAGCTTCGTCGACCGTCGGGAAGGCGTGGTGCCCCGGGCCGACATCGTGCCCGCGCTCCGGGCCGTCCTCGAGGAAGGGATCGAAGCCGTCATCCCCTGAGCATGTCACAGCCGGATCGTCAGTACCGGGACATGGCGAAGACCGCCACCTGGACGATGGTCTCCCGCGTGCTCGGACTGTTGCGCGACCAGCTCATCGCCGCCGTCTTCGGCGCCGGGCCGGTCGGCGCCGCGTTCCTTTTCGCCTTCCAGATTCCGAACCTGTTCCGAAGGCTCTTGGGCGAAGGCGCCCTGACCGCCGCGGTGGTGCCCGTGCTGGCCGAGAAGACCGCCCGTGACGGAGCGCCGGCCGCGTTCGCCTTCCTGAACCACGTCCTGCGTCGGGTGACTCCCTGGATGATCTTCATCACCGTGTGCCTGTCCACGGCCGCGCTCATCTTCTCCTTCCTCTCCGAGGATCCCAGGCATGCCCTCGCGGCCGAGCTCACCGCGCTGTGCATGCCGTACATGCCCCTGATCTGCCTGGCCGCCCTGTTCACGTCCGCGGTCAATCTTTCGGGCCGGTTCGGACTGGCTGAGATCGCCTCCGGCCTGCTCAACCTCTGCATGATCGCCGCCTTGGGCCTGGGCGGACTCATGTTCGCCTCCACCGATGTCGGAAGAGCCCGCTGGCTCTGCGCCGGCGCCCTCGTGGGCGGACTCCTCCAGCTCCTCGTGCCCATGTGGGGCCTGCGGGCTTCCGGCTGGAACATGGGAGCGGCTCGACCCGATGAGGCGGCATGGACCGCGCTGCGCGTCGCCTTCATTCCGGCCGCCCTCGGCGCGGGCATCCAGCAGGTCAATTTCCTCATCTCCCGGGCCCTTGCTTTCAACGTCGGGGACGGCGGCCTGACTTACTACTACATCGCCAACCGCATCGTGGAGCTGCCCATCGGGCTGTTCTCGGCCTCCGTCGCGACGGTCATGTTCCCGGCCCTGGCGTCGGCCTGGGCCGTGCGCGATCATGCGCGCCTGGCCGAAGACTATGCCCGCGGCTTCCGGCTCGTGCTTGCCATCAACATCGGCGCGGCCGTCGGACTGGCGGTGCTCTCGGAGCCCGTCGTCAGGCTTCTGTTCGAGTTCGGTCGTTTCACCGAGGAGGACTGTCACAACACGCGGGACATCCTGGTCCTGTTTGCGCTGACCATGCCGGTCCTCGCCCTGATGAGCCTCGTCACACGGGCTCTCAACGTCGCAGGAGAGACCAAGGCGACCTTTCATGCCGCGATGCATGCGGTGGCGGTCAACGTCGTGCTCTCCCTGGCCGCAGTCCTGATGGGATACGGCGTACAGGGCCTTGCGGTGGCGAACGGCGTCTCCACGGTGTGGCAGTACCTCGTCCTGCGAAACCGGCTGAAGACCAAGGCGCCGCAATTCCTCGGCGTCTCCTTCGTCGGACCCCTTTGCAAGGCCTGTGTCGGATCGCTCGCGATGGGGGCCGTCGCCTACAAGGGATATCGCTTCCTCGTCCCCTTCATGACCGAATGGCTGGGAGGGAAGGGCGGGCTCATCGCATCCATGGCCGTCGCGGGCATCGCGGCCATGGCCGTCTACGCCCTGATTCTGGACCGCTGGGGCTATCCGGAGCGCGACATGTTGCGGGGCTTCGCCGCACGCATCCTGAACAGGTTCAGGCCGCGGGTTTGACCGCGGCGGGCAGGCCGAGAGGAGCTTCGGGCCGGTATCTGCGGAGCAGGGCGCGGAGGAGGGCGCCCGTCTCGGCGTCCATCGTTCCGTCCACGCGGTGGGGTCGGAAGTGCCGTTGGAAGGCCTCGATGCCAAGCCGGAGACCTTCCCGACCTGCCACAAGCCGATAGCCATAGTCGGTCAGCATCGACCGGCTCAAGGCTTCGTCGGGCGCAGGCAGCGCGAGGAACTCCTCGACGTCGACGGCGAGAGGCCATGCGCCGATACCGTGCTCGGCCAGGTGTCGCCAGGGGAAGAGTGAACCTGGGTCGATCTTGCGTCCCACCGCGATGTCGGAGTGGGCCACCACGTTGACCGGCGAGATGCCGTGACGGCGGATGATCTCGTCGCACAACGCAAGGATGAGCTCGACCTGATCGGCCGGGTACGGATGCCTGTTGCCGTCGAGATTGATGATCTCGATGCCGATGGAATGCTGGTTCAGTCCTTCCTTCGAACCCCAGGCGCTCTTGCCGGCGTGATAGGCCGCATAGGATTCCGGCACCATGTCGATGACGCGGGGCGAAGGTTCATCCGAGATGACATAATGGACGCCCACCGGACGACCTTCCTCCTTGCCCTCGAGGGTCTTGAGCGAGGAGGGCAGGGGGGCGCCGGTATGATGCAGCACCAGATGGGTGATGATCTGGGTGCGGGGTTCGCAGCCTTCCGAGGCGGGCCCTGGGTGATGGATGACACCTGAGCGGTAAATCCCCGGAAGTTCGACTTCCCTTGATTCGGGCTGAGTCCGTGAACTGTCGACTGAAGTGCAACCGGCTGGGCCGATGACCAGGATCGAAAATCCCAATGCAATCAGGATTCCGTGATATGAGCGTATCCGATGACGAAACGATGACACGAAAGTGAGCCTAGGCAAAAGGGCTCATGTCCCCAAGAAAATACAACTATAACCTGTTTTATACCAATGAAATCAATATATATATCTATTAGACATAATGTATATTGTGCGAAATAAGCTCAGATGGTCATTCGGCGCAAACATGCGTTATTGATTGGCTGATTGGATGTGGTCATAAACGCACCTCCAAACCCATGAAAGTCGCACGCCACATCATCGATGCGCGTCGGGAGTCCATCGCCAAGTTGCTCAGCAAGGTAGGATACGTTCCCGTCGTGGAGATCTGCAAGCAGTTCAACGTCTCGGAGGCCACTGCCCGACGTGACCTCACCGAACTTGAGAACCAACGTCGCATCACACGTACGCATGGCGGAGCCCTTTCGGATTTCAACCGCAACTTCCCGCCCCTCGATGACCGCAAGGTCGAGGACGCCGAGGCCAAGCGCAAGATCGGCAATCTGGCCGCCTCGAGGGTCAAGGCCGGCATGACGGTCTACCTGGACTCCGGATCGACCATCTATTTTGCCGCCGAGGCCATCGCCTCCGCCGGCGTGCCAGACCTGCAGATCGTCACGACCTGCCTGCCGACGGCCCAGCTCATCTCCTGCCTACCCGGCGTCGAGGTCTACATCCCCGGAGGTCTGTTCCTCACACGGCATGCGATGGTGGCCGGCGACCGCACGCTCGAGGAGGTCGCCCGTTGGAACTTCGACGTGGCGTTGCTCGGCGCCGAAGGCATCGACGAGAACGGTCTCTGGAACTCCCAGCGCGACATCTCGCATCAGCAGCGCGAAGTTATCCGGCGCAGCGACGAAGTGCTCATCTGCATGAACAAGGTGAAACTCGGACGTGGAGGACCCTGCGCGGTCACCCGTGACGTCAGCGCCCTGTTCCTGGTCACGGATGCCGACGCGGCCGAGGTGCAGCGCGCCAAGGTGCGCATGCCCGCCGACCACGTGCTGACCACCGCCTGAGACGCGCCCTCATCGCGCGACCGATGGCCGACCTCGTCCAGGACCTTCTGGCCCTCTCCCATGCCCTAGGCGGAGAGCGTCTCCGCATGGCCATCCTGGGTGAAGGCAACACTTCCGTCCGGATCGATGAGGCGACCTTCGCGGTCAAGGCATCCGGTTGCTCCTTGAGCACGCTCGGTCCCGCTGACGTCACCGTCTGTCGGTTCGACCGTCTGCTGCCGCTGCTCGACGACCCTTCGGCTGGCGACGCTGAGATCGACGCCGCCCTTTTCGCCGCCCGCGTCGATGACAAGGCGAAGAAGCCGTCCATCGAGGCGCTGTTCCACGCCTACCTGCTCACTCTGCCCGGCGTGCGTTGCGTCGGTCATGTGCACGCCATCGCCGTCAACGGCATCCTTTGTTCGCCCCGCGCCGCGGAGTTCGCCGCACGCAGGACCTGTCCGGATGAGATCGTGCTCTGCGGCGTGGAGTCCGTCCTGGTGCCTTACGCTGAGCCCGGCATGGCCCTCTGCCGGTCCATCCGCACGGAGGTCATGGCCTACGTGCGTCGCACGGGCCGCGAGCCGCGCATCATCCTGCTCATGAACCACGGCGTGATCGCCGTGGGCCCGTCGCCCAAGGCCGTCCTCGGATCGCTGCTCATGACTGAGAAGGCCGCGGAGATCTTCATCGGCGCGGCCGCCCTCGGCGGACCGGTATTCCTGACCCCCGCCCAGTGCGAGCGCATCGCCGGACGCCCCGACGAGCATTATCGCCAGAAACTGCTCGGCCTCTGACCCCTCCCCTTCCCCATGTCCGACTATCTCGCAATCGACCTCGGCGCCGAATCCGGCCGCGTCATCCTTGGCAGACTCCGGAACGGACGCCTGAGCATGAAGGAGGTGCACCGGTTCTCCAACGGAGCCATCACCGCCAATGGCACCCTCCGCTGGGACATCATCCGGATCTTCCGTGAGATACGCGTCGGCCTCGCCAAGGGAGCCAAGCTCGGCCGGATCAAGTCGGT
This sequence comes from Verrucomicrobiota bacterium, assembly GCA_046080425.1. Lineage (GTDB taxonomy): Bacteria > Verrucomicrobiota > Verrucomicrobiia > Opitutales > UBA953 > UBA953. The sequence continues at coordinate 10,322 of JBJTTY010000009.1, forward strand.
GGCCTGTGACTCGTGGGGCGTCGACTACGTCCTGGTGAAGGGCGACGGCCCGCTTCTTTCCCTCCCCTTCACCTATCGCGACGAACGCAGCTTCAAGTCCTACGAACTGGCCATGAGCAAGTTTTCGGAGAAGCAGCTCTTCGAGGGCACCGGCATTGCCTCCATCTCCATCAACACGCTCTACCAGCTGCTCGACGACGCCCGCAACCGTCCCGAACTGCTCAGGATGGCCGACAAGTTCCTGCTCATCGGCGACTACGTCAACTTCCTGCTCACGGGCGTGGCTCGAGCGGAGGAGACCCTTATCTCCGGCAGCCAGTGCTGGGACGTCCGTCGGCGTGACTGGGCCCGTCCGGTCCTGCGCAAGCTCGGCATCCCGCTGCATCTGCTTCCCAAGCCCGTCGCCCCCGGCGTGAAGCTCGGCAAGCTCCGACCCTACCTCGCGGCCGAGACCGGCCTCCGTTCCGCCCAGGTCGTGACGACCTGCGTGCACGACACCGCCGCCGCGGTCGCCGCCGTGCCGGCCAGGCCCGGCAAGGACTGGGCCTACCTTTCTTCCGGAACCTGGTCTCTGCTCGGCGTGGAACTTGACCGCCCCGTGGTGAGCGAGACCGTCCGCAAGGCGCGGTACACCAATGAGGTCGGCTTCGGAGGCACCTCCCGCTTCCTCAAGAACCTCGTCGGCCTCTGGATCCTCCAGGAATGCCGTCGCGAGTGGATGGAGCGCGGAGAGGTCTCCGACTACGGCGAGATCGTGCGTCTCGCCCTGCAGACTCCTTCCCTGCGTTCCTTCATCCGTCCGGATGACCCGAGGTTCACCCGACGGGGAGACATGGTCGCCAAGGTCCAGGCCTTCTGCCGGGAGACCCGTCAGCCCGTCCCGCGCACCCATGGCGAGATCGCCCGGTGCGTCCTGGAGTCGCTGGCATTGCTCTATCGCGTCGAGATGGACGCATTGGAGAAGCTGACCGGCCGTCGTCTCGCCGTCCTTCACATCGTCGGAGGCGGTTCGCGCAACGAGCTCCTCAATCAGGCCACCGCCGATGCCACCGGACGAACCGTCGTCGCCGGACCCGTCGAAGCCACCGCCGCGGGCAACATCCTCGTCCAGGCCGTCGCCATGAAGGAGGTCAGGGGCCTGAAGGGCGTGCGTGAAGTCGTGCGCAAATCATTCCCCTGCAAGACCTACCTTCCCCGGGCCGACGTGCGCTGGGGCGACGCATTGCGACGATTCAAGTCCCTGAAGCGCGCTTGAACCCTCTGCGCCCCTCCTTTCTTTCCAACCAACCACACATGAGCCAACACAAGCACGTATCTTACCTCTGGAACGACGCCGAAGCGGCGAAGCTCGATCCGGTCTCGCGCCTGGTCTACCGGTCGAACCGACTGGGCGCCGACCAGCGCATCACCAACACCGGCGGCGGCAACACCTCCTCGAAGATCAGGGAGAAGGACCCGCTCACCGGCCAGGAGGTCGACGTACTCTGGGTCAAGGGCTCCGGCGGCGACCTGCGCACCAGCGCCCGTGAGAACTTCTCGTCGCTCTATCAGGACAAGCTGATCGGCCTCCAGAAGTCCTACGCCGCCAGGGCGGACAAAGGCCTCAAGTCGCAGGCCGAGGATGACATGGTCGGCATGTACACCCACGCCACCTTCAACCTCAATCCGCGCGCTTCGTCGATCGACACCCCACTCCACAGCTTCCTTCCCGGACGGCACGTCGACCACATGCACCCCAATGCGATCATCTCGATCGCGGCCTCCAAGAACTGCGAGGCGCTGACCAAGCAGATCTTCGGCGGCAAGATGGCCTACGTGCCCTGGATGCGGCCCGGTTTCGAGCTCGGCCTAGCCATGCAGGAGATCTCCCGCCGCCAGCCCGACGTGAAGGCCATCATGATGGGCCAGCACGGCTTCATCTCCTGGGCCGACGACGACAAGGCCTGCTACGAGCTGACGCTGTCGATGATCGAAACCGCCGGCGCCTACATCGAGTCCAAGTACCAGGCCAAGGGCGGCGACGCCAAGGCCTTCGGCGGTGCGATCTACCAGACCCTCGATGCGGAGAAGCGTCACGCCACCCTAGCCGCCATCCTGCCCTGGCTGCGCGGCCAGGTCTCCAAGGAGAAGCGCTTCATCGGCACCGTCCAGGACGACGACAAGATCCTGCGCTTCGTGAACGCGAAGGACGCCCCGCGTCTGGCCGAGCTCGGGACCTCATGCCCCGACCACTTCCTGCGGACCAAGATCAAGCCCCTCTACGTCGCCTGGAACCCCCAGGCCGAGGACGCCGCCGCCCTGAAGGCCAAGCTCGCCGCAGGGCTCGAGCAGTACCGCAAGGACTACGCCTCCTACTATGCGGCCTGCAAGCGTTCCAATTCGCCCGCCATGCGCGACCCCAATCCGACGGTCGTGCTCATTCCCGGCCTGGGCATGATCGCCTGGGGCAAGGACAAGTCCGAGTCCCGCGTCACCGCCGAGTTCTACAACTGTGCCGTCGAGGTCATGCGCGGCGCCGAGGCCATCGATGAATACATCGCCCTCCCCCAGCAGGAGGCCTTCGACATCGAGTACTGGCTGCTCGAGGAGGCCAAGCTCAAGCGCATGCCTGCCGAGAAGGAGCTCGCCCGGCAGGTCATCATCGTGGTCGGCGCCGGTTCCGGCATCGGCAAGGAGACCGCGCACCGTCTGGTCAAGGAAGGGGCCCACATCGTCTGCGTGGACAAGAACCTGGAGGCCGCGCAGGCGACAGCCAAGGAGATCACCGACAAGCTGGGCACCGGCATCGGCGTCGCCGGCACCGGAGTCTCCAACTGCGGCCCGGCCATCGGTCTCGGCGGCGACATCCTGGACCGCACTTCCATCCGGAAGATGCTCGACCAGGTGGCCCTGGCCTACGGCGGCTTCGACTCCATCTGCGTGACCGCCGGCATCTTCGTGCCTCCGGACACCGCCGGGCGCATCCCGGACGACAAGTGGTCCCTCACCTTCGCCCTCAACGTCACGGGCAGCTATTTGGTAGCCGACGAGGCCTTCAGGACCTGGAAGGAACAGGGTCTGCGTGGCAACCTCGTGCTCACGACCAGCGCCAACGCGGCCGTGGCCAAGAAAGGTTCCGTGGCCTACGACACCTCCAAGGCCGCGGCCAACCACCTCGTGCGCGAACTGGCCATCGAGCTGTCCCCCCTCGTCCGGGTGAACGGGGTGGCTCCGGCCACCGTCGTGCAGGGGTCCGCCATGTTCCCGCGCGACCGAGTCATCGCCTCGCTTGCGAAGTACGGCATTCCGTACACCGATGATGAGGCCACGGACTCGCTGACCACCAAGCTGTCCAAGTTCTACGCGGACCGCACCCTCACCAAGAGTCCCATCACCCCCGCCGACCAGGCCGAAGCCTACTTCCTCCTCGTGACCAACCGCCTTTCGAAGACGACCGGACAGGTCATCACCGTCGACGGCGGCCTGCACGAGGCCTTCCTCCGCTGATCCCGTGCGCGTCTCCCTCTTCGTACCTTGCTTCATCGACCAGCTGGCCCCCCGGGTCGGCGTGGCGACGGCCGAGGTGCTGACCCGCCTCGGTCACGAGGTGGAGTTCCGGGAGGCTCAGACGTGCTGCGGTCAGCCATCGTTCAACTCCGGCCAATGGGACGTGGCCCGCCCGGCCGCCATCCGGGCGCTGGAGGTCTTCCGCGGCGCCGAAGCCGTGGTGGGACCCTCCGGATCCTGCGTCGCGATGATGCGCGTCTTCTACCCCCAGCTGCTCGAGGGGACGCCGCATGAGGCCGAGGCCCGGGACCTCGCCTCTCGCACCTTCGAGTTCTCGGAATTCCTGGTCACGAAGCTCGGGGTCGAGGACGTGGGGGCGCGTTTTGCCAAGAAGGTGACCTACCACGACGGCTGCCACGCGCTGCGTGAGCTCCGTTTGAAGGAGGAGCCCCGTCGTCTGCTCAGGGCCGTCAAGGGGCTCGAGCTGATTGAGACCGAGGAGGGCGAGAGCTGCTGCGGATTCGGCGGGCTCTTCTCGGCCAAGTTCCCCATGATCTCCACGGCCATGGCCCAGGTCAAAGGCGGCGCCCTCGCACGCACGGGTGCGGATTACGTCGTGTCTTCCGACCCTTCCTGCCTGCTGCAGATCGGCGGATGGCTCTCCCGGGAGGGCAAGATCGTGCGGCCGCTGCACATCGCCGAGGTCCTGGCCTGCCGCGACTGACATGTCCGACCCGAAATCCATCTTCCTCAAGGACGCCACGGTCACGTCGGCCGACGGGCCCCAGCGCGCCTTCATCCGCAAGGCGCTGGGAGGCTACTACGTCAACCGCGACCTTCAGAAGGCACGTTACCGCGACTGGGAAAGGGCCCGAGATGCGGCCGCCCTCGCCAAGTGGTCGGCGGTCAATGACCTCGCCAACGTCCTCGAAACGTTCGTCGGCAACTTTGAACGGAACGGCGGCGTGGTCCACTGGGCCCGCGACGCCGCCGAGGCCCGCGAAATCATCATCCGGCTCATCCGTGAGGCCGGCGCCAAGGCCGTGGTGAAGTCCAAGTGCATGACCTCGGAGGAGATCCACCTGAACGACGCCCTCGAGGCGGAGGGATTCGGCGTGGTCGAGAGCGACCTCGGGGAGTTCATCCAGCAGCTCCGCAAGGAACCCCCCTACCACTTCGTGTTCCCCTGTATGCACGTGAAGCGGGAGGCCATCAGCGAGCTCTTCACCCAGCACCTGGGTACCCCGCCGACGGACAGCCCCGAGGAGCTCACGATGATCGCCCGTCGCCATCTGCGGAAGATGTACGTGGACGCCGACGTGGGCATCACCGGCGCCAACTTTCTCGTGGCCGAGACCGGCCAGATCTCGATCACCGAGAACGAAGGCAACGCCCGCCTCACGGCCGCGCTGCCCCGCATCCACATCGCGCTGTCCGGCATCGAGAAGGTGGTCTCCTCGCTGGACGACCTCTCGGTCCTGCTCCCCATGCTCGCCACGGCCGGCGCAGGCCAGCCGATGACATGCTACAACACCCTCTACTCGGGACCCCGCAGGAAGGATGAGCCTGACGGCCCGGAAGAGTTCCATCTCGTCCTGCTGGACAACGCGCGAACGCGCCTGCTGGCCGATCCCGAGCAGCGTGACGCCCTGCATTGCATCCGTTGCGGGGCCTGCCTCAACGTCTGTCCGATCTTCAAGAACATCGGCGGCCTGGCCTACGGCACCACCTACCAAGGGCCCATCGGCTCGGTGATCACCCCGCACCTGCGCGGCCTGAAGCAATGGAACCACCTCTCCGGCGCGTCCTCGCTCTGCGGCGCATGCACCGACGCGTGTCCTGTACGCATCGACCTTCACCACCACCTGCTCCACAACCGACGCAATGCCGCGAAGGAATCGCCCACGCTCTTCGACCGCGTGTTCCACCGCGGCTTCCTGTTCGTGACTTCACGTCCCGCGCTTTTCTCCCTCGGAGGTCGGCTTTTCAGGACATTCCTGCCGCTGCTCAAGAAGTTGCCGATTCCCTACATGTCCGCATGGCTCAGGACCCGCGACCTCCCCGAGGCTCCGGCCGAGTCCTTCCGCCAGCAGTGGAAGAAAGGAGCCGGCCGTGGCTGACGCCCGTTCCGACATACTCGCCCGCATCCGCGAGGCGCTCAAGGTGCAGGCTCCGCGCCCGCACCTTCGCGCCGAGCCGACCGACCGGCGGCCCGCCAAGGCCGGCAAGCCATGGTTGCCTGACGGCGGTGAAAACCGTGAGACAAGCCTGGCCATACTCGCCGAGCAGCTGGCGAAGCTCAAGGCCGTCCTCGTGAGGGCGCCCGACCTGAAGGCCGCCGCCGTCGCCTTGGCGGATCTCGCGAAGTCCAAGGGCTGGAAGCAGGCGGCCATACATTCCGACACCCTGCTGAAGGCCGCCTGCGCCTCCCTGCCCTGCCCCGCGTGGGACGTCGCGGAGGCCTTTGACAAACGTCGGCTGGAAGGCTGCGACGTGGGCATCACCACCTGCGAATGCCTGGTGGCGCAACTCGGTTCAGCCCTGGTCTCCAGCCGCAGCTCCGGGGGGCGGGGGCTTTCCATCCTTCCGCACGTCCATGTGATCGTGGCCACCGTCGACCAGGTCGTGCCGGACCTCGACACGGCCTTCGTGGTCGTCCGCGATCGCAACGCGGGGGGGATGCCCAGCATGCTCTCCTTCATCACGGGTCCCAGCCGTACCGGCGACATTGAGCGCATCCTGGTGCTCGGCGCCCATGGCCCCAAGGAACTCTACGTGATACTCATCGGCTGAAGTCCATGAGGACCGTCTCGGCCGCGTTCATCCTGACCGCCACTCTGCTGATGGCGCAGGAGGTCCGTCCGGTGCGCTGGTCGGGTAAGTTGAACGTGCCCGACCCCACCTCGGTCACCTTGGACGAGGCAGGCAACGTCTACGTGGCCTGCACGACCCGTCGGAAAGCCGCCGACCTCGACATCCGTGAGCACCAGGTCTGGATACCTGACGACGTGGGGCTCACCTCGGCCGAGGAAAGGCTGGAGTTCCTGCGCAAGGAGCTCGCCCCGGGCCGTCTCAGAGTCCCTCGCGGCGGACTGAAGGATCACAACCGCGACGGCTCGATCGACCTCCTCGACCTTGAGCACCACAAGGAGCGCATCTTCAAGCTCAGCGACACCGACGGAGACGGGATCGCCGACCGGATGACGCTTTTCGCGGAGGGCTTCAACGAACCCAACTCCGGCATCGCCGCCGGACTCCTCTGGCATGACGGATGGCTCTACGTCACGGCCCTTCCGCACCTGTGGAGACTAAGGGACGCCGACGGAGACGGGCGGGCGGAAATCACCGAGAGGATCGTATCCGGTTTCGGCGCCCACATCGCCTATGCCGGTCATGACATGCACGGGCTCCGGCTGGGTCCGGACGGACGCATCTGGTGGACGATCGGCGACAAGGGCCTGAACGTAACCTCCAAGGAGGGGCGGAGGTTCGTCCTTCCCCACGAGGGAGCCGTGCTGCGTTGCGAGCCCGACGGCTCCGGATTCGAGGTGTTCGCCCACGGTCTCCGCAACGTCCAGGAGCTGGCCTTCGATGACAACGGCGACGTCTTCGGGGTCGACAATGACGGTGACGCTCCGCGTGAGCGCGAGCGGGCCGTGTTCGTCCTGGAGGGTTCCGACTCCGGCTGGCGTAACCAGCACCAGTACCAGAAGGGGGGCAGCCGATGGATGCGTGAGAACGTCTGGATGCCCCAAGGTCAGCCCGACCAGCCGTTCTTCATCACCCCGCCCCTGGCCAACTACTCCGACGGGCCGGCCGGCATGATTCGCGAACCCGGGCACGCCATGGACGGCGATCTGCGCGGTCATTTCCTCCTGAACCAGTTTCCCAAGGGACGCATGGACGCGTTTCGTCTGACGCCCCATCTGGACGCATTCAGGATGGAGGGCGTCCGCACGGTGTCATCCGGCATCATGGGCATAGGCCTGAGCTGGGGACCTGACGGACGCGCCTATTTCGCCGATTGGGACGGCGGCTACCCCCTCGATGAGAAAGGGGCGATCTGGCGTTTTGACGTCGCGAAGACCACCGACCCTACGTCATCGGCCTGGCTGTCCAGGCCTTTGTCCGTCGCAGTCCCGAGATCGGAGTGCCTGCGGATGCTCGGACATCCTGACCAACGCGTCAGGATCAATGCTTCACTGCGTCTCGCTCGCGAGTCCGCCTGGTCTGAGTTGCTCAAGGTGGCCATGGATGAATCCGCAGCCCGCCAGGCCCGCCTGCACGCGATCTGGGGGTGGGGCATCGGACTTAGGCAGGGAAAGTTCGGGCATGCGCCGGCCCTTCCGCTACTGGTCGCCAAAGATGATGAAGTCAGGGCCCAGGCGGCCAAGGTCCTCTCCGAGTCACGGTCGCCTGACGCCGCCCTGCGAGCCGGTCTCATCGGACAGCTGGCATCGACCGCGCCACGCGACCGCATGCATGCGGCCCTGGCGCTGGGACGGACGGGCGGCGCCGCCAAGTTGACCGATTTCGTCCGGGATCCGGACGGCGACTTTGACCTACCCTGGCTGAGGCATTGCCTCGTGACTGGCATCGCGGCCTGCGTGCCGGAAGAAGACCTTGTCGCGGCCGCGACAGCTTCGGACGAGCATCTCGCGCTCTTCAGCACGCTGGCGCTGGCACGACGCAAGTCGTCCAAGATGGGTCTGACGCTGGCCAGTCCGCACGATGCGGTCGTGAACGAGGCCGCCCGCGCCATCCATGATGACGCCGGCGTGCCGTCGGCCCTGCCCTCCCTGGCCGGTGCCCTCAGCCGTCACGTGCTGCCCCCGCAGGCCGCTCGCAGGTCCATCAACGCCTGTCTCCGCGTCGGCACTCCTGACGAGGCACGACGCCTCATCCGCTGGCTCCGTGGCCATCAGGGCGACACCGCCTTGGTGACCGAAGTCCTGGAATGCATGCTGGCTTTCGATTCGCCTCCGCGACTAGACCGCGTCGACGGCGTCGCCAGGACCTATCCTCCCAGGGACAAGGCCGCCCTCACCCAGGCGCTTTCAGAGGCGAAGGACCTGCTGCTCGGACAGGTCAGACCTGAGCTGCGCACCCTCGCCTTCAGCGTCCTGCTCCGTCATCGCGTCGACGTCCCCGTCGATGCCCTGTCCGGATTCGCCAAGGAGAAATCGGCGCCCGCCTCCGTGCGTGCGGACGCCATCCGGATGCTGGCCGACAAGGACAGGACGCTCGCCGTCAAGGTCGCGGCGGAAGCCTGCGGTGACGGCAACGCATCCGAGCTCCGCACCGCCGCCTTCGGGATTCTCGTGCAGATTGACGCCGCGGCCGCCTTCTCGGCCGGACAGCGCATCATGAAGTCGCGCTCATCGAAGGCGGCGGAGAAGCAGGCCGTGCTCAACGCCGCGGCTGCTTCGGACCTGCCTGAGGCCCGGGTGATCTTCACGGGCGCGCTGGAATCTTTCATCGCCGGCAGACTCGAGCCCTACCTGCGCCTCGAGGTCGTTCGCGGGGCGCTCGCGTCTTCGCGGACCGACCTGCGTGAAAGGGCCGAGGCGCACCTCCGTTCCCTATCCGGGCCGAGGGCGAACGATGGAACGCCCTATTCCGCCATGGCGGATGGCGGGGACGCGGCCCTAGGCCGGAAGGTGGTGAACGAGCACCTCGGCGCCAATTGCGTGGGCTGCCATCGCGTCGAATCCGACGAGGGCAGCGAGGTGGGGCCGCAGCTGCGCGGTCTGACCTTCGGCAAGGACAGGGCCGAGCTGGTCGAGTCCCTGGTGGATCCCTCCGCCCGGATCTCTCCCGGTTTCGGCCTGTTCACCTTCGTGCTCAAGGATGCGAAGGACGGTCTCGCGGCGGCCGGCGTCGTGATTTCGGAAAACCCGAAGGAAGTCGTCATCCGCCTCCCTGACGAATCGACGCGCGCCCTGCCCAGGAACCAGATCGCGTCCTCCTCTCCGGCCGCATCGGTGATGCCTCCGATGCTCGGCATCCTGACCCCCGAGGAGATCCGTGACGTCGTCGCCTATCTGGCGGAGCTGAAGCCAAAGTCCTCGAAATCCAAGCAGGCCAAACCTCAGAAATAACGGATGCGGAGTTGAGTCCGACGGCGGTCTGCCGTCATCATCAGACGAATGCTGCTTCGCCTGCTGCTGCTGGTCCCCCTTCTCGCCGTCGCGCAGGATGCGCTCCTCGTCGACTGGCAGAAACAGTATGACGCCTGGTATTGGAAGTCGCCACGCGCCAAGGTGGAAGCACCGCGATGGTCTCCCGACGAGCGCACGCTGGCCTACGGCTGGCTGGGCAAGGCCGGCATGGAGTGGCGGCTCGTGGACTGCCAGTCCGGCGCGATCCGCCCCGCGTTCTCGCCCGAGGACCTGCGGAAAGCCTTCGCCGACCTGAGCGGGATCAAGACCGACCCTCGTAACTGGCCCTTTAAGCGCGTCATCCCGGCCGACGACGGACGCCTCCGACTGGAAGGTGACAAGGAAGCCTGGTGGCTGGGCTCGGATGGCAAGCTTGTCCTCGCGGCAGTCGACACGACCGACCGGAACGTCCCCAGGCTCGACGGCGGCAGCCGCATGCTCAACGCCGGCAAGGAGGGCAATCGCTCCCCGTTTGGTCCGCAGGTCGTCGAAATCCGGGACGGGGATATCTTCCTGTCGGCCGGAGACGGTCAGCCGGCGCACAAGCTGGTCCAACGGGTCGCCGGGACGAACTATGCCTTCACCGGGCCGGTCTCATGGTCCCCGGACGGGAAGCATTTCGCGGTCTGGCGGGAAACGAAACAGCCCGTCCGCCAATACAAGGTCGTCGATTCGGTCAGAGGCGTCACCCGGGAGATCAATTATGAAAAGCCCGGCGATCCTCGCACCGAACGTGAGGCCTGGGTCTTCCAGACGGACGGCAAAGGCGCCTCCGGTTGCCCGCACGACCCCACCGGCAAGACCTACTCCACCGACCGGCTCGATTGGTCGGCCGACGGCACGACCCTGCGCACCGAATACGTCCGGCGCGGCTTCACCGGCCACGGCATCGTGGCGTATGACGTGACCACCGGAGTCTGGCGGAAACTGCTGGCCGAAGAAGACTTCGCCAAGTTCGTCTACAGCTTCAACGCCCGCTACCGTCATGACCTGACGGACGACCTGACCATCTGGGCTTCCGAGCGCACCGGCTGGAACCATCTGTATGCCGTCGACCTTCGGACCGGGGGCGTGCTGCGCCCCGTCACCGCCGGCAACTGGGTCATGAAGCAGGTGCTCCACCTTGACCGCGCGAACGGCCAGATGCTCTTCGTCGCCGTCGGTCGCGTCGCCGGCGAGAATCCTTACCACCATCATGTTTGCAAGGCGGTCGTGAACGGGGAAGGCGTCGTGGACCTGACACCCGGCGACGCGCACCATGAGGTCCTGTTCTCGCCCGGGCGCCGCACGTTGATCGACACCGCGTCCCGCGTGGATCGTCCGCCCGTGTTCACCCTGCGGAGTGCGGCCGACGGCCGGCAGCTTGCCCTGCTCGGAACGACAGATGACGCCGAACTCAAGAAGGCGGGCTGGCAGCCGAGCAGGCCTTTCGTCGCCAAGGACCGTGACGGCAAGTTCGACATCTGGGGCGTGGTCACCCGACCCCACCCGTTCGACCCGACGAAGAAATATCCCGTCATCGAGAACATCTACGCCGGCCCGCATGGCTCCTTCGCACCGCGCGCCTTCAACTGGTGGAATCGCAACCACCGGGAGTTGTCGATGCTCGGCTTCTACGTCGTGCAGATGGACGGACGCGGAACGAACCACCGCGGCAAGGAGTTCCATCAGCAGAGCTGGCGGAACCTCAAGGACGGAGGCTTCCCCGACCGGATCGCATGGATGCGTGCCCTGGCCGGGACCGAGCCGAACATGGACCTCTCCCGCGTGGGCATCTTCGGGGGCTCCGCCGGCGGACAGAACACCGCCCACGCGATGCTCCTCCATGGCGATTTCTACAAGGCCGGCGCAGCGGACTGCGGCTGCTATGACAACCGGGTCGACAAGCTCTGGTGGAACGAGCAATGGCTCGGCTGGCCCGTCGGCCCTTGGTACGAGGAGAATTCCTGCGCGCGCTACGCCGCCAACCTCCGCGGCCGACTGTTCCTGTCTGTCGGCGAGTCCGACACTAATGTCGACGTGAAGTGCAGCTATGATTTCCGTGACGCGTTGCTCAAGGCGGGTAAGAAAGACCTGATCGAGTTCCATGTCGCTCCCGGCGCCGGACACGGCGCGGGTGAATCCAACGTCCTGCGCGAGAAGCGCGCGCGCTTCTTCATCTCATCCCTCGGAGGACCGACGCCCCTATGAATTCGAAGGAAATCCTACCCGGCATGATTGTCGTCAGACTCAATGCGGTCGGACAGCTGTTCAGCACCATGGACCCCTCCCCGTTCCATGAACGTGACCTGGACCATGACGCCGAGGAGTTCATCGTCTCCAGCGCACGGGAGATCCACGCCGAGGCGCCCCTGAGGATCCGCATCGAACTTTAGGAAGAGCCCAGACCGGGTTCGGCCGACATGGTCAGGGAATCCTTGGGCAACTTCTTCCGTTATCGCAGGGAGTCGGCCCGTCGTGAACTGCACGAGCTCCTCCGGGAAGTCAGATTCACCCTCGTCGCCGCCCTGCTCTTCCTCGCCTGCATACTGACCCTGAGGTCCCTCCTGCCCGAAGGGCCGGGCTGGGCCGAGCTGATCCGCGAGGGACTCATCATCGGGGGCTGGGTGGCCCTTTAGAAGCCCGTGGACATCCACCTGTATCGCTGGTGTCCCATCCGCAGGCAGATGGCGCTGTTCCAAAGGCTTTCCGAGTGCCCGGTGGAGGTGCTCAGGGTCTGAAAACGAACGCTTACGACTTTTTACGAAGGGTTGTTGACATGGGGAGTCCTATCCCATCGAAAAACCCCTCAGCATGCTGAATTTCGCGAGTCAATGCCTAGACCAGACCAAGGCGCTCCTGAAACTGAACCTTCCCTCCGTTTCGGCTGACGGGAGCGTGATGCCCATCGAGGGCGAGGTTTCGAGGGCCGATGAACCGGGCCATGTCGCCCTGGCCCTCGGTGAGTATTTCCGGGCCTCCGGAGAGGCCGTCCTCGACCGCGTCAACCTGATCGAACTGACCGCCCGCTCGATCACGGCCCAGGTCAGGATGAGCAAGGGCTCCGACAACGGCATGGCCTTCGCCTGCCTGGGGCTGCTGGCCTTCGGTCCCACCCGGGAACGCAACCCCGTCTGGGAGCAGCTGAATGAGGAGACCCGTCGTCTCATCGACGAACGTCTGTCGGTCGAGCTCGACCATCATGACCATGTGCAGGCCTTTGACGTCGCGAAGGCGGTCTGCCGCCATTCCTTCGGACTGTCCAAGCAGGACACCACCGGCCCCCTCGTCGACCGCTTCGTCGACCGGGCGTCAGCGGCCTCCTCCAATGGTTTCCATGATGAGGCCTCGAAGGCGGCCTCCGCGTCCAACTTCGGCGGCACCTTCGACCTGTACGGCGTCGTCTCGCTCATCTTCATCCGGCAGGCCCTCCAGCTCCACGCCAACATCCAGCTCAGGGACTCCAAGCTGCCCAAGCTGCGCACCCTGTACGACAAATATCTCCGGGTGATCGGAGACATGGTGCGGGACGACGGACAGGGCTGGTGCTACGGCAGGGGCATCGGCGCCTACGGCCAGATGCACTGCATCACCATCATGCTCCAGGCCCTTCGAGACCGCTGGGTGACGGCCGCGCAGGAACCGATGCTGCGTGACCAGGTCCGGCGTCTGTACACGCATTTCTTCACCACCTTCTTCGACGCCGAGCACGGCCTCATCGTCGTCCGTGACGCCGAGCGGGACACCATCCCGGGGCACACCACGCGCATGGCCAACTTTGACGCGGCCCGGTACCTCTCACAGTGGTCCCGTCTGGCCAAGACCGTCGGCGGAGGCATGGAGCCGGTGTCCGTCCACGGCAAGCAGCCCGTCTGCCGTCTGCACCTCTTCGACCGATCCCCCCGCAAGGAGCAGGGCGTGATCATCTATCAGGACTTCGCCAGCGGCGTGCACGTCGTCCTCCCCTTGGTCACCTCCGGAAACCACCGATTCTCCGATTCTCTGGCCTTCCCGCACATGCCGGGCGTCTTCGACTGGCCTTCGAATCTGCGGGTGTCGGCCTTCATCCCGGAATACACCCTCGGCGGCCGTGCCTACACGCCCTCTCACTACGGCAAGTCGGCGCAGGTCGCGATGGGCTCCAAGCCGGGCGTCTACCTTTTCCGGTTCGAGCAGCCCGAGCTCATGGGATCCGATGAGCAGATGTCGCAGGGCGTGGGCTCGATGAAGGTCGAATGGGAGTTCGCCCCGGGACGCATCACCGGCCGGTTCACGCTCACTCCTAAGGTAAACGTCGTGCTCGAGGATTTCAGTCTCGTCCTGCCGATCGCGGCCAGCCACTCCCGCATGACCCCCGGCAACGCCCTGGTCCTGGGTCCCGAGTCCCATCGCTGCGAGGTCCTCCGCGACGACTTTGGCGCCGTCTGGAAGGAGACCAAGGTGGTCAGCGAGGATTGCCGTCATCGCAGCTGCTGGGGGAAGGTGCACTTCTACCAGGTCCTGGAACGCGACCACCCCCTGCCGCTCCGCGCCGGACAGCCCTATCTGTTCGAAATCTCCTACCAGCCCGACATCCGTCGGGCCGCGGAATGAGCCTTCGGGGTTGAGCGTCCTTCCTTTCTGGTCAATCTTTGACCGGCACATCATGTCGGGCTCCTTCTACATCACCACCGCGATCGACTACGCCAACGGTGCGCCGCACCTCGGGCATGCGTATGAGAAGGTGCTCGCCGACGTGATCGCCCGACATGCACGCATGTCCGGACGCAAGGTGCACTTCCTGACCGGTCTCGACGAGCACGGACAGAAGGTCCAGCAGACCGCCCAGAAACGCGGCATCTCCCCCCAGCAGCTGGTGGACGAGGTGGCCGTCGGCTTCCGCGCGATGCTGGAAGACCTCTCCATCAGCAACGACGACTACATACGCACCACCGAGCCGAGGCACCGCAAGGTCGTGCAGGACTTCCTCAGCCGTCTCCATGCCGAGGGGCTCATCTTCAAGGACAGGAAGAGCGGCTGGTATTCCGTCAGGCAGGAGCAGTTCCTGTCCGACAAGGACCGTGATGAGAACGGCGAATGGCCCGAGATCTACGGCGAGGTCACCCAGACCACCGAGGAGAACTACTATTTCCGCATCTCAAAGTTCCAGTCCTGGCTGGTCGAGCACATCCGCTCCCATCCCGACTTCATCGTCCCCCGTTTCCGTCAGAACCAGGTCCTGGAGTTCCTCAAGGAGCCCATGAACGATCTGTGCATCTCCCGTCCCAAGTCCAGGCTCACCTGGGGCATCGAGCTGCCCTTCGACACCGATTACGTGACCTACGTCTGGTTCGACGCCCTGACCAACTACTACTCCGCCGTGGTCGGGACCGGACTCTGGCCGGCGGATGTCCATGTCATCGGCAAGGACATCCTCTCGCCGCCTCACGCCGTCTACTGGCCCTGCATGCTCAAGGCCCTCGGCATCGAGCCGCCCCGCCGCCTGCTCGTCCACGGATGGTGGACCATCGACAGGAAGAAGGCCTCGAAGAGCTCCGGCAACGCCACGGACAGCCTCGCCTTCGCCCGGACGCACGGTCCGGACGCCTTCCGCTACTATCTGTGCCGCGAGATGGTGGTCGGGCAGGACGCGGATTTCTCCGAGCAGAGCTTCACCGGACGGTACAAGGCCGACCTTGGCAACAGCCTGGGCAACCTCGTCAACCGGCTGCTGAACATGGTCGGACGCAGCTGCGACGGCGTCGTGCCGGCCGCCGCCGCCGATGAGGATCCTGAGCGTTCGGTGCGTTCGCTTTGGTGCGAGACGCGCAAGGCCTACGACGAGGCCTTCGCCGAACACCAGGTGAGCCGCGCGCTGGAGTCGCTCTGGGCCTTCATCAACGCCCTCAACGCCTACATCGAGACACGCGCGCCGTGGAAGCTCGCGAAGTCCTCCGAGCCGGCCGACCGGGCCCGGCTGGATTCCTGCCTGGCCCATGTCTCAGAGGGCCTTAGGCTCGTCGGTACGGCGCTCCTTCCCGTCATGCCGACGACCGCACGTGCGCTGCTGGAGAACATCGGGCAGTCCGTCCCAACGGACTTCAGCCGTTTCGACTGGTCCGCCGCTGGAAGCGGCGTGCGCGTGTCCGAGAAGTGCATCCTCTTCCCGCAGGTCGAGACGCCGCCGGCTCCGGCCGCCTGAGTCCATGGCCGACGCGCTAGCATCCCTCGACCAGCTGGAGCGCGCGGAAGCGGAGCGGGGCGGGGACGGCTGGATCTCCTACGCGTTCTGCGTCCCTGCGCTGGATCCGCTGGCCGTGATGGAGACGCTGGAGCCCGTGGGCCCGCGCGGATACTATGAGAACCCCTCCCGGGACCGTTCCCACGCCGCCGGAGAGCCCGTCGCCCTCTGGAAGGGGCGCGGCGAGCGTCGTTTCCAGGAGGCCGACCACTGGGTGCGTATGCTCAACGCGAGATTGAGCTGCGTCGGCGAGCCCCCCCGGCTCATCACGACCTTCCCCTTCTACCCCGGCTCCTCCGTTGGAGGATTGGACGCCTGCGTATTCCTCCCCGCTTGGCAGGTCGTCACGGAGGAAGGTCGCACCAGGGTCACTCTGGCCGAGCCCGCCGCTCCCGGGGCCGCCGTCCGTCTTGCGAAGCGGGCGCTAGACTTCCAGAAATTCACCTACCGCACCCGCCCCACCGTCCTTCGTCCCGCCGTCGCGACGGTCCTGAGCGAAGTGGGCGGCCGTTGGTTTCCTTCGGCAGTGGGTCGTGCCACCGAACTGATCCGCGAAGGCGCCTTCGAGAAGGTCGTGCTGACGCGCGCCTTCGACTGGCGCCGCACGGAACCCTTCGACGTCTACGCCGCCCTGCACCGTCTACGCAGAGGCAACGCCCCCTGCCACACGTTCCTGGTGGATGAGCCCGAGGGCGCGATGGTTGGGTCCACCCCCGAGACCCTCCTTTCCCTTTTCGACGGCGAGGTGAGGACCGAATCGGTGGCCGGGACGACCCGTCGCGGCGAATCCGCGGCCGAAGACGCCCGTCTGGCCGAGGCGCTCCTGGCCAGTGACAAGGACCGGCGTGAACACGACGCGGTCACGCAGTCCATCCTGCGCCGTCTGGGCATGGTGGGCGTGCTCGCCGCCAAACGACGGGACGCCGAGCTGCTTCGTCTCGGAAACGTCATGCACCTCCGCACGCCGATCGTCGGCCGCATGCCCGCCGACCGCAGGTTCCTGGAAGTTGCCGGCGAACTTCATCCCACGCCGGCCGTGGGCGGCAAGCCCCGTGCCCTCGCCCTGCCCTTCATCCCCGGATTCGAGCCCCATGACCGCGGCCTTTACACGGGGGCCGTCGGCTGGGTCTCCGCCGACGGCCGATGCGGCAAGCTCTTGGTCGCCCTTCGCTGCGCACGTCTGCGCGGAGGCGAAGCGAGGGCCTACGCCGGCGCAGGGATCGTGGCCGGCTCGGATCCCGAAGCCGAGACCGCCGAGACCGAGATGAAACTGCGCACGGTGCTCGACGCCCTGACCTGAGGCCATGGTCATCGTCGTGCAACGCGTGCTCAGCGCCTCGGTGTCTCGCAAGGGGAATCCGCAGTCCGCCTCCGCCATCGGCCGGGGCTTCGCGCTCCTGGTGGGCGTCGCCTCGGACGATGACGAGGCGACCTTGAGACGTCTGGCCGCGGAGGTCGCCAAGGTCAGGCTGATGGAGGACGCCCACGGCAGGATGGGGCTTTCCTTGGCGGATGCGGGCGGCGAAGTTCTTGCCGTGAGTCAGTTCACGCTGCTGGCCGACTTTTCCAAGGGCAACAGGCCGTCGTTCCACAAGGCGGCGAAATCCGACGTCGCCCGCCCGGTCTTCGACCGCTTCGTGAGCCTGCTCTCCGAGGCGACGGGACGCACGGTCAGGACCGGCTTCTTCGGGGAGGACATGGAGCTCTCGCTGGTGAACGACGGACCCGTCACGGTCGTGCTTTACTAGGACGGGCCCCTTCCCTACCTCTTCCGCCATGCTCTCCGTTCGCATCATCCCCTGCCTGGACGTCCATGCCGGACGTGTGGTCAAGGGCGTGAGGTTCGAGGAGTTGCGCGACGCCGGCGACCCCGTCTCCGTCGCCGCTGCCTACGAGCAGCAGGGTGCGGATGAGCTCGTGTTCCTCGACATCACCGCGTCGAGCGACGGACGCCGCACCATGGTCGATGTCGTTGAGCGCACGGCCGACCAGGTCTTCATGCCCCTCACGGTCGGCGGGGGCCTCCGGTCCGTGGACGACGTGCGCACCATGCTCAACGCCGGCGCGGACAAGGTCTCCCTCAACACCTCGGCCATCAGGGATCCGGGACTCGTCCTGGAAGCCGCCCGCAAGTTCGGCAGCCAATGCATCGTCGTGGCGATCGACGCCAAGGGCGCCGGCGACGGTCGCTGGGAGGTCTACACCCACGGCGGCCGCAACGCCACCGGTCTCGACGCGGTCGAATGGGCCCGAAAAGTGGCCTCCTTGGGCGCCGGCGAGATCCTTCTGACGAGCATGGACAGGGACGGGACGGCTTCCGGTTACGACATCCCCCTTAACCTCGCCGTCTCCCGGGCGGTCGAGGTGCCCGTCATCGCCTCCGGAGGCGCCGGCAACCTCGATCATCTGGCCGAAGTCCTCCGTGACGGAGGCGCCAGCGCCGTGCTGGCGGCCAGCATCTTCCATTTCGGAACCTACACCGTCAGGCAGGCCAAGGAACGCCTGCGGACGGCCGGCCTCCCCGTCCGGCTCTGAACCTCAGGCCGGGCCGGCGGCTTTAGGCATCACGAGGACCTTGTCCACGCGGTGTCCGTCCATGTCGATCACCTCGAAGACGTGACCCAGCGCCTCGACGCGGTCGCCCTCCTGCGGCAGACGGCCCAGGGCGCGCATGAGGAATCCCGCCACGACGGTGAAGCGCGCCACGCCTTCCTCAGGAAATCGTCCCACGATGCCGGTGGTCTCGCGGAATTCGTCCAGTGAAACGGCGGCCTCCACCAGCCAGCTCCCGTCGTCCCTGCGTCGGATGGGCCGCGCGTTCTGACGCAGCACGGACCCCTCGTTGGGGAGCTCACCCATGACGCACTCCAGCACGTCGTTGAGGGAGACGACGCCCAGCACCCGGCCGAACTCGTCACTGACGACGGCAAGGTGGATCTTGTCCTTGCGAAAACGCTCCAGCAGCTCGGTGCCGGTGATGCCGGGCATGACCGTGGGCGGCTCGGTCAGGACGTCCTTGATGGTCACGCTTCCCGTGAGCGAGAGATTGGCCCACAGGCGCTTGACGGAAACCACGCCCATGGGACGGTCGGGACTGCCCTGGTAGACCGGGAACCAGGTGTGACCGGAGGAGACCACCTTGCGCCAGTTCACCTCGTCGGAGTCGTGCAGATTGAGCCAGACGACACGGTTGCTGGGCGTCATCAAGTTCTCCGCCGTGACCTGGTCCAGCGAGAGGGCGCCATGGACCATCCGGTGCTCATGCGCGTGCAGCACGCCGGAGGCCATCCCTTGGTCGACCATCATCCTGAGCTCGTCCTCCGACATCTTGTCCTCCTCGGCGTGCTTCCGGCCGAACACGAACAGGATGATGTCGGCGAGGAAGCTCAACGTGGACACCAGCGGCGAGGCGAGCGCCGCCATGAACGACATCGGCCGCGACACGGCGACGGCCAAGGCCTCGGGATTGCTGAGTCCGACGCGCTTCGGCACGATTTCGGCGCACACGATGGTGAGCGAGCCGATCAGGAAGGACACGCCGCCGCGGGCAAGGCCCTCCGCGTTCTCCGCGATCCAGCCCACCGGAGCCTGGGCCAGCAGGGGCGAGAGGCGCGCCGCCAGAGGCTGGCCGCCGTAAGTCGCCGCGATGATGCTGCCGAAGGTGAGCCCGACCTGGACGGTGGAGAGGAACTTGGACGGGTTGGCCAGAAGTGCCAGCGCCTGAGCGGCCCCCTTGCTTCCGTGCTCGGCCATGCGGGCCAGCCTCCGTCGGTTGGAGGACACGATGGACATCTCCGAAAGTTCGAAGAGCCCCACCATGAGCCAGCACGCCAGTATGATCGCGATTTCCACCGATTCCTTGTTAGGCAGGCTACCCGCCCCGTCAAATACGCTCTTGTTGCCCCTGAAACCGGGGTTAATTTCCTGCGTTTCACATGAGTGAACGACTCGACGCCATCGTGGTGGGAAGCGGCATCGGGGGCCTGAGCTTCGCGCTCTCGCTGGCCCGCGGGGGCCTGAGCATCGCCTTGGTCACCAAGAAGACCGGCGCCGAATCCAACACCAACTGGGCGCAGGGCGGCATCGCCTGCGTCACCGACGGAAACGATGACTTTGAAAGCCACATACGGGACACGCTGACGGCCGGGGACGGCCTCTGCGACCTGGACGTGGTCCGCCACATCGTCCAACAGGGCCCAGCCCGGGTGGCTGAGCTCATCGATTGGGGCGTAAAATTCGAGAACGGTCCCGACGGCCGGCCCGACCTTGGACGCGAAGGCGGGCATTCGCGCCGGCGCATCCTTCACGCAAGGGACATGACCGGACGTGCCATCGAATCCGCCCTGCTCCGTGCGGTCGCCGTCGCCCCGGGCGTCCGGATGCTCGAGCATCACCTGGCGATCGACCTCATCACGCGCTCGAAACTCGACCCTTCGGTCGAGATGGGCGGGCCGACGGACAGGGTGCTGGGCATCCATGTCCTCGACACGCGCAACGGAACCGTGAAGACCATGGCGGCCAAGGTGGTCGTGCTGGCCACCGGAGGCGTGGGCCAGGTCTATCAGTTCACGACCAATCCTGACATCGCCACGGGCGACGGGGTGGCCATGGCCTACCGAGCCGGAGCCGAAGTGAGGGACATGGAGATGGTGCAGTTCCATCCCACGGCCCTCAAGGCACCGGACGGCGGGCGGGCGCTAATCTCCGAGGCGGTGCGCGGCGAGGGCGCCGTGCTGAGGGACCTCGCGGGCCGCGCCTTCATGACGGACTTCCACCCGCAGGGCGACCTCGCGCCACGCGACGTCGTCGCAAGGGCGATCGACGCGGTGATGAAGCGCACCGGCGCCCCACACGTGCTGCTCGACGCCACCCAGGTGGCCCACGGAGGTTTCGCCCAACGCTTCCCCCACATCAACGAGACCTGCCTGAAGGCAGGTCTCGACCCCTCGGTCCAGCATCTCCCCGTCGTGCCCGCCGCGCATTACCTGTGCGGCGGCGTGGCCACCGACCTTTCCGGCCGATCGACGCTCAAAGGGCTCTACGCGGTCGGGGAAGTCGCCTGCACGGGTCTGCACGGTGCCAATCGGCTGGCCTCGAACTCCCTGCTCGAAGCGGTGGTGCTTGCTCACGGAGGCGCGGCGGCCGCGCAGGCCGAGGCGGCATCCTTCTCGGGCGAATGGCCCGAGCTCCCCGGATGGCTGGACGGATCCGCCGGCGACCCCGACGAACGCGTGGTCCTCACCCACAACTGGGATGAGCTGAGGCGCACGATGTGGGATTACGTCGGCATCGTCCGAAGCACCAAGCGCCTGCAACGCGCACGCACGCGGATCGGCACCCTCTCCGACGAAGTGCGTGACTACTATTGGAATTTCAAGGTCGAGCCGAGGCTGCTGGAACTCCGCAACCTGATCCAGGTGGCCGAGCTCATCGTGGAATGCGCCTTGCAGCGCAAGGAAAGCCGCGGCCTCCACTACACCCTTGATTATCCCCGCAAGTCGGAGGCCTCAGTTCATTCGTCCGTGCGGCGTAAATGCTTCAAGGCATGAAGATCGGGGTCGTCGGAGCGGGGGCCGTAGGCTGCTGGTACGGCGGACTGCTCGCCCTCTCGGGTCATGAGGTCCGCCTTCATTCCCGGGGCAAGGCGCAGATTCTCCGCGAACGCGGACTGGTCCTGGAAGACCAGGCCGGTCGGCGGATGGCGCCCATCGCGGGGGCGCATGAGACGACCGCAGCCATCGGCCCCTGCGAGCTCGTCATCGTCACGCTCAAGGCCACGGCGAACGCGTCCCTGCCCTCCCTGCTCGCGCCCCTGCTGGGACCTTCGACCGTGGTCCTGACCTTGCAGAACGGCATGGGGAACGTGGAGGCCCTGGGGCGCATCCTCCCGATCGAGCGGGTGGCCGCCGGTCTGTGCTTCGTATGCATCAATCGGGAGCCGGCCGGCATCGTCCGAAACATGCTTCCCGGTCATGTCCGCGTGGCTTCGGCCCGCGGGCCCGCCGGTCCGCATGCCCGGCTTTGCGCCGAGGCGTTGTCCAAGGCTGGCGTGGACTGCCGCACGGAGGACTCTCTGGAAGCCGTTCTGTGGAAGAAGCTCTGCTGGAACATCCCGTTCAACGGTCTTTCCATTTCCGCGGGCGGACTGACGACCGACCGGATTCTCGACGACCGCGCCCTGCGGAGCCGAGCGCTGGCGCTCATGCTCGAAATCTCAGACGCGGCCGGGGCCTGCGGCTTCCCCTTTGACCGCAAGCACGTCGACTGGCAGTTCCAGGTCACGGAAGGCATGGGGCCCTACCGTCCTTCCAGCCTGATTGACTATCTGGATGGCCGCGACGTCGAAATCGACGGCATCTGGGCTGAGCCGCTTCGGCGCGGCACCGAGGCCGGCGTCCGCATGCCCGAACTGACAAGGCTCCTTTGGGAACTCAGGGAACGGATCGCCGCGCGGGGCCTGCCGTCCTGATCACGGCCGTGCAAAGCCTGGCGGACGCTTCGCCAGCCCTGGCGTCGGTCCAGAAATGGGCGGGCATGGCCAGCCCGTCCGTCACTTCTCCTTCGCCGCCCGCCGATGTTCTCCAACGGCAGACCAGCCGGAACCGATCGGAGGCGGCCCCGGCTTCGCGCCGCCAGGCGTAGGCCAGCAGCAGGGCCGCCGAATCGGGCGAAGAGGCGTCGGTCCAGCCATGGGCGCGCCCGGACCTGACGGCCTCGTCATGGATGCCTGAGGCCCGGGCTACGTCAGGTCCGGCTTCGACCGAGGCAATGACGGGGTCGACATGAAAGTGGCGGGGCGACGCCTTGGAAGTGCAGCCGGCGGCGAGGATGCACGCGGCAAAAAGAGCGTACAATCTCCGGAGGTGCATAAGTTGTTCATTAACCGCACTCGACCGCATGACAAGCCGAGGCATGCTCTGGGCGATGCGCAAGGTGCAGGCGGTGACATTCGACCTCGCGGGAACGCTTCTCCATCCGAAGCCTTCCGTAGGGGGCGTCTACGCCCGTTGCGCACGTCAGTGCGGGGTCGATGCGGACCCCGTGCGGCTCGACAGGGACTTCCCCCTCGCCTTCCGCACGGCCGACCGATCCGGAACCGCCCGTGAGTTCTGGGCCGACGTCGTGGCGCGGTGCTTCGGCCCTGCGCTCCCTGTCGCCAAGCGCGACGCGGTCTTCGAAGCCTGCTGGTCGGCCTTCGGCAGGCCTGACGCATGGAGACTGGCGGCGGGGGCACGGCAGGCGGTCACGGCCGTGCGTTTCCTGGGCCTGAAGACGGGCGTCCTCTCAAACGCGGATTCACGGATGCGGACGGTGCTGGAGGGCCATGGCCTCATGTCCCTGTTCGACGCCATCCTGCTCTCCGAGGAGACCAGACGTACCAAACCGGAGCCCGGCGCCTTCACGGGGGCGGCCCGTGAGCTCGGCGTCCCTTTGTCCGCGCTCGTCCATGTTGGCGACAGCGTCAAGGAGGACGCCGAGGCGGCGCGTGACGCAGGCGCCACCGGGTTGATCGTGGGAGCCGGCGCGCCTGAACGTTGCCTTGCCTCCGCGAGGCTGCTGGACGTGCCGCTGGCCGTCCGGGCCCTGCTCACCCTTGGCAGATCCAGCGGCCGTTTCTCACGGACGGTCACAAACCTTCTCGCCGAACTCTCCGGCCTGCCCGTGGACCGCAGCCGCGCCACCGACAGGCCCGTCAAGACCATGGAGGAGGCCGTGAGGGAGGCCGTGTCCAGGCTCAGGCTAGACCGCCCCGTGCCGGAGAACGCCATCGTCGCCCACTGGGCGGAACTGCTGCCGGCTCGGCTGGCCCGTCGCTGCGCCCCACTGAAGGTCCTGGAAGGCGGCAGGCTGACCGTGCAGTGCGAGAACGCCGTGGTGAGGTCTGAGGCCAAGTTCCACGAACGGGCCATGCTGGCCAAGATCAGGGTGCTTCCGGGCTGCGCCGAAGTGAGGTCGATCGCGTTCGTCAGCGCTTAGCGGCGCCTGATTCGAAGGGCTTCTGGAAGGCCTCCTTGAAGTCGATGATGTCCTCAAAGTCAGACAGTGAGTCCTCCGGAGAGCTGCCGAACAGCTTGGCTTCGATCAGGTTGAAGACGACGTTGCCCACGTCGATGCTGCGCCGTAGTCCCCAGTTCCTGAGCAGCCGGTAGGAAACCGGGCCGTAGTTCTCGAGAACATGCTGCCGGAATCCTTCGACCAGCTGCTGTCCCGTCACGTGACGGTTGTCCTTCGACTTGCCCTTCCTGGGCTCGCCATGCACCGTCTTCTGAGAGTGATCCAAGGCGGCCCGGACCAGTTCATAGGCCTGAGGGGCGTAGCGCGGGTCCTTGGCGACGACCTCCCTGATGACGACCTCGTAGTCCATCAGCGGAACTTGGCGAGCTCAGCCAGCAGCCTGTCGTTCTGCGGAGCGGTGCCGACGGTGAGGCGCAGCCAGCCCGCCATGCCGTATCCCCTGAGAGGCCGCACGATGACACCGGCCCGCTGAAGGGCGGTGAAGGCGTCCTCGGCCCTGGGGATCCTCGCCGCCAGAAAGTTGGCTTGCCCCGGAATGAACTCGAAGCCCAGCCTGTTCAGCCCCTCGGAAAGCTGGGCTATGCCCTCGGCATTGGCCCGACGTGAGCGCGAAAGGAATTGCGCGTCATCCAACGCCGCCTCCGCGGCTGCGAGCGCGGGCAGATTGACGTTGAAAGGCTGACGCACCCGGTTGACGAGTCCGCAGACCTCCTCGGAGCCCATGAGGTAGCCGACGCGCAGGCCGGCCAGTCCGTAGGCCTTTGAGAAGGTGCGCGTCACGACGACCTTGCGGCCCTCGGCCATCATGGGGCGGAGGTCGGCCGTCCCATCGAGGTATTCGGCGTAGGCTTCGTCGAGGCAGAAGATGACGTCATCGGGCAGGCTGCGAGCGAGCGTGAGGATGTCCTCGGGTCGGTCGGTCCCCCCCGTGGGATTATTCGGACTGGCGAGGAATAAGATGCGGGTGCGGGAAGTGACGGCCGCGCGCATGGCGGCAAGGTCGTGGCGGAATCCCGGCATCGGGACCTCGACGGGAGTGGCTCCGAAGAGCATCGTGGCCAGCTTGTAGACCACGAAGGCCTGAGATCCGAAGACCACCTCCTCGCCGGGCCGGAGGAACGCCTGGGCGAGCAGGATCATGACCTCGTTCGAGCCGTTCCCGATGACGAAGTTGGAAGGCCGGAGCTTCCACTTCGCCGCCAGTTTCTCCCGGAGGAACGTGCAGCCGCCGTCAGGATAGAGATGCGACTGTTCCAAGGCCTTCCGTGCGGCGGCGAGGCCGAGGGGCGAAGGACCCAGGGGGTTTTCGTTGGAAGCGAGCTTGATGACGCCTCCCGGATCGAGGCCGAACTCCCGTGCGACCACCTCAATCGGACGGCCGGCCTCGTAGACCGGCTGGGAGAGCACCGGGCGATTGGCCAGTTCTGAATAGGTCGCCATCTTGGCTGAAACCAATGCCCGAGGCCCGCTGGTTGGCAAGTGCGGGCTCATCCCGCTTGCCTACACAAGCCGGCGATGGCACCTTGCGGCATGAAGGTCGTCGTCACGGGAGCCAGCGGTCTCCTCGGCCGCGAGGTGGCCCTTTCCGCGCTCCGTCGCGGACATCACGTCGTGGCCCTCGGAGGATCCCGCGAACCCAGGATACCCGATGTCCTCCGGGCCATGACCATCGACCTTACGGACGCCGCCGGGCTGACCGGGTTCATGCTGGATGAGTTTCCCGACGCCGTCATCAATTGCGCCGCCCTGCCCTCAGTCGAAGGCTGCGAGCGCGACCCCGCTCGCGCCCAGTCCCTGAACGCTGGCCTCCCTGCTCGGCTGGCCGAACTCTGCTTCCACGTGGGAGGGAAGCTCGTGCACCTCTCCACCGACATGGTCTTCGACGGAGAGGCGGCTCCTTACGGCCACACCTCATCACCCGCCCCCCTCTCCCTCTACGGCAGGACGAAGGCGGCCGGAGAAGTGGCGGCGCTGAAGGCCGGAAGGGAGCATGCCGCCGTGGTTCGCACGACCCTGATCAACGGGAATTCGCCCGATGGCACGAGAGGGCTTCACGAGCGTCTGTTCAGAGGTCTGATGAAAGGTGAAAGCATGGGGCTTTTCACGGATGAGATCCGTCAGCCGGTCGGACTGACCAATTTGTCGGACGTGCTCGTGGAACTCTGTGAACGAAGGGAGCTCTCGGGCGTCTACCACTGGGCAGGTGCGGAAGCCCTGAGTCGTCATGAAATTGCGGTCAGGATCTGCGGGCATTTCGGACTCGACGCAGGGCTCATCGTGCCAACGGAATCCGCAAAGGCCGCGTCCTCTCCGCCCCGACCCCGGAACCTCGCCCTCTCCCTCGTCCCCCTTGCGGGAAAGCTGAAGACCCCGGTCCAGTCCTTCAAGGATCAGCTGTCGGAGCTCCGCGTCCCCCGTGGATGCGAGGAATGGTACGAGGCCAAGACCGGTCGAAAGGTCGTGCGTAGGCTCGAAAAGGGCCTAGACTACTGAGCATGGACGTGCTTCCGAGACAGTCCGCGGACGCGGTGGTCAACATGTCGTCAGACCTGCTGCTCCTCGAAAAGTACCCCAGCCCGGACCACGTGAGATTCCGGGCCTACGCATGGAGCGCGCCGGCCTTCACCTTCGGCGTCTCCCAGCCTTGGGAGAAATACAGGGCGGTCGTCCCTCCTCATTGCCAGCTCGTGCGTCGCTGCACGGGAGGCGGACTGGTCAGCCATCTCGATGACTGGACCTTCGCCCTCGTCATCCCCGCCTCCCACCCGATGGCCGGCAAGGACGCCATGGCCAGCTATGCGCTGGTCCATAGGGCCATGGCTGAGGCGCTGGTCGCCCAGGGGCAGGCCGTCAAGCAGGTGCCGCACATGCAGGAACCCCGTAACTTCCGTCAGCCCGATCATTGCGCGGAGCGGGCGGAACCCAACGACTTGGTCAGGAGCGATGACGGCAGGAAAGTCGCCGGCGCCGCTCAGAAACGCAGCAGATGCGGCCTGCTGATCGAAGGTTACGTCTGGAAGCCCCACCTGCCTGGGTGCGACTGGGTGCGCTTCGAGCAGGATTTCATCCCGGCACTGGGACGTCATCTCTGCAGCCCTCCGGTCCATGTCGCCGAACCCATCTATGACCAGTTTGACCACGAGGGCACTTGGGCGAAGTTCAACTCGGATGAGTGGAACCGCCGCATCTGATCCCTCACGAAAAGAGGTCCAGCTGATCGCCCGCGTCCCGGACGGGCCGAGCCTTGGGCCCGGCTGAGCGCGCCTCCCTGGACGGAGCCTCCTTCACGCCCTCCGGCATCTCTGCGGTGCGAGGAAGTCCTTCTCCCGACTCCAGTCCGCCCAGGATGGCCCGGGCACGTTCCACGACCGAGGGAGGCATGCCGGCCAGTCGGGCGACCTGGATGCCATAGGACCGGTCTGCGGCTCCTTCCACCACCCTGCGTACGAAGACGACCTCATCCTTCCATTCCTTCACCGCCACCGAGAAGTTCCTGAGCCGCGGCAACGAGCCGGCCAGTCTGGTGAGCTCGTGGTAGTGGGTCGCGAACAGGGTCCTAGGCCCGGAGGGGCCGGCGCCGTGGAGATGTTCGGCGACCGCCCAGGCGATGCTGATGCCGTCGTAGGTGCTCGTGCCTCGCCCGATCTCATCGAGGACCACCAGCGAACGGTGCGTGGCATTGTTGAGGATGTTCGAGGTCTCGTTCATCTCGACCATGAAGGTGGAGTTGCCGCGGGCCAGCTCGTCGGAGGCGCCGACACGGCAGAAGATCCGGTCGACGAGCCCGATCCGCGCGGATTGCGCCGGGACCCAGCATCCCAGATGGGCCAGCAGTGCGATGAGGGCGACCTGACGGATGTAGGTCGACTTGCCCGCCATATTGGGACCGGTGATGAGCGCGATCTGGGCGCACGAGCCGGCCAGGCGTGTGTCATTGGGCACGAATGAGCCGGAGCCCGGACGGCTGAGCAGCATGCGCTCCACCACCGGATGGCGCCCCTGGACGACCTCCAGCGCGTCGGAATCGTCCACCACGGGCTGGCACCACTTGCATTCCCTAGCCAGGTCTGCCCAGCCTCTCAGCACGTCCGCCTCCGCCAGGACGGAGGCGTCGGCCAGCAGGGCTTCGGAGCGGGCCAGCGTCTCACCCACCAGGGTCTGGAAAAGTTCGGCCTCGCGGGCCAAGGCCTGTTCATCGGCCCGGAGCACCTCCTTCTCCTTGATGCGGAGCTCCTCGGTCGTGAAGCGCTCCGCGTTGACCATCGTCTGCTTGCGCACGTAGTCGGCGGGGACCGACGCGAGGTTGGCCTTGGTCACCTCGATGGCGTAGCCGAAGGCCCCGTTGTATCGCACCTTGAGGGACTTGATGCCGGTCCGTTCCTGTTCACGACGTTCAAAGTCGGCGATCCATGACTTGCTGTCACTGGCGAGCGATCGCAGTCGGTCCAGCTCCCCGTCGAAGCCCGTTCTTAGCGCGCCGCCGTCGGCGAGGTCGGCGGGGAGCTCATCGGACAGGGCCGTGCGAAGCCGGGCGAGCAGGGCTTCCTCGGTTGAAATGCGGGACGCCAGGTCCGCGAGCGTGCCTCCCGGCATGGCGGCGAGCTCCTCCTTCAAGGCCGGCAGGGCGGCCAGCGTGTCGCGGATGCCACCGAGTTCGCGCGGATTACGAAGACGGTTCTGGAGGCGGGCCAGGATGCGCGGGACGTCCCGCACGCCACGCAGGGAATCCGCGACCCTAGAGGCCGCACCCGGGTGACGCACGAACTCCGCCACCGCCTCCTGTCTGTTCCGCACCGTGTCCAGGTCCGTGGACGGCTCCGCCAGCCAGGACGCGAGCAGTCGCGCGCCTGCGGGGGTGCAGGTGCGGTCGATCGTCTCTAGCAGGGAACCCTCCCTGCCGCCTCCCGTGGCGCTGAACAGCTCGAGGTTGCGGGCGGACGCCGCATCCAGCAGGACGGAGCCGCCCAGCCTCGATTCCACCACGCGGTGGAGATTCTTGGGCCGGTCGCAAAGCGAATCGGTGACGTAACCGAGCACCGCGCCCGCGCAGCCCAACGCCGGGTGCGCGTCCGTCAGTCCGAATCCCTGCAGACCGTGCACGGACAACGTCTGGGCGGTCAGCCTCGCGCCCGCCACGACGTCGAAGTTCCAGCCCGGCAGACGAGAGACCGGCCTTCCCTGGACGAAGGCCTCGAACGCGGACCGATGTTCGGGCGCGACCTCGAGACCCTCGGGGAGAAGGACCTCGCGGGGTGCGACGGAATGGAGCAGCGGCAGGAGTCGCGACGGATCGCCGTCGGTGGCGAGGCGGAATTCGGCGGTCGAGACGTCGAGCCATGCGGCGTGCCACCCTGAAGCGTCCCAGGTCAGCGCGGCCAGGAAGTTGCCCTTTCGGGAATCCAGCTGGGAGTCTTCCAAAGCGGTCCCCGGCGTGAGGATGCGGGTCAGACCGCGCCGCACCAGCTTGCCCGCCACCGGCGCCTCCAGCTGATCGCAGATGGCCACCTTCCAGCCGGCCGCCAGGAGGCGGTTCACGTAGGCTGAGGCGGCGTGATAGGGCAGCCCCGCCATCGGCGTCTCGTGGCGCTTCGTCAGCGTCAGCCCGAGCGTACGGGAGGCGATTTCGGCGTCCTCGCCGAACACTTCGTAGAAATCACCGAGACGGAACAGCAGCAGGGTGCCCTCGGGGAGCTTCTCGCGGAACTCCCGGTACTGCCTCTGCATGGGCGTCTCCTGTGCCACGGGGCCAAGGAAGGGGCGCCGCGGGGTCTGGGCAAGGCAGGACTGGGGCCGGGCGGATCCGTTTGCTCACATCGCCTGGGAGGCAAGCTCTGAGAGGGCGCTTCGCACGCCGTGCACCAGGCGGACGTGGGCCGTGATGGCGTGCCCTTTCATGCGCTCATGGGCGTGGATCAGGCCGTTGGACTTGCCGTCGAGGTAGGGCGTGTCGACCTGGTCCAGGTCACCGATCAGCACCAGCTTGGACCCTTCGCCGATGCGCGTGATGACCGTCTTGGCCTCGTGCGGGGTCATGTTCTGGGCCTCGTCGACGATCATGAAGGCGTGCCCGATGGAACGTCCGCGTATGAAGGTCATCGCCTCGATCTCGATGAGCCCTGAATCGATGAGCCACTGGTAGGGCTTGCGCGGCTGGGCGAGCTGCTGGAACTGCGAGCCGAAGATTGGCTGGGCGGACTTCATCGCCTGGGCCTTCTTCTTCTTGCGCTGGCTGTCCGTGGCGACGGCCTCGCGGGCCGCGGGCTGCTGCGGCTGCGGCGCGGCGTGTCCGTTCTTGGAGAAAAGCACCTCGAGATTGTCGAAGTAAGGCTGGATGTAGGGCGAGAGCTTCTCCTCCTTGCTGCCGGGCAGCGCGCCGATGTCCTTTCCGATCTGCACCACCGGCCGGGAAACGTAGAGCTTCTTGTAGGGTGAGAAGTCGCTGAGCACCTGCGAAAGGGCCGCGGCGATGGCCAGGAAGGTCTTGCCGGTTCCGGCCCGGCCGAAGCAGGTGACCAGGCGGATCTCCGGGTTGAGCAGGGCGTCGATGAAGATCCACTGCTCGATGTTTTTGGGGATGACGCGCATCCCGCGGGGCATCTGCAGGCCCTTCCGGGCCCCTGAGACCGTGGAGAGGAACTCCCGGTAGAGGGGCAGCGGCACGAAGGCGCCCTCGCCGACGTGACGGGCGGGCTCGTTCCACGAATCCGTGGAGAGGATCACGTACTCGTTCATGAGCGGCGGGTTCTCCAGACCCTTGGTGCGCAGCTGGGCCTGACCCAGCTCACGGAAGTCACGCATGAAGGCGGGATCCACCTGCAGGGTGCGGTATTCCCCGACGTCGCTCGTCTCCACGCGGTCGTTGCGGTAGTCCTGCACCTCCAAGCCGAGGGCCTGGGCCTTGAGGGCCATGCAGGCGTCCTTGGTGACGAGCACCACGGGGCCGTCGGTCGTGTCCCGGAGGTACATCGCCGAGGCGATGATGCGGTGGTCGGGGGCGTCCACCTGCATGAAGACGGCGCGGAGGCGTTCGGACCTCGCGCCGGCGAAGTGGTCGCGGATCAACGACTCGTTGACCACGATGCGCAGTTCGCCGCCGTCGCTCAGCTTCGCATGCAACGCGCCCGGCTTGCTGGGGTCGCCCTCGACCATCTCCCTGAGGGGCCGGTTCTCGAAGAGACCCCGCACGGAGCGGTTCACCTTGCGGGCGCTGGCGCCGAGCTGACCCGGCTGGGTCTTGAGACGGTCCAGTTCGGAAAGCACCTCGACCGGTATCGCGACCGTGTGCTCATCGAACTTGAACAGGGAGTCGGGGTCGTGGATCAGGACGTTCGTATCGAGGACGTAGGTCTTTCGCACGGCATGCATACTCCGGGACGGGCGGCGTCATGCAACCTGTTTCGTCTCAGGCGTCGGCGAGCGCCCTCAGCAGTTCCCACGAGTAGATGCCGCTGCGGTGTCCGTCGCTGAACTCAAGCGACAGCGCGTAGTTGCCGACCCGGGACCATCCGATGACCGTGACGCCCGGATATCGGCGCGGGCCCTCCCCTCCCCACTTCCGTCCGAGCACGTCCACCTCGCCCTTGTTCTCCGCGCTCGGCGACTCCTCCCGGAGACGCTCGGCGTCGATCAGGTCATCGCGACCGTCCTCCCATCGGATGGCGAGGAATCGTCCCACGATCTCGACGGTCGCCGGTTGGGTCATGGCCTCATTAACGGCAGCGCCCCCGGAGTCCGCAAGTCCGCACGCCGCTTGACTCCCGCGGCCGCCCGGCTGAACTTCAGGTCACCATGGCAGGCGTCGGCAAACTACTCAAGCAGGCCCAGCGGATGCAGCGCGGCATCTCCGAAGCCCAGCAACATCTCGCGGAGGAGCGGATCGAAGTCTCGCACGGCGGTGGGGCGGTCAGGGTGACCGTCAACGGACATGGCGACGTGGTGTCCCTCGCCCTGCTCCCCGAATTCCTCAGGGAGGATGCTTCGGTCGTCCAGTCGACCCTGCTCTCAGCCCTGCAGGAAGCCGTCGCCAAGGCCCGCAAGCTGCATGAGGAGACCATGGCCAAGGCCACCGCGGGCTTCCAGCTTCCGGGCTTCTGATCCCGTGACGCCCGCGTTCGACAAGGTCAGGCAGCTGCTCAAGCAGCTTCCGGGCCTCGGTCACCGTTCCGCCGAACGGATCGCCCTGCACCTCCTCGTCGAACGGCCGGAAAGGCTTCAGCCGGTGCTGGAGGCCCTGGGCGCGGCCGCGGCCAGCGTCACCCGGTGCGGGACCTGCGGCAACATCGCCGAGGGCGGCCCCTGCCAGGTCTGCGCGGACCCGCGCAGGGACCGCACCTCGGTCTGCGTGGTGGAGCAGGTGCCGGACCTGCTGGCGGTCGAACGCTCGGGCGCCCACCGCGGCACCTACCACGTGCTTCACGGCCGACTGTCCCCGATCAACGGCGTCGGGCCTGCCGAACTCAACCTGGCCAGTTTCGAGACGCGCCTCAGGTCGGAACCGATCGACGAAGTTGTGCTCGCCCTAGGAAATGACGTCGAGGCGGAGGCGACCTGCCATTTCATCCGCGAGACCGTCCTGCTCGCGCGTCCGGACGCCAAGGTCACCCGCATAGGATTCGGACTCCCGAGCGGAAGCGGACTCACTTTCGCCGACCCGGCGACACTGAGAAGCGCACTGGAGGGTAGACGCGATGCGGGCGGCTGAAGCCCGCTACCCCTCCGAGGCGGAGGGCTTCTGGCTCAGGGAAGCCGCGGCAGCCCCCGCCGTCGGACCAGCCGGATTGGAAAGGCTGGCCCCCGACGTCGCACGTCTTTCCGACCTCTTCACGACCGATCGGCCCGAGGGCGCGTACCCCGACTACTTCGGCGACCCGGCGGCGCTTTCGGCTTATGCGCTCTTCTTCCTGCCGCAAGGCTGGGCCAGGGCGTCGGCGGCACTGGACCAATGCGTGCGACTCAGGGGTTGGAAGCCAGCCTCCGCATCGCCGCGGGTGCTCGACGTCGGCTGCGGCCCCGGTTCCTGCGGCGTCTCGGTCGCTCACGCCCTGGGTGAGGACGGCCTAACGCCCTCGGAACTCATCGGCATCGATCATTCGCCCGCCGCCATCGGCGCCTTCGAGTCGTTCGGCCGCGCTATGCTCGGAACCGGGACGAAGGTTTCAGGAAGGATGTCGGACGCACGGGATCCGACTTCCTGGCCCGAGGGGCGGTTCGACCTCATCGTCGCGGGCTTCGTCCTCAATGAAATCGGCCAGGGGAGCGATGATGCGGCGGAAAGGTGGATCACGACGGCCTGCGGTCACCTGACCGAGGGCGGACTCCTGCTCGTGATCGAACCGGCGCTACGTTTCGCGGCCGAGAGGCTGCTGAGGGCTTCCGACAGGGTGGCCGCATCGGGACAATACCGCAGGATCGGACCGCAGCTCGACGCGATGCCCTCGCCCCTGCTGGCCTCGGGCCGGGAACACTGGGAGCATGAGTCGGTGCCGTGGACGGCGCCGGAGTCAGCCCAGTTCATCAACCGCAGACTCCATCGCGACCTGAGGGACGTCAGGTTCTCCTATGCCGCGTTCGTCCACGGCGGGGAGCACCTCCTCCCTCCGAGCGGGGCCGCCCGGATCGTCTCCGACATCCAGACCATCAAGGGACTCATCCGTTTCATCGTCATCGGACGGGGGATCGAGCAGCAGGTCGAAGTGCCCACTCGCGGCATGTCCAAGCACGAGATCAAGGCCTATGCCTCGGGATTGCGCCGAGGAGGCGTCGTGCGTTTCGAGGTCGGGCCAGCCCCCAGGGTGCGGTTGAGCGGACCTACGGACCTCGAAGCGATCTGGATGCCGTAACGCAGATTTAACGCTCCAGACTCCTTTTAGGGTCGGAAATCGTCCATCATCCCGAGACTTTGGTTCGCAACCCGGGCGCGTCTCCGGCAAAGAGAACCACCTATGTTCAACCGAGAACTGAGCTGGCTCAGCTTCGACCGCCGCGTCCTGGAGCTCGCAGAGGACGACACGGTCCCGCTCCTGGAGCGGGTGCGGTTCCTTTCCATCGTCAGTTCCAACCTCGACGAATTCTTCGAGATCAGGGTGGCGGGCATCATGCAGCAGGAGGAGTCCGCCAGCCATCCCGCGACCCGTGAGTTCCTGCTCGAGGTGCTCGATGGCGCACGCCGGCTCGTCGAGGCGGAACAGGCATGCTGGCGCGACCGCCTGCTGCCCGCTCTCGAAGCGGCCGGAATCAGGTTCCGGTCAAGGCCCCAGCTGGATGAGGACGCCCTCAGGGAGCTCTCACCGCAGTTCGACCGCGACATCCTGCCCGCCCTGACGCCGCTGGCCATCGACCCTTCGCATCCCTTCCCCGTCCTGACCAACAAGGGGCTCTACCTGCTCGTGCTGCTCCGCGAGCCGGACACCGGCGACCTCCGGCATGCGGTGGTGCCGATGCCGCGCGTTCTGCCCCGCGTGCTCGCCTACGGATCGGAGCACTCGCGCTGCTTCACGCTGCTCAGCCACGTCATCCAGGCCTTCATCGACCGGCTCTTCCCCGGGCTCGAGCTCCGCGGCTCCTGGGCTTTCCGCATCACGCGCAACAGCGACCTTTACGTGGACGAGGAGGAGGCGGGCAACCTGCTCGAGGCCATCGAGGATGAGATCCGCAACCTGCGCAAAGGCGCGCCCGTGCGGCTGGAGATCGAGGCCTCGGCGCCCGAAGACGAGCTTGCCTGGCTGCTCAAGTCGATCGGTCTCAAGCCCGAAAACGCCTTTCGCATCGCCGGACCCGTCAACATGATGCGGGTCGGCAGCCTCGTGGACCTGGTCTCTCGCCCGGACCTCCTCTACCCCACCTTCATCCCGGCGCTGCCGACTGAATGCGCGGATCCGGCCCGGCTTTACGAGCGCATCGCGCGCCAGGACATCCTGCTGCACCATCCGTACGAGTCCTTCGGTCCCGTGGTGGACTTCATCCGTCAGGCGGCGAAGGACGAAGGCGTCGTCGCCATCAAGCTGACTCTATATCGCACCAGCGGAGACTCCCCCGTCGTCGAGGCGCTCAAGGACGCCGCGCGCAACGGCAAGCAGGTCACGGCGCTGGTCGAGCTACGCGCGCGCTTCGACGAGCTCAACAACATCGAGTGGGCCCGTCAGCTTGAGGAGGCCGGCGCCCACGTTGTCTACGGACTCACCGGGCTGAAGACCCACTGCAAGGCCTGCCTGGTCGTGCGCAGGGAGAAGACGGGGCTCCGCAGGTACGCGCACCTCGGCACCGGCAACTACAATCCCCGCACCGCCCGCATCTACACCGACTTCTCGCTCCTGACCGCGGACGAGGAGATCGCCGCCGAGGTGGGCCTGCTCTTCAACGTCCTGACCGGGAACCTTGGCAGACCGAAGTTCAGGCACCTGCTCATCGCTCCCTTCGATCTCTCACGGCGCATCATCGACCTCATCGACGCCGAGGCCTCGGCGGCCAGGGCCGGACGAAGGGCCGGCGTCTTCGCCAAGGTCAACAGCCTCGTCGACCCCGAGGTCATCGAAGCGCTGCACCGGGCCTCCCAGGCGGGCGTGAAGGTCGAGCTGCTTGTGCGCGGCGTGTGCTGCCTCCGTCCCGGCGTACCCGGCCTCAGCGACAACATCAGGGTGCGCAGCGTGCTCGGTCGGTTCCTGGAGCACAGCCGCATCTTCCGCTTCGAGAACTCAGGGGGCGAGCCGGTCATCCTGCTGGGCAGCGCGGACTGGATGCAGCGCAACTTCGTCCGGCGCATCGAGTGCGTGTTCCCCGTGCTGGAGAAGGCCCTCCGTCGGCGCATCGAACAGGAGATCCTGGGCACCTACGCGGAACGTCTCGGGGACGCCCAGGAACTCAGGATCGACGGCACATACGCCCCCTGCGCGCCAGAGGGGCGCCGGGGGAGGTGCGCGCAGGACGCCTTCCTTTCGCTCGCCTCAAGGCATGAGTCCGAGCCGGTCAGCGTCCCGTCGAAGAAGGGCCGAGGCAGATCCGCTCGACGGCGCCGTTGAAGCCCTCGGGGTCGCCGAGGATGCCGACCTCCAGCCTGACGTACATCAGCGGCAGGGGCGGACTGAAACGTGACTGCAGGCGCACGGCGTCCTTCTCGGTCGTAACGATCGCCTGCGCGCCA
The DNA here is from genome assembly GCA_046080425.1 of Verrucomicrobiota bacterium. Lineage (GTDB taxonomy): Bacteria > Verrucomicrobiota > Verrucomicrobiia > Opitutales > UBA953 > UBA953. The sequence goes on from JBJTTY010000009.1 coordinate 46,320, forward strand.
GACGTGAGTGCCTGCTCCAGCACCTCGTCGAGGTCCTCATCGGTGAAGGCATGGTGGTCGAGGAACCTGCGGCTGCAGACCATGTCGGCGCCCAGTGCGGAGAGCGTCTCCTCGAACCGCTCGGGCGTCGCGATGCCGCAGAAGGCCGCGACCTTCACGCCACGGATCCATTCGAGCGGCCGGACGACCTCGCCGTCGACGGCGACCAGCTCGGCCGGGCGGTGCGCGCAGGGTATGATCTCCGCCGTGGGGTTGTGACGGCGGATGAGCGCCACCAGCCCGGGGTCGGGCGGCCCCGCGGACTTGGTGATGAAGACGTAGGACGCCCGGCTCAGGTTGGAGACCGGCTCACGGAGGATGCCCCTGGGCAGCATGGCGCCGTTGCCGAATGGATCCCGGCTGTCGACCAGCAGCAGGTTGATCTGGCCGCGCAGCGGAAGATACTGGAGTCCGTCATCGAGCAGGATTGTGTCCACCCCGAAGCGGCGGAGCGCGAAGCGTCCGGCCTCCACGCGGTCGCGGTCGACGATGACGACGACGCCGTCCGGCAGGAGATTGCGCGCCAGCATGAAGGGCTCGTCGCCGGCCTCGTCAGGTCCGGCCAGCACCCTCCTGCCATCGGAGACCACGAGCGGCTCGGGACGGCTGCCGTGGCTGATCCAGCGCCAGAAGCGCTTGAGCATCGAATCGCTCGCGCCCTTGTAACCTCGGGACAGCACCGCCACCCGACGCCCCCGGCGCGCCAGCACCTGCGCCATCTTGTGGACCACGGGCGTCTTGCCGGTGCCGCCCACGGTGAGATTGCCGACCACGACCACCTTGCAGCCGAGCGGGGTG
>JBJTTY010000010.1:0-2670 GCA_046080425.1 Verrucomicrobiota bacterium
TCGTCGAGACGGAGCTTACCTTTCTGCTTATCCGCGTTGTGACATTCGACGCAGTATTCCTTCAGGAAGGCGCGATGCTTCTCGTCGATGCGCGCTTCCGGTGCCGCGCCGAAGGCCAGTGCGGCGAGAAAGGGGAGAAGGGTGAGACGACGCAGGGGCATCGTGGGGACGGCCGATAGTTGTCGGGCGGCGGAATAACTCCAGCCCGCTGTGCGCGGGCTGGCTTTTTTTTCAGTCGATTAACCTCTGCTGAGCAGGCTAAGCCGGGGCCAGATTACTGACCCTGGCCCCAGCCCTATCCTGCCTTAAAGGGCGAGGAAGACCAGCTCGCCCGCCTTGCTGTCCGGGATGATCAGCAAGCCGGCCTTTTCGTCGAGGTAGTGGTCGGCGGCGGCCTTGAGGCCCTGGCCGAGCTCGGTCTGGCCGGAGCCGTCGGCTTCGTAGCGGGTGACGCGACCGGTCATGACTTCGGAGACGTAGAAGCGACCCTTGCTGTCGTGGACGATGCCGTCGCCGGAGCGGTGGCCTTTGGCGAGGGTCTTCCACTTGCCCTTGTTGTATTCACGCACGTCGCCGGTGAAGAACTCGGCGATGCGGATGCGTCCGTTGGCCATGACGTCGATGCCGTTCGGGTTGAGCATCTTCGGGGTTGGGGCGATGACTTCGGTGACCTTGCCTTCGAGCGTGACCTGGAAGACGCGGGCGATGACGGGGATGGCCTTGTGTTCGGCGCTGCCCACGTCGAACAGTTTACCGTCCGGTCCGCGCATCTTGGTGACCGCGCCCATGTCGGTGATGAGGACGCTCTTCTTGTCAGGCGAGACGACGACGTCGTTGAGGAAGGTGGGCGGCGTCGGGAAGGCGGAAGGTCCGGCGAGGAGGGTCTTCTTGCCCTTGGCGTCGACGGACCAGACCTTGTCGAAGTCGGCGGTGATGAGTCGGTTGCCGACGAAGACGATGCCCTTGGGGTCGTCGAGGCCTTCGGTGATGACCGTCACTTTGTCGTCCTGCACCTTGGCGATCTTGCCGTCGCCGTCGCCAAGCTTCCGGGACGTGCCCATGAGGGTGACGTAATAGGCGCCGCCGAAGCCCTTGGTGACGCTTTCGGGAGTGGCGCCGACGGGGAGGGAACGCTGGACAGGGGCGGTCTGGCAACCTGCGAGGAGTAGGCCGGCGAGAAGGGCGAGGGCGGGGCTTTTCATGACGCAGCTATCACCGCCACGGGACTGACGGGAGTCAACCGAGGAGCGGTCAGCCGGCGATCAGCCAGACGGCCGCGAAGGCCGTCAGCCACGCCAGGGTCGTCTCGAAGGCGCGCTGCCCCGTGCGCCGGAGGATCCACCAGCCCAGGGCGACTCCGGCCAGGACGCCCGGGAGCAGCACGGCGTTCGTCAGGAGGGACTTGGCGGTGACGAGCCCGACGTTGCCGCTGAAGGGCAGCTTGAAGAGGTTGATGAAGAGAAAGAATCGGCTGAACACACCCAGATGCTCGCTCTTCTCGAGCCGCTGGGAGAGCAGGTAGACGGTCATCACCGGACCGGCGGCGTTGGCGAGCATGGTGGTACAACCGGCCGTCCAGCCCATGCCCCAGGCGAAGGTGCGGTGGCGGGTGAGGGCGAGCAGCTGTTCCCGTCGGCGGTCCAGCACGACGTTGAACGCCAGGAGCGTGAGGATGAGCCAGCCGATGACGACGCGGGCCGTGGCGTTGTCGATGCGGTCGAGCAGCAGCCAGCCGATGAGCACGCCGGCCACCGCCGGGGGCACCATGGGCCACACCTTGCGCCAGGAGCCTCCTCCGCGGTTGATCATGAACCCGAGGAAGTCGGCCACGATGAGCATCGGCAGCACGACGCCGACCGAAGGCTTGGCCCCGAAGATCTTGGCCATGATGACCACGTTGAGCGTGGCGGTGCCGGCCAGTCCCGCCTTGGACATGCCGATGCATGCCGCCCCGACCAGGGCGATGAGCAGAATCCATGGCTCGGCGGGGAGCAGGGTGTGATCGGTCAGCCAGTGCATCGGTTCGGGGCCGGCCGCGGTCACTTCTTCTGCGCCTTGCCCTTGGCCTTCGCCTTCGGAGTTTCCTCGCGGGGGAACCGCGTCACGACGACGTCGTTCTTCTGCTTCTCCCCGGGGGTGGAACGTCCGTCGGTGATGAGCTTCTCCAGGAGCGCCTTCATCTCGGCGAGTTTGTCCGGCATCGCGGTGGCGAGGTTCTTGGTCTCCCCGATGTCGGAGCCCAGGTCGTAGAGCTCGGGCACGGGCTTGGCCACGTACTTCAGATTTCCAAGCCGCAGTCCCGGTATGCCGGAGGAGGCGCAGCTGATGGCGTGCTGGCGGACGGGTTCTGAGCCTCCGCGCAGCAGCGGGACCAGGCTGAAGCTGTCCTCGCCCGCACCGGCGGGCAGTTTCTCGCCCAGGATTTCAGCGAGCGTAGCGATGAGGTCGGCCTGATGGACGAGCCGGTCGCAGGTCGAGCCCGCCTTCACCGTGCCGGGCCAGCGGACGATGAAGGGCACGCGGTGTCCGCCCTCGTAGACCGACGTCTTGTAATCGCGCAGGGGTCCGCTCGGAAAGTGACCCTGCTTCTCCAGGTCCTTCACGCCCACGTAGGAGGCGAAGCCGTTGTCGCTGGTGAAGAGCACCAGCGTGTTCTCAGCGGCGCCTGAC
>JBJTTY010000011.1:0-37441 GCA_046080425.1 Verrucomicrobiota bacterium
GGACGACGAACGCTATCTGGAAGCGGATTCCTGGGTGACGGACCGGAGCAATCCGCGCCGTCGTCGGATCGCCCATGCAGTGCGCTACGGCTTCCTGGCCGGACTCGGCGGCGAACCCTGCTCGCCGCTGTGGAACGCCCCAGACTACGTGTCGGCCTACGAGGCCGCCTGGGAATCCGGCATCGACCTTGCGATCGAGAACGACCCGCGCGGCTGAAGGCGGGGGGTTGCGAAAGCGCGCGACGCAGGCAGAGTCTCCGACCTTGACCATAGATTATCTCACCCCCGCCCTCCTGATCGCCGTTCTCATTTCGGTCATCTACCTCATACTGAAACCGGGCAAGCCGGGGGCGGCAGCTGACGATGCGTCGCAGTTGCTGGCGCTGCAGCAGGAGCTCGTGGCCTCCAAGGCGACTTTGGCGGCAGAGAAGGTCCGTCGCACACAGGAGACCGAGGCACTCCAGTCGGAGCGCAACGCGGCGCTCAACAAGGCGAACCAGTCGGAACAGGCGCTGGCGAGGGCCGAAGAAGCCAAAGCGGCGGCGGAAAGATCCCTCAATGAGACACGCGCCTCGTTCATGGCCTTGGAACAAAGGATGAAAGAGGCTTTCGCCGCCGCCGCCCAAAGCCAACTGGCGCAGAGCCGCGATCAGTTCATCGGGATGGCAGAGCAGAAGTTCGCACCCTTCAAGAGCCAGCTGGACGAGCTGGCCAGGACGAACAACGAGCTGAAAGGGTCGATCAAGACGAGCGGCGAACAGTCCGAGAAAGTCGCCGAGGAGGCACGGAAGCTCGCGGCGGCGATGACCTCGACCAACAAGCAGGGCAACTGGGGTGAACTCCAACTTGAGCGTGTCGCCGAACTGACGGGCATGTCGAACCGCGTAAATTTCAAGACACAGGAGTCATCCGCGGGAGAGGAAGGCAGCCTGCGGCCCGACATGGTCGTCCACCTGCCCGGCGGACGTTGCATCGTGGTGGATGCGAAGGCCCCGACCAAGTCCTACATAGAAGCCTGCGCGACATCCGACGAGGCCGAGCGCTCGCGTCTCATGGCTGACTTTGCCGCCAAGGTGCGTGACCACGCCCGCAAACTCGGAGCCAAGGAGTACTGGAACCAGCACAAGCCCTCGCCCGACTTCGTGATTCTGTTCCTCCCGAGCGAGGCGCTCTTCAGCGCAGCCCTCAAGGAGGATCCGACGCTCATCGAAGGCGCCTGGGGCCAGCATGTCGTTCTCGCCACTCCGACCACCCTATTGTCCGTGCTCCGCACGGTCGCGCACTCCTGGCAGCGCGTGGACGTAGAAGAGCGCGCTGAGAAGATCGTGGAGCTTTCCCACAAGCTGCTGGAGGGGATACGGCTCGCGGGCAGCCACTTCGCCAGCGCCGGCGGCAGTCTGAACGATGCGGTCGAACAGTACAACAAGGCGCTCGGCAGCCTGCAGAGCAAAGTTTTCAACCATGGGACCGCGATTGTCGGCCTGGGCGCCAAGATGCGGACCGGGAAGCAGCTCGCGAACCCTTCTGAAATCAACCTGCTGGCGCACGAGGCCCTGCCGGTAGGCCAGCGTAAGCGACGTGAAAAGGACGACCCCAGGGGAAGCTTGGGCGCTGAAGGCGGGGAAGATGAGGGCGAAGAAACGCCGCCTCCCGGTTGAGGGCGTCCCGCTGGTGGAGCCGATGAGGTTCGAACTCACGGCCTCGTCATTGCGAACGACGCGCTCTACCAACTGAGCTACGGCCCCGTCCAGCAGGAGAATCCATGAAAAGCGGGGCCGGGCCGGGGTCAAGGCCGTATGCCCTGCCGCCTTGCATGTCGCGGGACATCGGACATGTTCGAGTGTTCACACACCGCCATGAAAGCCGCCAAAGAGACCGTCGTCGCGATCGAATACACCCTGAAGGACGACCACGGCAACGTCATCGACGCCTCCGGCGACCGCGGCCCGATGGAATACCTGCACGGAGCGCAGAACATCATCCCGGGACTTGAGCAGCAGATCGAAGGGCTCGTCGCCGGCGAATCCCGCAGCGTGACCGTACCGCCCGAACTCGGCTACGGCGTATTCAATGAGAAGCTGGTGCAGCGTGTGCCCATCTCCAGCTTCGGCGGGCACGCGGTGCAGCCCGGCATGCGCTTCCACGCCGAAACCAACCTCGGCATGCGCGTCCTGCTCATCCGCGAGGTGCTCGACCAAGAGGTCGTGCTCGACGGCAACCATGAGCTCGCGGGCAAGACGCTGCATTTCGACATCAAGGTCGTCTCGGTGCGCGCGGCTGAGCTCTCCGAAATGGCCCACGGCCATCCTCACTCCTCCGGCGGCTGCTGCGGCGGCGGCGGCTGCGGTTCCGAAGAAGGCTCCGAAGGCGGCTGCTGCGGAGGCGGCTCGTGCTCCGAAGAGAGCGAGCCCAAGTCCGAAGGCGGCTGCGGATCCGGTGGCTGCGGCTGCTCGCACTGAGCGGGCGGCTCAGGTCACCACTTCCAGTTGAGCACGATCTCCACCGAGGGGTGGAAGGACTGCTTGACGGGGCAGGCCTCGGCGGCACGGACGAGGCGGTCGCGCACGTCGGCGGGCAGGCCGGGGGGCATGGTCATCTCGACCTCGAGTCGCGCGATGCGCCGGGGCGGGGTCGTGGTCATGTGCTTGGCGACGGTCGCGCGCATGCCGGACAGGTCGAGTCCGGTGTTGCGGGCGTGGATGCCGAGGATGGTCAGCATGCAGGTGGCCATGGAGGCGGCGGCGAGGTCGGTCGGCGAGAAGCCCTCGCCCTTGCCCTGGTTGTCCACGGGCGCGTCGGTCACGATCGCATGACCCGAGGGGCCGTGCACGGCGCGGGTGTGGAGGTCGCCGAGGTATTCGCAGGAGATGCTGACGGGCATGACCGCAGGATGGCGGGACGACGGACGCATCCAAACAAAAAGCCCCGGAGGTCCGGGGCTTCTCGGCGTCACAGGCGAAGCTCAGGCGTCGCCGTCCTTGCCGATGGCGTCGACCGGGCAGCCCTCGAGGGCCTCCATGCACTTGTCGACGTCCTCCTGCTCGGTGGGCTGGGCGAAGACGTAGGAGTAGCCTCCGTCGTCGTTGCGCGTGAAGAACTTGGGGGCGGTCTCGCGGCAGAGGTCGCAGTCGATGCACTGCGAGTCCACGTAGAACTTGCCCGCCACGTTGTCAGGACGCTTGTCGTTCTTGTCGGCCATAGAAACTTCAACAAATCCAGCCGTCGAGGGGTGTCAAGTTCGCCCCCGTGTCATCATTCCGCCCGGACGACCCACACGAGACGGTAACGGAGGCCGTCGCGGCCGATGAGGTGGGTGGAGGTGAGCCGGTCTGAAGTGGCGTGCTCGATCTGGAGCGCCGCGCCGGCGAAGGGCAGCGTCATCTTCATGCCCATGCGACGCCAGGTGTCCACGACCTGGCTCAGGTGGCCGCGGGCGTCCTCGTCGACGCTCACCTTGGCGAGGGGCTGGTCGAGCTCCTGCGCGAGCGCGAGCCGGAGCCGCGCGCGCCCCTCCGGCGCCACGCCGTCGAGGCAGAAGAGCGACTCGAGCGTCGCGAGGTCGCGGGCCGCGTGCGCGCGGCGGTAGGATTCGGCCAGCTCCCCGAGACGCGCGTCGCGCCACGCACCGAAGCCGGTCAGGGCGAGCAGCCCGATGAGCCCGCCGGCGACGACGGAGACGATCACTCGCTTGCTTCGCTGACTGAAGAGGCTCACGGGGAGAAGGGCGTTGACCGTCCGAGCGGCCGGGAATAAGCCATGCAACGTCCCATGGCGTCCGATAGCAAGCCCTCCTCCGACTCCGGCCGCTACGCCGCGCGCGGCGTCTCCGCCACCAAGGGCGAGGTGCACGCGGCGGTCGACCGTCTGGACCCGGGACTTTTTCCGAAGGCCTTCTGCAAGGTGGTGGCCGACCACCTCACCGGCGACCCCTCGCGCTGCGTCGTGACGCATTCGGACGGCTCCGGCACTAAGGCGCTGCTGGCCTACCTCCGGTGGAAGGAGACGGGTGACGCGCGCGTCTTCCGCGGCATCGCGCAGGACAGCGTCATCATGAACGTCGACGACCTGCTCTGCGTCGGCGTGACGAAGGGCGTGATTCTCTCGTCCACGATCAACCGCAACGCGCGCAACATCCCGGGCGAAGTGCTCTCACACCTCATCGAAGGGACCGAGGAGGTGCTGGAGATGCTCCGCTCCCACGGGTTCGGGATCCGCTCCGGCGGCGGCGAGACGGCCGACGTCGGCGACCTGACGCCCACCCTCACGGTGGACTCCACCGCGACGGCCATCCTCGCGCGCTCCGAAGTCATCGACGCGGCCCGGGTCGTGCCCGGACTCGCCATCGTGGGCTTCGCCTCAGGGGGCTTCTGCTCCTATGAAAAGGAGGAGAACTCCGGCATCGGCTCCAACGGGCTGACCAGCGCCCGGCATGAGCTGCTCTCCCGGCACTACGCCGAGAAGCACCCCGAGACCTTCGACCCGCGGACGCCGGCCGACCTGGCCTATTGCGGCCCGCACCGGATGAGCGACCCCCTGCCGGGCTCCGCTCAGACCGTCGGGCAGGCCCTGCTCTCCCCCACCCGGACTTACGCGCCCCTGGTCATCCACCTCCTCCAGACCCTCGGTCACGAGGCGGTCAAAGGCCTGGTCCACTGCTCCGGCGGCGGGCAGACCAAGTGCCGACGCTTCGGCACCGGCGTGCACTTCATCAAGGACGCCCTGCTGGAAGAGCCCCCGATTTTCAGGGAAATCGCCCGTGTAAGCGGCACCGAACCGAAGGAAATGCATCAGGTGTACAACATGGGGCACCGGCTGGAGGCCTATCTGGAACCCAAGTCCGTCGACGGCGCCCTGCGGCTGGCCAAGGAGCTCGGTCTCGAAGCCAAGGTGGTCGGCCGGACCGAGCCGACGACCAAGCCGGACGGCTCGAATCACGTCACCGTGATCAAGGGCGGCCAGACCCTCGCTTACGGCTGAGTGTGAATAAGTCGTAAAGAAAGATGGTCGGGCGAGTGGGATTCGAACCCACGACCTTCTGGTCCCAAACCAGACGCGCTAGCCAGACTGCGCTACCGCCCGAGGCCACAATTCAAAGGGATTTTGTGTTGCCGTCACTCTCAAACCGCTAATCTCAGAATGTTCCTCAACCGAAAACCCACATCATATGGAAAACGACAGCATCTCCTCCACTCCCTCTGAATCCAAGCTTCCGCTGATCATCGGCGTGGTCGGATTCGCCCTCGGCGCCGCCGGCCTCGTGGTAGGCATCAAGGCCAAGACCGCCGCGCAAGGCGCCGCTGACGCCGCCGCCGCCGCTCAGCAGAGCGCCGCCGACCTCGGCGCCTCGATCGCCAGCAAGGCTCCTCTCGCCGAAGTCCAGGCTCTCCAGAGCCGCGTCGACGGCAACCAGACCCAGGCCAATGAGAACTTCGCCAAGATCACCGAAGAACTCACCAAGCTCCAGAAGGCCGCGGTGACTCCCAAGGCCACCGCCTCCGGAGCCAAGGGCGGCTCGCCCGCCGGTCCCGGCGAATACGCCGTCGTCAAGGGCGACACGCTCTCCGGCATCGCCAAGAAGAACGGTATCTCCCTCAAGGCCATCCAGGACCTGAATCCCGGCGTCGACGCCACCCGCCTCCAGATCGGACAGAAGCTGAAGGTCAAGTAAGCGGGCATGTCGGCGCCGTCTCGCTGGCTCGTCCAGCAGGAATCAGTTCACGCCGACTGCAGGGTTTTCAAGGTACACAAGGAACATTGCAGTCACCCTCTCGACGGTCGGGAGGGTGACTTTTTTGTGCTCCACTCCCGCGACTGGGTGCTCGCGCTCCCGGTCACGCGGGACGGCCGCCTGGTCATGACGCGGCAGTGGCGCTTCGGCGCGCGCCGCGTCTCCACGGAGCCGCCCGGCGGCATCATCGACGCCGGCGAAGATCCGACGGCCGCCGCGACGCGCGAAGCCGAGGAGGAGACAGGCTTCATCGGCGGCCACGCCGAACTGCTCGGCACCTGCTCCCCGAACCCGGCGATCCAATCCAACCGCTGCCACTTCGTCCTCATCGAGGGCGTGGCCCCCGGGGGACGCACGGATCCGGACGAGCACGAGGAGATCCAGGTCCTGGCTCTGCGGCCCGAGGCGGCCCTCGCCGCCCTCTCCGCCGACGAGGGCGCGCACGCCCTCGCCCTGCTCGCGCTGCACCGCCTGCACGCCGCCCGCCCCGCCCTCTTCACCCCTTCCTCATGAGCAATCCCCGCCGCATCCGCGCCAAGGGCCGCGAAGCCGACCCCGTACTCGTCGTGGGCTCCGTCGCCTACGACAGCATCGTCACGCCGCACGCGTCCGGCGAACGCATCCTGGGGGGCAGCGCCTCCTACGCCTGCCTCGCCGCCAGCTACTTCGCGCCGCCGCGCATCGTGGGCGTGGTCGGCCATGACTTCGCGTCCAAGGACCGGAAGAAGCTGGAGAGGCGCGGCGTGGACCTCACCGGGCTCCACACCGACGGCTCGGGACGGACGTTCTTCTGGCGCGGGCGCTACCACGAGAACTACAACCGCCGCGACACGGAGGACCTGCAGCTCAACGTGTTCGAACATTTCAGTCCGCGGCTGCCGGAGACCCATCTCGACTCCCCCTACGTGCTGCTCGGCAACATCCGGCCCGACCTGCAGCTCAACGTGCTCGACCAGCTCGCGGCGCCCCGGTTCGTGCTCGCCGACACGATCGACATCTGGATCGAGACGCAGCGCGAAAAGCTCGGCGAGGTGATGCGGCGCTCCGACCTGCTGGTCATCAACGACACGGAGTCGGCCAAGCTCACGGGCGAATCCAACGTGATCACGGCCGGACGCCGCCTGCGCGAGCACGGCTGCCGCGCGGTTATCATCAAGAAGGGGGAGCACGGCGCGGTGCTCTTCCATCAGGAGGGAATGTTCGCCCTGCCTGCCTACCCGGTCACGGAACTGCGCGACCCGACGGGCGCGGGCGACAGCTTCGCCGGCGCGATGCTTGGCTACCTGGCCTCGGTCGGAAGGCACGACTTCGCTGCGCTCAAGCAGGGCATGCTGTACGGTACGGCGGTGGCCAGCCTCACCGTGGAGGCCTTCTCGACCGACCGTCTCGCCGCGGCCGGCTGCGCCGAGATCCGGAACCGCCGCAAGGAGCTGCTGCGGATGACGAAGGCCTGAGCGGGCTCAGCGACGACGGCCGAGCAGCCGCCAGAGTACGAACGCCGTGATCGCCGTCACGGCGAGGTCGGCCGCGACGACCGCCCGCAGCGCGGGCTGGGCGACGGCACGGCCGCCCCAGACGGCCCACACGAAGAGGCCGGCCTGGACGAGGATGACGAGGAAGAGGACGGGGAGCAGCCTCCGCAGTCCGGCCAGCGGATCGCCGCTCACGGGGCGGTGCGACGGAAGGACTCCGCCAGGCCGATGAGGGTGAGTCCGGGCTCGTGACGCACACGGGTCCGCCAGGTGTCCGGCAGGAAGTCCGATGCGCCGCCAGTGAAGAGCACCTGCGGGCGGCCGTCGCCGCACCGCTCCATCTCGGCGGTCACGGCGTCGAGGAGCGCGCCTATCATCCCGGAGAAGCCGATGGCGCAGCCGGCGCGCATGGCGTCGACAGTCGAACGGCCGATGGCCGGTCCGCCGAGGAGCTTCGCCGGATCGAGCGCCGGCAGGAGGGCGGTCCGCTCATGGAGATAGCGCGTCATCACGCCGAGGCCGGGGGCGATGATGCCCCCCGCGTAGCCCCTGGAGGTCAGGATGTCCACGGTGGTGGCGGTGCCCATGCCGACCACGACCGCGGGCGGCCCGACGAGCAGCTGGGCGCCGACGCAATCGGCCAGGCGGTCCTGCCCCACCTCGGCGGGCGTCGGGTAATCGAAGCCGAGACCGACGACGGTGTCGTGGCGGAGATGATGCAGGCGTCGGCCTGAGGCTGCGAGGACGGGCAGCGCGCGGGCGGTGGCGGCAGGCACGACGCTGGCGAAGGCCAGGCCCACGGAAGGACCGTCCGCCAGCACCCGCCTGAGGGACGGCTCATCGAGGGAGGCGGTCTCGAAGACGCCGGACCGGATCACGTCACGGCCGCGCACCACGCCCCAGTGGGCGTGGGTGTTGCCGATGTCGAAACAGAGCACGTCCACGGGCGGAAAACTAGGCCGCACGGGACGGACGGGCAAGGACGCTCATCGACGGCGCAGGGTCACTTCGCCCGAGGACACGACGGCGCGACGACGTCCCCCGACGCGGAGGATCAAGGATCCCTCGTCATCAACGCCGTCGACCACGCCGGCCACGGGCTTGCCGCGGAGCCCGACCCTCACCGACCTGCCGGTGAGCACGTCGTGCTTCAGCCATCGGGCGCGGAAGGCCCTTTGCCAGGCGCCCTCGGTGAACTGCTCCCAGGCCTCGAGCAGCGCCTTGACGGCCAGCGCGGCCTCGAGATTGGGATCGAGCCGGGCGCTGACGCAGGATTCGAGCGTGCCCGCCAGCTGCCGGATCTCCTCCGCCATGTCCTGAGGCCGCCCGACGAGGTTCATGCCCACGCCGAAGACGAGCTCGCGCACGCTGTCGGCGTCGACACGGGCCTCGGTCAGCATGCCCGCCACCTTGCGGCCGTCGGGAGTGAGCAGATCGTTGGGCCACTTCAGCCCGAGCCGTACACCGTGCCGCGCCTCGACGTGGGCGCAGAGCGCGAGGCCCATCCACAGCGTGAAAGGACGGAGGCTCTCCGGCGGCAGGAACGGACGGAAGGCCAAGGAGAGGTAGAGGTTGCCAGCGCGCTCGCTGTGCCAGCGCCTTCCGAGCCGGCCGCGGCCGGCGGTCTGCCTGCCCGCGAGGACGGCGAAGGGCGCCTCGGCCCCGACGGCCAGGCGCCGTTCGGCCTCGGAGTTGGTGCTGTCGCACGTGGCGAGGAACTCGACGGGCGTCTGCACGCCCGCGTAACGCAGGTGCGCCTCGAGGAGGGAGGGCTCGAGATGCCTCGGCGTCTCGGCGAGGCGGTAGCCGCGACGGGGGGCGGCGGTGAAGACGAAGCCGGCCTTGCGCAGCTTCTCGAGGCGGGCCCAGACGGCGACGCGCGAGACGCCAAGCTCGCGGGCGAGGCGGTCGCCGCTCACGGGATCGTCGCCGGCGCGCAGGAACGCGAGGAGGATGCTGCCGTCGAGCGCGGGCATGTCAGTCCCAGTCGAGGCCCACGTCGGCCCAGGGCGCGGCGTGCGTCAGCGCGCCGCAGGAGATGAAGTCGGGCCCGAGCGCGCCGAGCTCGGGCAACGTCGCGAGGGAGACGCCGCCGCTGACCTCGCACCAGGCGCGGCCGCGAACGAAGGGCACGGCTTCACGGAGCGACGCGAGGGGGAAGTTGTCGAGGAGGATGACCTCGGCGCCGGAAGCCAGCGCCGGGCCGATCTGGTCGGGCCGGTCGACCTCGACCTCGATGAGCAGATCGGGCCGCGCGGCGCGCGCGCGACGCACAAGCTCCAGAATGCGGGCGCCGGAGTCGCTCCCGTCCGCCGCGGCGAGGTGGTTGTCCTTGACCATGACGCGGTCGAAGAGGCCCAGGCGGTGGTTGTGTCCGCCGCCCACGCCGACGGCATACTTCTCGAGCATGCGGTACCCAGGCGTGGTCTTGCGAGTGTCGAGCAGCAGCGATGGGGTGGCGCCCATCGCGTCGACGTGGCGACGGGTCCACGTGGCCACGCCGCACAACCGCTGGATGAAGTTGAGGAGGGGCCGCTCGGCCTGGAGTAGCTCGGGCGCCGGACCCTCGATGACTCCGAGCACGTCGCCGCGTGCGGCGCGCGCTCCGTCGCGCAGGACGGCCCTGCCCGCGCAGGCCTTCCCGTAGGCGGCCAGAACCGGAGCGATCATGCCGAGGCCGGCGACGACCACGGGCCCGCGCGCGACCAGCCGGGCCGAAGCGCGGTCGGACGTCGTGAGCAGGCCCGAGGTCGGATCGCCGACGCGCGTCGGACGGCGGAGCAGGCCGCCGCCTTCCAGGTCCTCCTCGCGGGCGAGCCCGGCGAGCCGCTCGAGCCATGCGGGGTCGAGCTCCTCCCAGCGGAGGCGGCGGACGAGACGGTCGGTGTGTCCGGGATCGCGCGGCACGGGCTCACAGTAGGCCCCGGCGAGGACCGCGGGCAAGGTGGTTAATCGAAGAAGCGCCTGAACTTCTGCGCCCAGGATTCCGAGACCGGGGCGACGTCGTCGCCGCAGGCGTCCGCGTAGGCCTGGAGGGATTTGCGCTGCGCCTCGGTGAGCTTCTTGGGGACGTCGACGTCGACGCGCACGAGCAAATCGCCCGCGCCCGATCCGTGCAGGCGGGGCATGCCCTCGCCGCGCAGACGGAACACCGTGCCTCCCTGCGTGCCGGCCGGCACCTTGAGCAGGGCCTTGCCCTTGAGCTTCGGGACATGGATCTGGCCGCCGAGCGCGGCCACGGAGAACTTCACGGGCACGGCGCAGGCGAGGTCGTCGCCGTCGCGTTCGAAGAGCTCGTGGTCGGCGACATGCACGACAACGTAGAGATCGCCGGCGGCGGCGCCACGACGTCCGGCGGAGCCGTTGCCGGTCGAGCGCAGCTTGACGCCGGTGTCCACGCCGGGAGGGATGCGGACGTGGACGGAGGCCTCGGCCACCGTGCGCCCCTCGCCGGAGCAGGCGCGGCACGGGCGGTCGATGGTCTCGCGCTGGCCGTGGCAGGTCGGGCAGGTCCGCCGCATCTGGAAGAATCCCTGGGAACGGACGACCTGTCCGTGGCCCTTGCAGGTCGCGCACCGTACCTTCTTGGCCCCGGCCTCGGCGCCGCTGCCGGAACACTTGGCGCAGGCGACGTGGCGGCGGTAGGGGATCTTGCGTTCGACGCCTTCGGCCGCTTCCTCCAGAGAGATGCGCACGTCCTGGCGCAGGTCTTCGCCGGAATCATCCTGCTCCCCTCCTCCGCCGCCGAAGATGTCGCCGAAGCCGCCGTTGAAGAACTGGTTGAAGATGTCGCGCGGGTCGGCGCCCTGGAAGCCGCCCGGAGCAGGGCCGCCCGCCTGTTCGAACGCCGCCTCGCCGTGCTGATCATAAAGACGCCGCTTTTCGGCGTCGGAGAGCACCTCATAGGCGCGCGACACTTTCTTGAACTTCTCCTCCGCCGCCCTGTCGCCGGGATTGCGGTCAGGGTGGAACTCCATGGCCTTCTTCCGATAGGCCTTCTTGAGGTCGTCGGCCGAGGCGTCCCGGGCGACGCCGAGCAGGGCGTAGTAGTCCTCGGCCATGGTCAGCGCGCGGGACCGGAGGAGATGAAGACCGCGGCGGGCCGGACGACGCGGTCATGGAGGATCCATCCGGAGCGCGCGACCCGGATCACGGCGCCCTCGGGCACGTCGGCGCTCGGCTCCTGGCCGACGGACTCGTGCCGGGAGGGATCGAAAGGCTGCCCGGCAGGGACGATCTCCACGAGCCCGTGCGAAGAAAGGATGGTCCGGAGCTGCGTGACGGCCATCCGGAAGCCTTCGGCAACGGCACGTCCGTCCGACTGCGACGAAGCGGAGGCGAGGCCGAGTGAGAAGGCGTCGAGCGCGGGCAGGAGGTCCTCGACTAGGCCGGCCACGGCGTACCTGCGGAGATCGTCGCGCTCACGCTGATGGCGACGCTGCAGGTTCTGCTGGTCGGCCGTGCTGCGGAGCAGGGTGTCGCGGAGGCGAAGCACCTCGCCCTCGAGCTCGGCGACGCGGAGCGGGAGGTCGGAGCCGGGCTCCGGGACGGGGGCGGAATCTGCGGAAGGTTCGGACATCGGAAGAATGCTCAGCGGGAGAGGAGGGATTCGGCGGCGCGCAGCACCTGCTCGCGCGCGCGGTCCACGGCGGCGTCGACGCCGACGCGGACGGCGAGCCCGGTGAGCCGGGAGGCGAGGGGCTTCCAGACCTTGTCGCCGAGGCTGGCTTCATCGACGTCGCTCGCCTCGAGGCTGATGCCCGCCTCACGGTCGACGACGGTGCGGCGGCGGTCCGTGCCGTCGCCGGCGATGACACGGACCCGACGGACATTGAGCGAGAGCCGCTCGATGCGGAAGCGCACGGGCTCCCGGACGTCGGCCCCGCCCGCCGGCTCCTGGGAGGAGAAGGAGCGGATGAGGTCGCGGAGGTTGTTGTCGTTCAAGGCGTCCTCCTTGCCCACGACGACGAGCTCGTCCACGTCGATCCTGAGCTCACGGATGACGCGCACGCCGTCTCCGGTGAAACTCGCGGGGTCGAAGTCGACCGTGAGTTCCCGGGCGCTGAGCAACGCGCGTTCCTGCCAGCGGGAGGCCCCTTCGACGCGGAGGCCGCCGAAGCGCACGCGGCCGAGCAGGAGGTTCGTGTCGTTGGACTCGACCGAGAGCGAGCAGCCGCTCCGGGAGGAAAGGGCCGAATCGAGGATCGAGGGCGCGAAGCGCCCGCCGGCCCAGATGATGAGGGCGGCCAGCAGAGGGAGGAAGATCGCCACCCCGACGAGGAAGCCCATCAGCCTGCTGAGGGCCCGGCCTGGACGGAGTCTGTGCACGCTGTAGGGCATGGTGACGATGAAAGGCGAGCAGTAGCCATGCCACGATGAACGGTCAACGGCGGAGGAAAAATCACCCGAAAGCCCGCAAATGCGGGGGTGCTGAAATGAAAGACCCGCCTCGCGTCGGGCGGGGCGGGTCCTTCTGTCACGCCTTGCGGGCGCAGGTCACTGGGGAGGCGGGATGGCGCCGCAGACGACCACGTCGCCGGCGTAGACGCGGGCGTAGTTCTGCTGATTGGGCACGATGCCGACCAAGATGGTCTTCTCCGTGTGACGCAGCACCGCGACGTCGACCAGCTTGCCCAGCTTGTCGATGCGCAGGCGGCTGTTCACGTCGGGCTTGTCGCCGGAGTGGGCGAGCTCGATGAGCCCCTGCTCCTCGTTGACCGCGACCACGCGGGCCTGGGCGGCGTCCTCCGGGGGGACGGTGAGATCCACCGGAGCGGCGGGCTGGGCGTCCTTCTCCCAGGAGAACTTCTGTTCGTCGCCCGCGACGGCGGCCGATCTGGCAGGCTTGTTGGCGCAGCCGACGACGAAGAGGGACACGGCGAGGAGTAGCAGGAAGTGCTGCATAGCGGGGAATATGTCAAAATAGGGTCTTTTTCGGGCACCCCTAGTCAACCCCTTAATGCTTGCGAGGGGGCTGGCATGGGGGTTGTCTCGCGGGTCCTATGAGTCAGGAAGCCGCGAAACTGATGCTCGCGCTGCCCAAGGGCAGCCTCGAGGAGGCCACGCTGCAGCTCTTCGCCAAGGCTGGCTTCCCGGTCGCCAAGAGCTCCCGGTCCTACCGCCCCTCCTTCGACGACCCCTCCCTGGACGGGCGGTTCATCCGCGCCCAGGAAGTCGCCCGCTACGTGGAGCACGGCTTCTTCGACTGCGGCCTGACCGGCCAGGACTGGGTGCAGGAAAACGACGCCGACGTCGTCCAAGTCTGCGAACTCATCTACAGCCGGGCCTCGTCCCAGAAGTCCCGCTGGGTCCTCTGCGTCCCGGAGGCCTCCCCGGTCAGGACCGCCAAGGACCTCGCCGGGAAGCGCGTCGCCACCGAGCTGGTCGAGACGACCCGCCGCTGGTTCAAGGCCCAGGGCGTCGAATGCGAGGTCGAGTTCTCCTGGGGCGCCACCGAGGTCAAGGTGCCCGAACTGGCCGACGCCATCGTCGACATCACCGAGACGGGTTCGTCCATCAAGGCCAACAAGCTCCGCATCGTGGCCCAGCTGCTTGAGACCACCACGGTGCTGGTGGCGAACAAGGCCGCCTGGGCCGACCCCGTGAAGCGCGCCAAGATCGAGCAGATCGTGCTGATGCTGCAGGGCGCGCTCGCCGCCCAGCACATGGTCGGCCTGAAGTTCAACCTGCCCAAGGCGCGGCTCGAAGCCGTGGCCGGCAAGCTGCCCGCCCTGCGCAACCCGACCGTCTCCCAGCTCAGCAATCCCGAGTGGATCGCGGTCGAGACCATCATCGACGCGCGTCAGGCGCGCGAGTTCATCCCGACCCTCAAGGCGGCCGGCGCCGAAGGCATCGTGGAATACCCCATCAACAAGCTGGTCTACTGACGGCCCCATGGGCGACTCCGTCCGCATCGGACTCATCCAGCTCACCGCCGAGGACACCCCGGCGGCCAACGTCCGCAAGACCCTGCCGCGCATCGAGGAGGCCGCCGCCAAGGGCGCGAAGATCATCGGGCTGCAGGAGATGTTCACGACGAAGTACTTCTGCATCGAGCAAGATCCGCGGCACTTCGCCCTGGCCGAACCGGTCGAGACCGGACCCTCCGTGACCGAACTGGCCAAGGCGGCGCGTCGGCTCGGCGTGGTCATCGTCGCGCCGCTCTTCGAAGCCCGCGGCAGCGAGCTGTATCACAACACGGCCGCGGTCATTGACGCTGACGGCACGGTGCTCGGCAAGTACCGCAAGATGCACATCCCGCAGGACCCCGGCTTCGAGGAGAAGTTCTACTTCACGCCCGGCGACCTGGGCTTCCGCTCGTGGCGCACGGCGCACGGCGACATCGGCGTGCTCATCTGCTGGGACCAGTGGTATCCGGAGGCCGCGCGTCTCACCGCGCTGGCCGGCGCGCAGATTCTCTTCTACCCGACGGCGATCGGCTGGCTGCCGGAGGAGAAGGCCTCGCTCGGCCGCGCCCAGCACAACGCCTGGGAGACGGTCCAGCGCGGACACGGCGTGGCGAACGGCTGCTACGTCGCCGCGACGAACCGGGTGGGCCGCGAAGGCCGCACGGAATTCTGGGGCCAGAGCTTCGTCTCCGACCCCTACGGCGAGATCGTCGCCAAGGCCTCCCCCGACAGGGAGGAGGTGCTGCTTGCGGACTGCGACCTGGCCCGCCAACGGGAGTTCCGCCGCATCTGGCCGTTCTTCCGCGACCGGCGCATCGACGCCTTCGGCGACCTGACGCGCCGGCTGCGCGACTGAGCGATGGCGACGCCGCGCGAGCTCGGCTTCCGGATGCCCGCGGAGTGGGAGCCGCAGGCCTGCACCTGGCTGTCCTGGCCGTCGAACCGCGCGCTCTGGCCCGGCCACTACGGCCTGATCCCGGCCAAGTTCGCGGAGTTCGCCGCCGCGATCTCGCGCTTCCAGCCGGTGCGCATCAACGCCGCGGGCGCGCTCCGTGAGGAGGCAGAACGGGAGCTGCGCGCGGCCAAGGCCGACCTCTCCGTAATCGAGCTGACCGACATCCCGACGGACGACGTCTGGTGCCGCGACCACGGCCCGATCTTCGTGAAGAACGACCGCACGGGCGAAGTCGCGCTCACCGACTGGGAGTTCCACGGCTGGGGCGGCAAGTTCGAGGCCTCGCTCGACAACCAGGTGCCCGGCCGCGTGGCCTCGCGGATCGGCCTGCGCCGCTTCGCCTACCCGTTCGAACTCGAAGGCGGCGGCATCGAGGTCTCGGGCGACGGGCTGCTGCTCACCACGGAGGCGGTGCAGAACAATCCCAACCGCGCCGAAGGACGGGACGACGCGGCCTTCCAAGCCGCGCTGCGCGCGGGCCTCGCGGTCGATGAGCTCCTCTGGATCGGCGAAGGGCTGGCACACGACGACACGGACGGCCACATCGACAACCTCGCCCGCTTCGTCGCTCCCCGCGCAGTACTCGCCGTCACGGAATCCGACGCGACGTCCCCGAACCACGCGCCGATGCGCGAAAACCTCCGCCGTCTGCGCGAGATGCGCCCAGGCGGCCGTCCGCTCGAGGTGCTGGAACTCCCCCTCCCCCGCCCGATCCGTCTCGCGGGACGCGACCTGCCTCCGAGCCACGCGAACTTCCTGATCGTCAACGGCGGCGTGCTCGTACCGACCTACGGTCAGGACACCGACGCCACGGCGCTGGGCGTGATCGGCGAATGCTTCCCGGGGCGCCAGGCCTTGGGCATCGACTGCCGCGTGCTGCTGATCGAAGGCGGCGCGCTGCACTGCCTCAGCCAGCAGCAGCCGGCCTGACTCAGCGGCCGGACTTGGGCTTCGGGCGCTGACGCGCGGCCTTCTTGACGGAAAGCCGGGCGGGTCGCGGACTCACGGAGGCCTTGGCGCGGTGGCGGGCGTGGCGCGACTTGATGGACATGCGCCGGGATTGGGCGTCCGCGCCGACCGTGGCGAACGGATTCAGCGCCCCTTGCCGATCTTTTCGGCGCAACCGCAGCCGCCGGCGCAACCGCCGTCCCGGCGACGTCGGGCCGCGGCAATCCACCGCCGGACGAGCCAGCCGAAGGCCGCGCCGACGCAGGCGGAGACGATGACGGCGTCGACGCTCATGCGGGCGGGGCGAGCCGGATCACGGCCTGGTAGACGCCCGTCGCGGCCAGCCAGGCGAGCAAGGTCATGGTGGCGAAGGAGGCGAAGGCCCACTTCCATCCGCCGGTCTCCTGGGCGAGGGTGGCCACGGTCGCGCCGCACTGAGAGCACAGCGCGAAGAACACCATGAGGGCGAGCACGGCCGCGAGCGAGAAGATGGGCGACCCGGCGCGCGGCCCTTCCTGCCAGCGGGCGGACTGCATGGCCGTCCGCAGCTGCGCGCTGTCGGTCTCGGCGCCTTCGCCGAGAGAATAGGTGACGCCAAGCGTCGAGACGATCACCTCGCGCGCGGGGAAGCTGGCCAGCACGCCGACGGTGATCTTCCAGTCGAAGCCGCAGGGATCGAAGACCGGCTGCACGGCCTTGCCGAACCGCCCCATCCAAGACTGCTCGACGTAGGCGGCCTGCACGCGGCGCTCCAGGGCCTCACCGGTCAGCGAGGGTTCGGCGGCCCGGACACGCTCGGCCACGGCGGGGTCGCGCGGGAAGTAGGAGAGGGCCCAGACGATGACGGTGATGGCGAAGATCACCGTGCCGGCCTTGGAGACGAACTCAGCCGCGTTCTGCCACATCCGCCAGAGCACGTCGCGCGGCTTGGGCAGCTGGTAGCGCGGAAGCTCGAGGACGAAGGGCTGGGGACGCACCCGCAGGACGAAGCGGGTGAGGATGAACGCGACGGGCACCGCGAAGAGCAGCCCGACGCAATGCATGCCCACCATCGCCGCCGATTCCCAGCCGGGGCCGTAGGCCGGGCCGATGAATGCCGAGCACATGAGGGCGTACACGGGGAAGCGCGCCGAACAGCTCATGAAGGGGACGGCGAAGGCGGT
The DNA here is from genome assembly GCA_046080425.1 of Verrucomicrobiota bacterium. Lineage (GTDB taxonomy): Bacteria > Verrucomicrobiota > Verrucomicrobiia > Opitutales > UBA953 > UBA953. The sequence continues at coordinate 17,175 of JBJTTY010000011.1, forward strand.
GGCGAGGCGGGCCTTGGGGTCCTCGATGGTGCGCGTGGAAAGCAGTCCGGGGATGGCGCAGGCGAAACCCGAGAGCAGCGGCACGAAGCTCTTTCCGCTGAGTCCGCACCAGCTGAAGAGGCGGTCCATGATGAACGCCGCACGCGCCATGTAGCCGCTGTCCTCAAGGATGCCGACGAAGAGGAAGAGAATCAGGATCTGGGGGAGGAAGGACAGGAACGCGCCGACGCCGCCGATGACGCCGTCCGCGACGAGGCTCTGCAGCATGGGCGTGGCGGCGAACTTCGGAGCGACAAAACCACGGAGGAGGTCGACGCCGTCCTGAATCCAGCCCATGGGGAATTTCGCGAGCCAGAAGACGGAGGCGAAGAGCCCGAGCATGATGGCGGCGAACAGGACGGGGCCCAGGAGGCGGTGCAGCAGCAGGCGGTCGACGGCCGCAGAGGCGCTCCGCGCGGAGCCGCCCTCCTCGACGACGCCCTCAAGCAGGGACTTCAGGTGGGCGTAGTGCGCGAGGGGTTCCGCCGCGAAGGGATTGTAGCCGCCGCGACGCACCTTGTCGCGGGCCGAGCGGAGGACGAGGTCGCGCCGGGGACCGGTCCAGCCGAGGCGTGCGGCGGTGGAGCCCGAGGCGTCGAAGAGCGCGCGCTGCGCCTCGGCGGCGGTGGGCGCGACGCCGAGGTCAGACCGCAGGGCCGCGGTCACTTCGTCCAGAGCCGCGGCGACGGGCGCGGGCCAGACGACGCGCCCGGCCAGCCGGCGCTCGGAGAGAGTCTGTGCGATGGCGCGGCGGACTTCGGACACGCCCTCGCCCTTCCAGGCTGAGGCCAGCACGACGGGCACGCCGCCGAGGCGGCGGGACAGCAGCGCGACGTCGATGCGCAGGCCCTGCTCACGCGCGATGTCAGCCTGGTTGAGCACGACGGCCATAGGCACGCCGAGCTCCGCGACCTGCGAGGCGAGGAAGAGGTTGCGCAGGAGATTGGTGGCATCGACGACGAGCAGGACGGCGTCGGGACGGCGGTCGCCGGAAATGCGGCCCGTGAGGGCATCCACCACGACCTGCTCGTCGGGCGAGGAGGCGGCCAGCGAGTAAAGTCCGGGCAGGTCGACCAGCTCGACCCGGCCAGCCGGTCCGAGGTCGCACTGGCCCGATTTCCTGGCGACGGTCACGCCGGGATAGTTGCCGACGCGCTGACGCAGGCCCGTGAGGGCGTTGAAGAGGGTGGACTTGCCGGTGTTGGGATTGCCGACGAGCGCCACCAACGGTTCAGGATCGGCGCTCACGGCGTGCCGCGGGGTCGCTGGACGGGACAGTCGGCCGCGACGTCCACGATCAGGCTCTCCGCCTCGGCCTTGCGGAGACTGATCACCTGGCCGCCGAACTCGATGGCCACGGGATCCCCCAACGGCGCCCGGCGCACCAGCTTCAGGGTCATCCCAGGGAGGAGACCCAAGGCCATCAGACGCTGGTCGACCTCACGCTCGGGATCGAGGTGGGCCAACTTCCCGAACTGACCGGGCTGAAGCTGAGAAACAGGGGTCACGCTAATTGAGAATGAGTCTCAAAAGTAGAAGGACGGGAGGGTTTGTCAATGTCGGCCTGTTTTTAATGCGTTGCCCGATTGAGGCCCGAAAACGACCCTGCCTGCGGTGTCCCGCCCCGCCCCACTGCCTGATCCGGTCCCGCACGTCCTGGAAACCGTCCCGGAGGGGGGCATCGGCGGCCACCCGAAGGGCCTGAGCAATCTCTTCTATGCGGAAATGTGGGAGCGCTTCTCCTACTACGGGATGCGCGCGCTGCTGCTGCTCTTCATGATGGAGCCGGCGGCCAAAGGAGGCCTGGGCTGGGACCAGGCGCACGCCACGACGGTCTACGGCAACTACACGATGCTCACCTACATGGTGTGCATCCTGGGCGGATTCATCGCCGACAACTTCCTGGGCGCACGCCGAGCGGTGCTCATCGGGGGTGCGGTCATCACGCTGGGGCACTTCACGCTCGCGGTGCCCGGGACGGCGACCTTCTACGCGGGACTCACGCTGGTGGCGGCGGGCACGGGGCTGCTCAAGCCCAGCATCAGCACGCTGGTCGGCGGTCTTTACGCGCCGGGCGACCATCGCCGGGACGCCGGGTTCTCCCTCTTCTACATGGGGATCAACCTCGGGGCGTTCGCCGCGCCGCTGGTCACGGGCTGGCTGGCCCAAGGCGAGACATTCAGAAGCTGGCTGGCCGCGGCCGGCATCGACCCGGCCTCCTCCTGGCACTGGGGCTTTGGCGCCGCGGGCGTAGGCATGACTTTCGGAGTGCTGATCTACGTGCGACGGCTGAGCTGGCTCGGCCGGGTCGGCTCACCGCCGGCGCACGGTCACCGCCCATGGGGGCGGCTGGCGGCCGTCGCGGCCGGCACGGCGGCGCTCGGACTCACGCTTTCCTTCGCGTCCTCGGCGCACTGGATCATGCCCGCGCTCTGCGTCCTGCCCGCGATGGGCGTGGTCTGGCTCGGCGTCATCCGCAAGGACGGCGAGAGCCGGCGGCTGGCGGCGGTGCTCATCTTCTTCCTGGCCGCGACGCTCTTCTGGGCGATCTTCGAACAGGCGGGCTCGACGCTCACGCTCTTCGCCGACGAGCTCACGCGCAACGAGGCCTTCGGCGAGCCGTTCCCCTCCGCCTGGTGGCAGTCGGTGAACGCGCTCATGGTGATGGCGCTTGCGCCCGCGTTCGCCTGGGGGTGGATGCGGCTCGGACATTCCCAGCCCTCGGTGCCGGCGAAGTTCGGGCTCGGCCTGCTGTTCCTCGGACTCTCGTTCGCGCTCATGGTGCCGGCGTCCTCCGCGACGGCCGCGGGCAAGGTCGGGCCCGAGTGGCTGCTGAGCGTCTACCTGCTGCAGACGGTCGGGGAGATGTGCCTGAGCCCGGTGGGGCTCAGCACGATGACGAAGCTGGCGCCCGCCCGTCTAACCTCGATGATCCTGGGCGTGTGGTTCCTGGCCACGGCGATCGGCAGCAAGCTGGCGGGCTCGCTCGCCGGCGAATTCACCGCACAGGATCCGGCGGCCATGGGCGCCTTCTTCCTGGAACAGACCTGGGCGGTCGCCGCCGTCGCCGCCGCGCTGTTCGTGCTCACCCCCTGGATCCGGCGGCTCATGGAGGCGCGCTGACATGCGCGTCTTCGGCCGATCGGAGACGGAACAGCCGGGGCCCGGCGTGCCGACGGTGGTGACGCTGGTCATCACGCTCTACATGCTGGGCTGGCTCGCCTACTGCGCGGCGTTCGAGCTCAACTCCGCCACGGTCACGGGGCAAATCGTCGACCACGAGGTGCTGCGGCACCGACGGCGCGGCGTCCTGCATGAGAACACGGTGGTGACGGTGCGCTACGTGGACGCCGAAGGCCGCCGGCACGAGGTGCGCGAAGATTTCTACGGACAGGTGCCGCAGGACGGCCGCATCGCGGTGCGCTACGCGAAGCACCGCCCGCAGGACGGGAGGCTGGAAGGGTTCTGGCCGGTCTGGGGCCTGTGGAGCTTCGCGGCGGGGACGCTGCTGCTCTTCGCAGGGCTCATGAAGGCGGCGCTCGCGAAGCGCGGGCTGGACTGGGACGGGCGCCCGAAAGCCGGGCCGCAGTGAGCGGGCTCAGCCGAGGTCGGCCTGCACGACCACGGAGACGGGACAGTGGTCGGAACCCCTGACGCGGTCATGGATCTCCGGCGCCGACCAATTCAGGCCGTCGGAAGCGAGGCAGTAGTCGAGGCGCCACCCGATGTTGCGATCACGGATGCCGGGACGGTAGCTCCACCAGCTGTAACGTCGCGCGAGGTCGGGATGGGCGGAACGGAAGGTGTCGGTGAAGCCGTGGTCGTCGAGCAGGACGCCGAAGGACTCCCGCTCCTCGTCAGTGAAGCCGGCGTTGCGACGGTTTGAATCCGGGTTCGCAAGGTCGATCTCCCGATGCGCGACGTTGAGGTCGCCGCAGACGAGCACGGGCTTGGTCTTGGCCAGGCGCGCCAGATGGCGGCGGAAGTCGGCGTCCCACTCCAGACGGTAGTCGAGTCGCTCCAGCTCGCGCTGCGAATTCGGAACGTACGCGCTGACGACGTGGAGTCCCGGGAACTCGGCGGTCACGACGCGTCCTTCGGCGGGATGGTCGCCGGGGAAGTCGATCTTCACGGAGAGGGGCGGACGTTTCGAGAGGACGGCCGTGCCGGAGTAGCCCTTCTTCCCGGCCTCATGCCAGAACTGATGGGCGAACGGAAGTCCCAGCGCCGAAGCCACCGCGGTCTCGCACTTGGTCTCCTGGAGGCAGAGGACGTCGGGATCGGCCTGCGCGATGAAATCCGCCAGGCCCTTGCCGAGCGCGGACCGGACGCCGTTGACGTTCCAGGAGAAGACCTTGGCTCCGCTCATCGCGCCGGAGCGGGCGCGGGCTTGAAGAGTCCGTCCATGCGCCGCTTGAGGTCCGCCTCCTTGGCCGACTGATCGGCGGATTCCGACGGCGCAGACGACGCCGGCGCAGGCGCGGCGGAAGGAACGGTCGGCGCGGCGGACGGCGGGGAAGGCGGGGCGACGGGCTCCTCCAAGTTGCGTCCATAAAGGGCGTCGAGCTTCTGCTGCATCGTGAGCGGGCCCCTGGGCTTCGCAGGCGTGGTCGGGACGGCCGCCGCGACGGGAGCCGCGGCGGCGGGGTCGGCGGGCGCAGGAGCGGCCGGCGTCGCGCCGGAGGCACGCGCGATGAGTTCACGGGCCTTCTTCCGGACGAGGCCGTCGAAGTCGGTGAACTTGGCGTGCAAGGTGAACTTGCGCCCCTGGGCGCGCAGTTCGAGCGTGCCGTCGGGCTGCACGCCGGAAAGCTGCAGGGTCGTGCCGGAGGCGATGCGCATCTCCTCGGTCTTCTTTCCGTCCTCGCTGAGAGTGATCACCGAAGGGACCACGGCCTGCACCTCGGCCGGCCAGAAGGCGGGACGTCCGGCGACCTGGGCGTATTCGATCGGCGCGTCCGGGGCGGGCGTCGCCGGAGGCGGAACGGAGACGCCGGGCGTGGGCGCGGCCGGCTTGCCCCCGGCGACGGGAACGTTGACCGGCGACGGGGGCGGCACGAACTCCGGCTCCTCGACCACGGGCGGATGGGCGGCGACGAGGGTGGTCACCCCGGCGGGCGCGTTGGTGACGACGATGGAGAACGTGGGCTGCAGATAGAGCACCGCGACGGCGCCGGCGACAGCGCCGACGAGGAAGGCGGCGAGGAGACGGATGAAGAGGATCATGTTCAGGAGCCGGCCTTGATTTCGATGACGTCGTGCGGCGCGGCCTCGCGCTGGCCGGCGGGCGTGACGCGGATGTAGCGGGCGTTGCGCCGATGCTCGGCGAGGTTGCGCGCGCCGAGGTAGCCGAGGCCGCTCTGGACGCCGCCGGCGAGGCTGGCGAGCACCTGGTCCACCGAACCGGAGACCTCCTTGAGGGCCTCGATGCCCTCGGCGGCCACCTTGTTGAACTTGCCGCTGGCGCTGTGGCCGTAGCGGGCCGCGGAACCCTTGCGCATCGCCTCGTGCGAGCCCATGCCGCGGTACTCCTTGTAAGTCTTGCCGTTGATCTCCATCAGCTTGCCGGGCGCCTCGCGGCTGCCGGCGAGCAGGCCGCCGAGGATGACCGCGTCGGCGAGCGTGAGCGCCTTCACCATGTCGCCGCTCTTGGTGACGCCGCCGTCGGCGATCACGCGCACGCCCTTGCGGGCCGCGGCGCGGGAGGCGACGTAGAGCGCGGTGAGCTGCGGGATGCCGACGCCGGCGACGATGCGGGTGGTGCAGATGGAGCCGGGGCCCTGGCCGATCTTGACCGAGTCCGCGCCGGCCGCGGCGAGGAACTCCACGCCCTCCGCGCTGGTGACGTTGCCGGCGATGAGCGTGAGTCCGCGATGCGCCTTGCGCAGGATGCGGACGGCGTCGCCGACGCCCTTGGTGTGACCGTGCGCGGTGGAGACGGCCACGGCGTCCACGCCCTCCTCGATGAGGGCGCCGACGTGGCGGAGGAGACGCGCCCGGTCGATCTCGCCGTCGGCGTCCCGCGGGACGGAGACGGCCGCGCCCACGCGCAGACGGAAATCGGCGTCACGGGTGGGACGCACGTGCGCGCGGGACTCCTCGGAGATGCGCTCGATGTCGCTCAGGGTGAAGAGGCCGCGGAGGCGGTTGCGGGCGTCGACGACGAGCAGCTTGTTCTGGCCGACGTTCTCGGAGAAGAGACGGTCGGCGGTGGCGATCGGATCCTTGCCGAGGTCCTTCTCCACGACGGAGAATACGCGGTCGCGGGGGATCATGACCGCGGCCACCTTGCGCTCGCGGTGGCGTTCCTTGACCGCGCTCCCGGGCAGCAGGCCGGCCAGCTGGCCGTCCGGCGAGGTGACGGGGAAGGTGCTGAAGGCGAGGCCGTCGCGCTCGATGCGGGCGAGGACGTCGCCGATGCGGTCTTCGGGCGAGACGACGGCGGGCTCGGCGATCATGCCGTGGATGTGGTTCTTGACCCGGCGCACCTCGGCGACCTGGTCGGGCTCCGACATGTTGTAGTGCAGCAGGCCGAGTCCGCCGTTGAGGGCCATGGCAATCGCCATGCGGTGCTCGGTCACGGTGTCCATGTCCGACGAGACGACGGGCAGGGAGAGCGGAAGGGACTCGGAAAGGGAGGTGTCGAGACGGGTCATCCGCGGCAGGACCTCGGAGTAACGGGTGGCCAGGGAGACGTCGTCGTAAGTCAGGCCGAGCCCGGCGTTGGCGGTGAAGAACGCGTCGGCGGGCAGGTAAAAGCGTTCGTCGAGGGAAACGCGGCCCTTGGTTTTAGCGGAGGCCATGGAAGGTCGGTTTCCCCGAAGGGTGTTAGGGGGCGTGCTCCGTCGAGGCAATTTGTTTTTGCGGAAAAGGCCGGATTGCGTGACTTTGGACGGAATGCACGGGGGAAACTACGAGTTCCGGAGAATCCGCCGACGATTCCGCAAGGCCGTCGGCACGGGAGCCGGCACGGTCGAAGCGGTCGACCGCGCGGTGATCCGCACGGAGTCGGAAGGGCTTGTCGGCTTCGGCGAGGTCGCGCCCTGGCCGGGCTTCCCGACGGAATCGGCCGAGGCGGCGGCCGAGGTCCTGCGCGCGGCGCAGGGCGACCTCGCGCGCCTCATTTCCAAGGCGGCCTCACGGCCGATGCCGGCCCTCGCCGCCGCGCTTTCTTCCTGCCGCCGCTGGACGGAGATCGCGGCGTTCGACGGCGCGCTGCCCTGCGCCGGCCTCATCACCGCGGGCGAGGACGTGCGCGAGAAGGCGGCGCAGGGGCATCGTACGCTGAAGCTGAAGATCGGGCCTGGCGACGGACCGGACCTCGCGCGCGAGGCGCTCGACCGGTTCCCGGGCGTCCTGAGGCTCGACGCCAACGGCTCGCTGGACCTCGCGGCTGCGCGTCTCTGGACGGAGTTCGCGCGTTCCGAGGCCCGCGTCGAATTCCTGGAGCAACCCCTGCCCGTCGGCCACGCGGGCTACGCCTCGCTCGGATACGAGAAGGTCGCGCTGGACGAGTCGTTCACGACGCCGGACGGGCCCGCATGGGCCGGGCCGGCGGTGGTGAAGCCCTCCCTCGCGGGCGACTGGGACGCTTTTCTCACCTGGCGCGGGACACGCGCGGCCCCGGTCGTCTATTCTTCGTGCTTCGAGACGGCCATCGGCCGGCAGGCGGGCCTCTGGCTCGCTTCGCTCGACCCCGCTCCTCTCGCGGTCGGCTTCGACACACTCGGAAGGTTCGAGCTGGACGGACGGGACCGTCATGAGGCCGGGCCCTACGCACGCGGACTCGGCGGCTACGACTGGGAGAAGTTCTGGGAGGAGCTGGCATGAGCGCGCTTGCGGTCTTCCACGCGGACCACGCCGAACACCTGCGTGAGACCTTGCGCGCACATGACGCGGGCCTGCCGGTCTTCCTGGGCAATCCTCACTGGGCGGGGACGGAGCTGGCCGAGGCCGCAAGGCAGATTCCGCGCGGCACGCCCATCCGGGGTGCGGACCTGGAGCCGCGCGGCCTCGGCGCCTGCGACTGGCCGACCGGCTGGCGCTCGCGCCTGATGATTCCGACCGGCGGCACCGGCGGAAAGGTGAAGTTCGTGATCCATTCGCCGGAGACGCTGCGTGCCGCGGCGCTCGCGCTCCGTGACATGCTCGCCGCCAGGGGGCTCGCGCCCGTGCTGCACGGGGTCACCTGCACGCCGCCCTGGCACGTGAGCGGACTGATGCCGGCGATCCGCGCAAGGGTCACGAGCGGCGCGCACGCGGTCGTGGACGGACGCTTCGATCCGGAACGGGCGCTGCCCCCGGTCGCGCTTCCGTCGGGCGGCACGAAGGTCGTCTCGCTCGTGCCGGCGCAGCTCTCGCGCCTGCTCGCGCGCACGGACGGCGAAGGCTGGCTGCGCGGCTTCGACGTCATCCTGCTCGGAGGCTCGTCGGTCCCGGCCCCGCTGCTCAGCGAGATCCGCTCGCGGCGGCTGCCCGTGTTCCTGACGTACGGCTCGACCGAAACCGCGGCGGCCTGCGCGCTCTGCCCGCCGGAACGGCTCTGGTCGGGCGAGGACGTGCGGGGGGCGCCCCTGCCCGGCACGAGACTCGCGACCGACGCGCAGGGCGTGGTGACCGTCGACTCTCCCGCGCTCGGTCTCGGCGTCTGGCCCGACGGCCCGCTGGGCCGGCCCTGGCGAAGCGGTGACCGTGGAGAAGTCGACGCGAACGGCGACGTGAAGATCCTGGGCCGGGCCGACCGCGTGATTGTCACCGGCGGCGAGAAGGTCGATCCGGCCCGCGTCGAACGCGCGCTGCTGGACACGGGCCTGGTCAGGGAGGCGCTCGTGATCGGCGTCGCGGACGGACGCTGGGGCGAAGTCGTGACCGCCTGCGTCATCGCCTCCCGCGACGCCGAGCCCGCGCTCCGGACGGCCTGCGAGACGCTCGAGCCCGCGGCGCGCCCGCGGCGCTACGTCTTCTTGCCCAGCCTCCCGACGGACGCCAGCGGCAAGCCGGACCGGGCGGCGATCGCCAGGCTGGCCGTCTAGGCGCGGACGGCCTTCCAGACGCGCAGGCAGGTCTCGACCAGCGCAGGGAACTCCGCGAGCGGCACCTGGCTGGGTCCGTCGGACGCCGCCTTGGACGGATCCGGATGCGTCTCCATAAAGAGACCGTCGGCGCCCGCGGCGAGGGCGGCCTTGGCGAGCACGGGCACGAACTCGCGCTGACCGCCCGAGGAGCCTCCGGCCGCGCCGGGCAGCTGCACCGCGTGCGTGGCGTCCATCACGGTCGGATGACCGAAGGCGGACATGATGCGGAAGGAGCGCATGTCTACGACGAGGTTCTGGTAGCCGAAGGTCGTGCCACGGTCGGTCTGCCAGATCTCGGCCGCGCCGGCGCCCTCCAGCTTGTCCACGACGAAGCGCATCTCCTGGGGCGAGAGGAACTGGCCCTTCTTCACGTTGACGATCCGGCCCGTGCGCGCGGCGGCGACCAGCAGGTCCGTCTGGCGGCACATGAAGGCGGGGATCTGCAGGGCGTCGACCGCCTTGCCGACGGGCTCGCACTGCTCAGGACCGTGCACGTCGGTGAGGGTCGGGAACCGGTAGTCCTTCTTCACGAGCCGGAGCAGCTCGAGGCCGGCCTCCATGCCCGGGCCGCGCACGCCGGCAAGCGACGTGCGGTTGGCCTTGTCGTAGGAGCCCTTGAAGACGACGTTGAGCTCGGGCAGGCGGTCGGCGAGGGCGCGCAGCTCCTTGGCGACGGTGCGGCAGTTGGCCTCGTTCTCCAGCGAGCAGGGACCGGCGATGAGCAGCAGGCGGCGCTTGTCGTGCAGCATGGGGGGAGACTGCGTCGGCCCGGGTCGGAGGGCGAGCCGGAATCGGGTCAGCGGCCGAGCCAGCTGAGCACCTCGCCGAGGGGCCGGGCGTTGAGCACGCCGGCCGACGTGAGCCAGCCCTTGCGGGCGACCCGCACGCCGTAGTCGGTGAACCCTAGCTGGTCGGCGGCATGGGCGTCGGGATTGATGGCGCAGAGGACGCCCTTCTCCGCCGCTCGTCGCCACCACCGCCAGTCCATGTCGAGGCGCCAGGGGTTCGCGTTGAGCTCGATGCAGGTGTCGTTGGCCGCGCAGGCGTCGATGATCCGCGGGATATCGAGGTCGTAGGGCTCGCGGCGGTTGATGAGGCGCCCGGTGAGGTGGCCGATCATGTCGACGTGCTCGTTCTCGACCGCACGGATGATGCGCGCCGTCTGGGCCTCGGCGTCGAGCGTGAACAGGCTGTGGACGGAGGCCACGACGAAGTCCAGGCCGGCCAGGACGTCGTCGGAGAAGTCGAGCGCGCCGTCGCGGAGGATGTCGACCTCGCTGCCGGCGAGCACGCGCACGCGGAATCTGCCCGAGGCGTTGAGTCTCCCGACCGCCTTCGCCTGCGCGGCGAGCCGCGCCTCGTCCAGGCCGCCCGCCTGCTGGCTCGACTTCGAGTGGTCGGAGATCCCGAGGTATTCCCAGCCGAAGGCCTCGGCCGCCTCGGCCATGCGCTCCAGCGTGTCGTCGCCGTCCGATTCGGTGGTGTGGACGTGGAAGACGCCGCGAAGCTGCTCGGGACGGATGAGGTCGGGCAGCGCGCCCAGCTCGGCGGCCTCGATCTCACCCGAACCCTCGCGGAGCTCCGGCGGAATCCACGGCAGCCCGAGGGCGCGGAAGACTTCCTCCTCGCTGGCCGCGCCGGGGGCGGGCGCGGTCCCGTCGACCGACTTGAAGCCCCACTCGCTCATGCTGAGCCCGCGTCCGAGCGCACGGTGGCGCATCGCGACGTTGTGATCCTTGGAGCCGGTGAAGTGATGCAGCGCGAAGAAGAACTGCTCCGCGGGCACGACGCGGAGGTCGGCCTGGAGGCCACTCTCGAAGCGCACGCTGGACTTGGTCTCCCCGTGGGCGGTCACTTCCTTGACGCCGGGACGGGCGACGAACCACTCCATCACCGGACCGGGCTGCTCCGAGGCGACCAGGAAGTCGAGGTCGCCCACGGTCTCACGGTTGCGGCGGAGCGAGCCGGCGGCCTCCGCGTGTTCGACCTGGGGGAGCGCCCGCAGGCCGGAAAGGATCGGGCCGGCGACCTCCGCGGCCTGATACCAGCGGTGGCGCTTGGCGTAGGCGACGCGGTTCCTGATGCCGTCGAGGATCTTGGCCTGGGTCTTGGCTCCGAAGCCCTTCAGCTCGGCGACGGCGCCCGAATCGCAGACCTCCTTGAGCTTCGCGATGTCCTCGACGCCGAGCTCCTTCCAGAGCGCGCGCACCTTCTTCGGACCGAGGCCGGGAATCTGGAGGACCTCGAGGAGGCCGCCGGGGATCGAGGCCTTAAGCTTGCGGTGGAAGGCCAGCTCACCCTTCCGGCGGAGCTCGGTGACCTTCTCGACGAGGGCCTCGCCGAATCCGGGCAGGTCGCCGAGCCGGCCTTCGGCGATGAGCGTGTCGAGGTCCTCCGGCAGGCTCTCGAGCGCGCGGGCGCCGGCGGAGTAGGCGCGAATCTTGAACGGGTTCTCCCCCGTGAGTTCGAGCAGCGTGGCGATCTCATCGAGGACCGCGGCGATGTCCTTGGGCTCCATCACGGCCGCCGGGCCTTCTCGGCGAGATAGATCGCCTCCAGTGCGGCGAAGTCCGCCTCGCGGGAGCCGCTCTCGATGACGTGCGCATACTCGCCAGCGTGCCGCAGCTCCTCCTCCGCTGCCAGGACGCGCCGCTCGATCTCATCGGCGGCGTCGGTGCCGCGCCCGGTCAGCCGTCGGCGGAGCTCGGTCCGGTCGCTCACGCGTATGAAGACGGTGACGAGGGATGCGGCGAGCCGAGGGTCGGCCGCGCCCTTGGCCCGGATGGTGGCGGCGCCCTGGACGTCGACGTTGAGCAGGGCGTCATGACCGGCGGCGAGATGCGTCGCCACGTCGGCGGCGCGCGGTCCGTAGAGGTTGCCGTGGACGGTCGCATGCTCGAGGAAGACGCCGGCCTTGACCTGCGCCTCGAATTCAGGGCGGCCGAGGAAATGGTAGTCGAGGCCGTCCCGCTCGCCGGCGCGGGGCGCGCGGGTCGTGCAGGTGACGACGCGACGGATGGCCTCCGGATGGGCCCGGGTCAGCCGGTCGCAGAGGGTCGTCTTGCCGCTGCCCGCGGGGCCGGAGACGACGATCAGCAGCGGTCGGCTCACGCGAGGGCAGAGACGGCGCAGGCGACGCCGAGCAGGATCAGGAATCCTCCGGCCGAGCGACGGCGGAAGGATTCCGCCAGGACCCAGTCGCAGTGACGGACGAAGGCGGGCGGCGAGGAAGCCCACCAGAGGCCGAAGATGACGAGGAAGCCGTAGCTGACCGAGGCGGCGAGCAGGCTGTCCGGGAGGCGCCCGAAGCCTGCGTCCAGGACGTGGCGGGCGAGGAACATCATGGCCACGCCCAAGGCCCGGACCGGAAGGAGGTCGGGCATCGTGATCAGCGTGGCCAGGCTGCAGACGACGAACCCGATGGCGATGGGCTCGCGCGGCAGTCCGGCCAGGTCGGGATCCGGCAGGTTCAGCAGCCACCATCCGAACCATGCCGTCACCGTGCAGGTGAGCAGGAGCGCGGCGGGGCGCGAACGCCGGAACGTCCTCAGCGGGGCCGCGTTGAAAAACACGAGCCATCCCGAAAGGAGAAGGAAGGCGGCGAGCGCGGCGTAGGCCTGGGCGAGGGTCACGGAGCGAGGTTAGGACGGACGCCTCGGGCGAAGCAACAAGGAGGTTCGGTCAGCGCGTGCGGAGCCGGGCGGCCGCCCAGGCGGCGTGCTCCGCGACGACGGGATCGGCGTCGCCGAGAAGGGCCTCGACCGCGGGCAGGTCCTCGGCGCCGCCGACGTTACCCAGCACGGTGAGCGCATTGCGGCGCCACCGGGCGAGGCCGAGTCGCCGCACGGGCGTGCCCCGGAAATGGGCGAGGAAGGACTCCTCGGTCCAGCGGAGCGTGTCGCGGAGCGGAGGATGGGGCCGGGGAGCGAAGCGTTCCTCCCGCGTGCGTCGCGCCCAGCGGTTCCAAGGACACACGTCGAGGCAGTCGTCGCAGCCGAACACGCGGTCGCCTAGGGCCTCGCGGAACTCCTCGGGGATCGCGCCGCGATGCTCGATGGTGAGGTAGGCAAGGCAACGGCGCGCATCCAACCGGTAAGGCGCGACGATGGCGCGGGTCGGGCAGGCGGTAATGCAGCGGGTGCAGGTGCCGCACCGGTCCGGCTCGGGTGCGGACGCCGCTTCGAGCTCCAGGGTCGTCAGCACCACGCCGAGGAAGAGCCAGGTGCCGGCGCCGCGGTGGATGAGGATGGTGCTCTTGCCCTGCCAGCCGAGGCCGGCGGCCGCGGCCACGGGCTTCTCGAGCACGGGCCCGGTGTCGACGTAGGGCTTCTGCTCGCCGCCGAGGGCGCGCATCGCCGTGCAGAGGCGCTTGAGACGGCGCAGGATGACGTCGTGGTAGTCAGCGCCGAGGGCGTACTTGGCGATGCGGTAGCCGGCGGGCGGATGCGGCTGGTAGTAGTTGAGCCCGACGACGACGAGGCTGCGTGCCTCGGGCAGGACGCGTGTGGCGTCGGTACGACGTGCGGGATCCTTGGCCAGCCAGTCCATGTCGCCGTGCATGCCGTCGGCGATCCAGCGGCGGAAGTAGTCCGCGCGCACGTCGGCGTCGACCGGCGCCACGCCGAAGGCGTCGAACCCGAGGGCGCGCGCCTCGGCCTCGACCCGCTCGCGTAGCGCGCGCGGATCCATGGGCTCAGCCCAGGATGGCCAGCGTGCGGGAGACGATCTCCTCCACGGGCGCCAGCTTGCCGACACCCTCGTAACCGCAGGCAAGCATGCCCTCGGCCGGCTCGACCACCGCATGGCCGCGGCCGCGCAGGGTCTCGAGGTTCGCGCGGGTGGCGGGATGGGACCACATCTTGCCGTTCATGGCCGGGCAGAGCAGCACGGGGCCGCGATGGGCGAGATAGACGCTGGTGAGGAAGTCCGGCGCGAGCCCGTGGGCGAACTCGGCCAGGACGTTGGCGGAGAGCGGCGCGACGAGGAGAAGGTCGGTCGTGTCGGCCACCTCGATGTGCCCGGGCGACGTCCCCTGCCCTTCGGCCCAGAGATCGGAGGCCACGGGGCGCCGGGAAAGCACCTGCAGGGTCATCGGGGTGATGAACTGGGCGGCACCCCGGGTCATGACCACCTGGACCTCCGCTCCGAGCTTGATGAGCTGGGACGTCAGGTCGGCCGCCTTGTAGGCCGCGATGGAGCCCGTGACCCCGAGGGTGATGCGCCTGCCTTCGAGCTGAGCCATGAGAAAGGGAAAACTTGTCCGTCCCCTGCGGTGAGGCGAGGCGAAAGGGGCCAAGCACCCCCGAAAAACGGCCAAAAACCCCTTTAAATCCCCTTTATAGGTTGCCATCGCCGGGTGGCGGGTTTGCGATGCGGCCACTTATGCAATCCGACATCGGACTCATCGGGCTGGCCGTTATGGGCCAGAACCTGGCCCTCAACATCGCCGACCACGGCTTCGCGATCTCGGTCTACAACCGGACGACGGCGAAGACGGACGAATTCGTGAAGGAGAACCCGAACACCCCGGGCAAGCTCACCGGCTGCCCGACGATGAAGGACTTCGCCGCCTCCCTGAAGAAGCCCCGCAAGGCCGTCATCCTGGTCAAGGCCGGTGGCCCGACCGACGCGGTCATCAACGAGCTGGTCTCGGTGTTCGAGCCCGGCGACATCATCATCGACGGCGGCAACGCGCTCTGGACGGACACCATCCGCCGTGAAAAGGACCTCAGAGCCAAGGGCCTGCGCTTCATCGGCTCCGGCGTCTCCGGCGGCGAGGAAGGCGCCCGCTTCGGGCCGTCCCTCATGCCCGGCGGCGACCCCGCCGCCTGGGCCGAACTCAAGCCCATCTGGGAGGCGGTCGCCTCCAAGGTGGACGCCGTGACGGGCGTGGAGCTGACCGGCGCCAAGCCCGGCAAGCCCATCAAGGGCGGCGTGCCCTGCGTGACCCACATCGGACCGGACGGCGCCGGCCACTACGTGAAGATGGTCCACAACGGCATCGAATACGGCGACATGCAGATGATCTGCGAGGCCTACGACCTGATGCGCGGCCTGCTCGGCATGACGCCCGACGAGATCGGCTCCGTGTTCGAGGAGTGGAACCAGGGCGACCTCAACTCCTTCCTCATCGAGATCACCGCCAAGGTGCTCAAGCAGAAGGATCCCGAGACCGGCCGTCCGCTGGTCGACGTGATCCTGGACACCGCCGGCCAGAAGGGCACGGGCAAGTGGACGAGCGCCAACGCCCTCGACATGGGCGTCGCCGCGCCGACCATCGCCGAAGCGGTCTTCGCCCGCTGCCTCTCCGCGGTGAAGGAGGAGCGCGTGGCCGCCGCCAAGGCGCTGCGCGGACCGAAGCGCGCCATGACGAACCCCGACCGCGCCAAGGTGGTCGCGATGATCCGCGACGCGCTCTACTCCTCCAAGATCTGCTCCTACGCGCAAGGCTTCCAGCTGATGCGCGAGGCGCAGAACGAGTACAAGTGGAAGCTCAACTTCGGCGAGATCGCCCAGATCTGGCGCGGGGGCTGCATCATCCGCGCGCGCTTCCTGCAGAAGATTACGGAGGCCTTCGCGAAGAAGCCCCGCCTCGCCAACCTGCTGCTCGACCCGTACTTCAAGAAGACCGTGCGCCAGGCGCAGAAGAACTGGCGCAAGGTGCTGGCGCTCGCGGTGAAGCACGGCATCCCGACGCCCTGCCTCGGCTCCGCGCTCTCCTACTTCGACTCCTACCGCACGGAGTCGCTGCCGCAGAACCTGCTGCAGGGGCAGCGCGACTTCTTCGGCGCCCACACCTACGAGCGCGTCGACAAGCCGCGCGGCGAGTTCTACCACATCGACTGGCCGGACCCGAAGCGTCCGCAGATCAAGGCTTGAACCGAAGGGCTCCCGGAAGGGAGCCCTTCCTGCGTCCGGGTGTCACCGCGGCTCGCTCCAACCGCCGCCGGTCGCCGCGGCGAGGCGGACGGCCGCCTGCCGGCGCTCCCAGACGACGCCGGCGAGGGTGCGCCGAGCGAGGGCCTCGTCGCGGGCGTTGGCGATGACCTCGGCTTCGGGGGCGACGCCGGCGCGCTGACGCGCCTCGGCGTTGCGGAGTCGGTCGCGGGCGGCCTCGACGACGCGGGCGGTCAGCTCCTCCTGCAGGGCGAGCTCACGCAAATCGGCCAGTGCGTCCTCGACCTCACGGAAGGCGTTCAGTACGGCGCGGGTCCATTCGGCGGCGGCGCCGTCCATGCGCGCGCGCGCGGCCTCGAGTCCGGCCTCGCGACGGCCGGCGTCGAACAGCGGCAGGTCCACGGAAGGCGCCAGGCTCCAGAATCCGGCCGCGCCCTTCCCGATGCGCGACGCGGGGTCGGCCTGCCAGCCGGCCTGACCGCCGAGGGTGACGGAAGGATAGAAATCGGCCAGCGCCGCTCCTTCACGCGCGACGGCGGCGTCGAAGCGCGCGGCGGCGGCGGCGAGATCGGGCCGGCGCAAGAGGAGGTCGGACGGCAGTCCGGGACCGAACGCGGGCATGGCGGCCGGCGCGCCCGAGGCGGGCAGCGCGAACCCGGGGTCGGCGGCGATCAGCGCGCGGAGCGCGTTCTCGGCGGCGGCGAGCCGGCGGAGCCCGAGCCCTTCGTCGACCTTGGCCTGCGCGGCGGCGAGACGTGCGGAGGACAGCGGATCCTCGGGCAGGATGCCGGCGGCGACGGACTTCTCCAGGATGCGCATCTCGCGTTCGCGCGCGATGAACTCCTGCGAGAGGCACGCGGCCTGCTCACGGGCGGCGCGTACGGCGAACCAGAGGCGTGCGACTTCGGCGGTGAGCGCGAGGTCGGCCTGATCGGCGGTGAGCGCGGCGGCGCGCGCGTCCTCGGCGGCGGCGCGCACGGCGGACGCCTGACGGCCCCAGAAGTCCAGCTCCCAGGAGGCGCGCAGGCCGACCGCGGTGACGTCGGTGCGGCGCGGGATGCCGGGCGGGAAGCGGCCGTTGGCGACCGAGATGCGGGAGGACTCGACGCCGGCCGAGGCGGTGAGGGCGGGTTCGTCGCCGGCCCCTTCGGCGCGCAGGAGGGCGAGCGCCTCGCGATGACGGGCGCGGGCGACGGCGAGGTCGGGCGACGCCTTGCGGGCGCGCGCGACGAGCTCCATGAGCGCGGGGTCGGCGAAGGCCTCCGTCCATCCGGCGCCAGCGGGCGCGCCAGCGGCGGTGAATGCCTTGGGCGCGACGGGTGCCGCGGGTTTCACGCCCGGAGCGCCCGCGCAACCGGCCAGAAAAGCCAGCGCGAGGATCAGCTCACTTCTTGGTGGCATCGGGGGAGGCGTCGATGAAGACGTCCATCTGCTGACCGACGAACACCGAGCGGTCGGTCGGACGCTCGAACTGGTAGATCACCTGGAGCACGCGGGTGTCGACGCGCTCGACGCTGCCGCCGGTCAGCGAGACCTTGGGCACGACGAAGGGCTCGATGCGCACGAACTTGAGCGGGATGGCGCGGCCGGCCTCGTCGCGGACGGACTCGCCCTTGAGGAAGCCGCGCGCGGGCAGCCCTTCTCGGACCCGCGGGGCGAGCTGCTCGTCGACGTCGCAGCGAATCTGGAGGCGGGTGATGTCGCCGAGCACGGCCGGAGATCGGCCGCCGGAGGCGACGTATTCGCCGGCCCGGACGTTGACCTGCAGGACCGTGGCGTCGATGGGCGAGCGCAGGACCATGCGGTCGAGCTGGACCTCCGTCTGGCGGAGCTGGGCGCGGGCGAGCTCGAGACGCGCGCGGGCCTCCTTGGCCGCGGCGCGGTAACCAACCAGTTCACCGGCGCTGACCGCGCCGCCGTCCTTGATCGTCTCCCAGCGGCGCACCTGGTCCTCGGCGCGTTCGGCGACCGCCTCGGCGGCCGACACCGTCGCGGCGAGCACCGCGCGCTGCGCGTCGAGATCGCGCGTGTCGAGGGTGATGACCGGATCGCCGGCGCGCACGCGGTCCCAGACCCTGACGTGCACCTTGGCGACCGTACCCGGCACCGGCGCACCGAGCAGGGTGTTCTCGGCGACCGCCTCGACGAGCCCGGCGGCCGCGATGAGCCCGTCCTTCTCACGGACCGCGGGGCGGTAGGGCGGCGGCTGGACGGGCTTCTCGTCGGCGGTGCCGCGGGTGAGCTGGAGCGCGGCGACCGCGCCGGCGGCGGCGAGCAGGTAGAGCAGGATGCGTGGCTTCATGAAAGTCTAGGCGTGGGGCTGGTCGAGGAGCGAGGGGTCGTCGACCATGCGGCGGATGCGGCCGTCCTCCATCTCGGCGATGCGGTCGGCGAACCGGTAGATGCGGTGGTCGTGGGTGACGACGATCACGCAGCGCCCGGGGGCGCGGGAGAGGTCGCGGATCATCGCGAGGATCTGGGCGCCGGTGTCCTTGTCCAGGGCCGAGGTCGGCTCGTCGCAGATGAGAAGCGTGGGGCCGTGCACGAGCGCGCGGGCGATGGCCACGCGCTGCTGCTGACCGCCGGAGAGCGCTCCGGGACGGGATTCCTCGCGGCCGGTGAGGCCGACCTTGCCGAGCATCGCGCGCGCACGGGCGCGCGCCTCCTCATGGCTGGCTCCCTGGATGAGCAGCGGCACCATGACGTTCTCCTCCACGGAGAGCGTGGGGATGAGGTTGAAGGACTGGAAGACGAAGCCGAGGTGACGGCGGCGGAAGGCGGTGAGTGCCTCCTGGCCGAGGCCGTCGAGCCGCTGGTCGAACACCTCGATCTCGCCGGCCTGGGGCGTGAGCGTGCCCGCGATGACGGAGAGCAGGGTCGTCTTACCGCACCCGGAAGGTCCGACGAGCATGACGAGTTCGCCCGCCCGCGCCTCGAAGGTCGCCTGCTTGAGCGCGGTCACGCGCGACTCTCCCTCCCCGAAGGCCATGTCGACCCCGCGGACGCGGACGGCGGCGGTGTCGGGCGTCACGCTCATCCGCGGAAGACGGTGGAGGCGTCGACGCGCGACACCTTAACGATGCCGATGAGCGCGGACACCAGGCTGATGCCGAGGATGAAGACCAGCGTGGCCCACAGCACCTGCGGGAACATGACGAAGGGGGGCATGCCCTTCTCGATCATCACGCGTCCGATGGCCTGAGCCATGCCAGCGCCGAGGCCGAAGCCGAGCAGGCCCGCGACCAGCGCCTGGAAGACCAGCATGCGGGACAGCAGGCCCATGCCGGCGCCCATCGCCTTGATCGCGGCGAAGTAGCGGAGGTTCTCCAGCACGAAGGAGTAGAAGGTCTGCCCGGAGATCGCGATGCCCACGAAGAGCCCGAGGGCGACGGCGGTGCCGAAGGAGAACGGGATGCCCGTGTTGCGCCAGAACCACCAGAAGGTGTGGCGGGCGAGGCTGCGTTCGGACCAGTCCCAGATGACCGTGTCGGAAGTCCAGGCGCGCAGGCCGGTCTCACGCTCGATCCGGTCGCAGAGTTCGGCGGGCGTCACGCCGGCGCCGGGCTCGACGAGCATGAAGCTCAGGGTGCGGCGGGCGCCGAGGGTGTAGGCCTTGGCGCGGTCGTAGGTGGTGTAGGCGAAGGGTCCGCCGGTGAACGCGCGGCGCACGCGGCAGATGCCGACGATGCGGGCCTCGACGTCGTTGATCTCAAAGGTGTCCCCGGGACGCAGGGGCCGCGTGGTGACGGCGCCGTCGGGGGCGACCTCGGTGCGGCTCATGAGCTGGGCGCCCCACTCGTCGATCATGACGGTGTTGGGGAGGCGGAGGTCCTCGATGCGGCCCTGCACGATTTCGGCGGGCGCGCCAGCGAAGGTGTCGGCGTCCAGCCCGACGAGCGTCACGAGCTTGAAGTTGCCGTCCGGCATCCGCGCCTGAAGGAAGGAGGTGTGGAGCGGCGCGGCCCAGGAGACGCCGTCGACGGAACGGACGCGACCGAGGTCGGTGTCACGCATCGGCTTGGCGTCGTTGACCTGTTCGACCATCGGGTCGCTGACCCAGACCTTGGCCCGGATGTTCACCACGGGGGTGTACGTCCAGCTCATGATGCCGAAGAAGACCGAGGTCTGCTGGGCCATCAGGAGCGCCGAGAAGCTCAGGCCGCAGAGCAGCATCGCCAGCTTGCCCCGGTCTCCGAAGAGCATGTTGAGGGCGAGGCGATACATCGTGGCGAAAGGCGGAGTCTCCGCCAAACCAGC
>JBJTTY010000012.1:0-1156 GCA_046080425.1 Verrucomicrobiota bacterium
TCGGACGGAGACCGGGCCGAAGGCGCCCGCCTTGGCGCGCGGATGGAAGCCTGCGCGCCACAGCACCTCGTCGGCCATCCAGTTGCCCACGCCGGGGAAGCGCTCCTGCATGAGCAGCACGGCCTTGATCGGTGAGCGCGCGCGGCGCCGGAGAAATTCCGCCACCGCCTCCTCGGTGAACGCGTCGGACAGGACGGCCGGCGCGATCGCGCTCCACCAGTCCGGCTCGCCCGGACCCGTCCAGAGCCGGACGCGGCCGAACTGGCGCGGATCGGCGAACGCCAGCCGGCGCCCGCCCGACATGAGCAACGAGAGCGCCTCATGGGGCGGCGTGTCTTCCGCGCCGACGCATTCCGTGCGGCCCGTCATGCCCAGATGGATGCCGAGCCAGATTCCGCCTTCGAACCGGAAGGCCATCTGCTTGGCGGCGGCGAACGAGGCACGGAGCCGCCGTCCCTCCAGGGCCGCGTGCAGCTTCGACGCCGTGAGCCCGCGCGTCGGGCGGGTCGCGCGCGGGAGACGGACCTCCGTGACCCTGCGGCCCAGGCCGGGGTCCCAGCGCTTCCTAAAATACTCCACCTCGGCCAGCTCGGGCATGCCGCTCACTGGACGGATGAGACGTCGGTTGGCAAGGGCCCCCGCCCTTTCTCGCTGGTCATCACCGCCGACGGGGCTTCACTCCTGTGGACGCATGCACGAAGCCAGTCCCGAGCGTTACGCCAACCCGGCCTTCCAGGCGCGCTGCGGGCGCTCCGGCCTGCACCTGCCGCGCGTGGCCCTGGGGCTCTGGCACAACTTCGGGAGCGTCGACGACTACGGTAACGCGCGTGCCATCGCCCTGCGCGCCTTCGACCTGGGCGTGACCCACTTCGACCTCGCGAACAACTACGGGCCCGTCCCGGGCAGCGCCGAGGAAAACTTCGGACGGATGCTGCGGGAGGACCTCGGCGCCTACCGCGACGAGATCATCGTCTCCACCAAGGCCGGCTACACCATGTGGCCCGGGCCGCACGGCGACTTCGGCTCGCGCAAGTACCTCCTGGCCTCGCTCGACCAGTCGCTCAAGCGGCTCGGCCTGCCTTACGTCGACGTCTTCTACACCCACCGTCGCGACCCGAACACGCCGATGGAGGAGACCCTGGGCGCGGTCGCCCAC
>JBJTTY010000013.1:0-11622 GCA_046080425.1 Verrucomicrobiota bacterium
GCGCTCGCCGCCGACCGTCCCAACGTCGTGCTCATCCTCGCCGACGACCTCGGCGTGCGCGACCTCGGCTGCTTCGGCAGCACCTACTACGAGACGCCCAACCTCGACCGCCTCGCCGCCCGGGGCGTGCGCCTGACCAACGCCTATTCGGCCAGCCCGCTCTGCTCCCCGACCCGTTCGAGCATCCTCGTCGGCCAGCATCCCGCGCGCACCGGCATCACCGCACCGGCGTGCCACCTGCCCAAAGTGGAGCTTAAGAAGGCCCTCGTGCAGGGGAACGACCGCGTGCACGTGGCCAATTCGGTCACCCGCCTTAAGCCCGACTACCACACGCTGGCCGAGGCGCTCAAGGCCGCAGGTTACGCCACCGCCCATTTCGGAAAATGGCACCTCGGCCACAACATGGCGGCGGGCGAGACCTACGAGCCACGCGACCAGGGCTTCGACTTCGACTGGCCGCACACGCCCAAGGCTCCCGGCCCGGGCGGCGGCTACCTCGCGCCCTGGCAGTTCATCACCGACCCCGCGATCAAGGACGAGGCCGGACGCCACGTCGACGAGCGCATGGCGGACGAGGCGGGCAAGTTCATGCGGGCCAGCAAGGGCCGCCCCTTCTTCGTGAATTTCTGGCTGTTCTCCGTGCACTCCCCGTGGAACGCGCGCCCCGACTACATCGAGCACTTCAAGAAGAAGACCGACCCCGCGAACCCGCAGAAAAACCCGCTCTACGCGGCGATGGTGAAGAGTATGGATGACGCCGTGGGGCGGCTGCTCAGGCAGCTCGACGAATCCGGCGAGGCCGACAACACCATCGTCGTCTTCTGGTCGGACAACGGCGGCTTCGCCTACCCGCCCAAGCAGACCGACCCCAAGGGCTACGCGGACATTCCCGCCACCAGCAACCTGCCTTACCGCAGCGGCAAGGCCTCCCTCTATGACGGCGGCACGCGCGAGCCCGGCATCGTCGTCTGGCCCGGCAAGGTCAAGGCCGGCACCACCGCGGACTTCCTCATCCAGTCGACCGACCTCTACCCCACCCTCATCAACGTCGCCGGAGGCGTGACCAAGCCCGGACAGAAAATCGACGGCTTCGACCAGACGGCGGCCCTTCAGGGCGGTCCCGCGGTGCGCCAGCGAATCTTCTGCCACTTCCCGCACGGCAACGCCACGCGCGACTCCGTCATGGACGGCTTCTACGCCGGCTCCTACGTCCGCCAGGGCGACCTGAAGCTGATTCGTTTCTACGGACGCGCCGATGACGGTTCCGATGAGCTGGAGCTCTACGACCTATCCAAGGATCCCGGCGAAAGGAACAACCTCGCCAAGGAGCGCGCCGCCGAAGCCGCGGAGCTCAACGACCTCATCCAGCTCTACCTGGCGGACAACGAGGCCGTCATCCCCCGCTACAACGGCGAGCGCGCCAAGGGCGCGACGGCGGCGAAAGCCAAGGCCGCGCCGAAGAAGAAGGCCGTCGCGGCGGACGACCTTCCCGGCGGCTGGAAGAACCGCGCCGGGGCTGCGTCCGTGCAGGACGGAGCCCTCCGGGTGCAATCCAAGGGAGCTGAGTCCTTCCTGGGCGTCGGAGCCGGCCTCAACGCGGGCACCGCGCGGCTCACCTTCCGCATCCGCGCCCCGCAGGCCGGCGAAGGCCGCGTGACGCTGCTCAACGGAACGGGAACGTCCGAATCGCTCAGCGTGCCCTACAAAGTCTCCGGCGAATCCGTCTGGCAGGACATCAGCGTCGAACTGCCCCTCAAGGAGAAGGCCGGCATCCTCAGGCTTTACCTGCCGAGCGGGTCGCCCGCCGTAGAGTTCGACGACATCGTGCTCACCCCGCATCAGGGCGAGCCCCGCCGCTGGACCTTCTGACCATGAGAATCGCCGCCCTGCTCGCGCTTCTCGCCGCACCCTTCGCGGCGCAGGCGGCCAAACCCAACGTCCTGTTCATCTTCGCCGACGACCACGCCTACGACGCCGTGCATGCTCTCGGCGGAAGCGAGGTGCGCACCCCGAACCTCGACCGCCTGGCCGCGGGCGGGGCCGTCTTCACCCACGCCTACAACATGGGCTCGTGGTCCGGCGCGGTCTGCGTGGCCAGCCGCACCATGCTGATCACCGGGCGCACCGTCTGGCGCGCCAACGAGGTCTACGGCAAGAAGACCGAAGCCGAGCGCGCCGCCGGACGCCTCTGGCCGCAGATGATGTCGCAGGCCGGCTACGCCACCGCGATGACCGGCAAGTGGCACATCACCGCCGACGCCGAGAAGTGCTTCGACGTCGTGAAGGACCTGCGCGCCGGGATGCCCAAGGACACCAAGGCCGCCTACGGCCGTCCGACCTCACCCGACCACGACGAGTGGAGCCCCTATAACACCGCCCTCGGCGGCTACTGGCAGGGCGGCAAGCACTGGAGCGAGGTGGTGGGCGACAACGCCGTGGGCTTCCTCGACGCCGCCAAGGGCTCGTCACGCCCGTTCTTCGCCTACGTCGCCTTTAACGCGCCGCACGACCCCCGCCAGTCTCCGAAGGAGTACGTCGATCTCTATCCGCGTGAGAAAGTGGCCGTCCCCGTCAGCTTCCAACCCGAATACCCGAACGCCAAGGCCATCGGCGCCGGCAAGGGACTGCGCGACGAGGACCTCGCGCCCTTCCCGCGCACCGAACTCGCCGTGCGCACGCACCGCCAGGAATATTACGCGATCATCACGCACATGGACGCCCAGATCGGGCGCATCCTCGACGCCCTCGAGCGCAATGGGCAGGCGAAGGACACCCTGGTCATCTTCACCGCCGACCACGGCCTCGCCGTCGGCAGGCACGGCCTGATGGGCAAGCAGAACATGCATGACCACAGCCTGCGCGTGCCCTTCATCGTGAAGGGTCCGGGCGTGACCGCCGGCGCGCGCCTCGACGCGCCGATCTACCTGCAGGACGCCATGGCGACCGCCCTCGACGTCGCGGGCGCCGAGCGCCAGCCGCAGGTCGAGTTCCGCAGCGTGCTGCCCCTGCTCAGGGGCGACCAGTCCGGCCGACGCGACGCCATCTACGGCGGCTACCTCGAACTGCAGCGCGCCGTCATCCAGGACGGCTGGAAACTCATCGCCTACCCCAAGGCCGGCGCCTTCCGCCTCTACCACGTGGCGCAGGACCCCGAGGAGCTGAAGGACCTCGCCGCAGACCCCGCCCTGCGGGATCGCCGCGTCGCCCTCTTCGCCCGCCTCACCGCCCTGCAGAAGGAGCTCGGTGACAAGCTCGACCTCTCGGCGATGGCCTCCCTGCTCTGATGAATATGCTCCGCGTCCTGATCATCCTCTCCTTGGCGGCGCTTTCCGCCGAGGCCGCGCGCAAGCCCAACATCCTCGTCATCTACAGCGACGACCACGGCTGGGCCGACCTCGGGGCGAACGGGGCCGACAAGGACGTCCGCACGCCCGAGCTGGACGCGTTGGCGCGCGACGGCGTGCGATTCACGCAGGGCTACGTGACCGCCCCGCAATGCGTGCCCTCGCGGGCCGGGCTGATGACCGGACGCTACCAGCAGCGCTTCGGGGTGGATGACAACAACAAGGGCCCGCTGCCCGTTGAGGAGAAGACCATCGCCGAGCGGCTCAAGGCCGCCGGATACCTGACCGGACAGGCCGGCAAGTGGCACCTCGACATCGACGGCGCCAAGAAGGCCCACCGCCTGATGAGGGAGCACATGCCCCACGCCCAGGGCTTCGACGAATATTTCCGGGGGGAGATCCGTCAGTTCTACGCTTCGCACGACCTGCAAGGCCGGCCCTTCCCGGACGCCCCGCATCTGGTGACGGACGCCCGCTTCCGCGTCGAGGTGCAGACCGAGGCCGCGCTCTCGTTCCTCGAGCGACGCAAGGCGGACGCCGAACGCCCCTGGTTCCTCTACCTGGCTTGGTTTGCGCCGCATGTGCCGCTCGAATCTCCGGAGCCGTGGTTTTCCCGCACCCCGGCGCACCTGCCCAAGGAACGCCGTCAGGCGCTGGCCATGATCGCCGCGATGGACGACGGACTGGGACGCATCCGTCGCAAGCTCGCGGAGAGCGGCGCCGACAAGGACACCCTGATCTTCTTCATCGCTGACAACGGCGCGCCGCTGGGCAGGGCCTGGGACGGCTCGCTCAACCTGCCGATGCGCGGGCAGAAGGGGATGGTCAGCGAAGGTGGCAACCGCGTGCCCTTCGTGGCCGCCTGGCCGGGACGCATTCCGGCCGGCACGGTGCACACTTCGCCCGTGATCTCACTGGACGTCGCCGCCACCGCCCTGGCCGCCGCGGGACTGCCTGCGGACCCCGCGCTGGACGGCGTCGACCTCATCCCCCGGCTCAACGGCGCGGCGGCCACGCCTCGCACGCTCTACTGGCGCTGGGGCTCGCAGGCCGCCGTGCTCGAGCACCCGCACAAGCTGGTGCTGCTCGGCGACCGCACGAAGCTGCTCTTCGACATCACCGATCCCGCCGGCGAGGACGCCGAGGCCGACCTGCTCAAGCGACGCCCCGAAATCGCCGAGGCGCTGGAGAAGAAGCTCATGGCTTGGGCGGCGACGCTCAAGACCCCCGGCCTGCCCACGTCCTTCGACCGACATCACGAGGAACTCTTCGCCACCGCCGGCATCACCAAGGCGTCCCAGGGCGCAGGCATCTCGACCCCGCAGGCAGAATGGATCTGCCGCAACGGCAAGGCGGAACGCCGCGACGGCGCATTGCGTATCACCCCGGAAGGAACCAAGCGTCCTTTCATCGCCAGGACCGGCATCGACCTCAAGGGGCCCATCACGATCGTGCTCAAGGGTGCCGGAGCCGGCGGCAAGGGAGCCGTCAGCTGGCGAACCGAAGGCCAGGAGGACTTCCTTCCCGCCAACGTCCAGGACTTCGATTGGCCCGCGGACGGACAGGAGGCGAAGGTCATGCTGCCGGTCATGCAGAAGGTCATCCACCTCCGTCTGATGGCGCCCGCAGGCGGGACTCAGGCCAGCCTGCGATCCATCCGCGTCATGGCCCCGAACGGGGAGAAGGTTTGGGATTTCTCGGGTCGCTGAGGGATTCGGAATCGGAGACCTCTTCGACGAAATAGGGCAATCAACCCCCAAACCTCCCCTTGAAACCTGACGAGGGGTGGACAAGTCTAACTTCGCTGGCGACCCCTCAGGCCTAGATGGCCCATGACCCCGGTCATGCTAACGCCCGCCGACCGGCAACGGTCATCTACTGAGCCCATTTCCAACGATGCGTCACCCCCTCACCCTCCTCCTGCTCGCGGCCGCGCTCGGCGCCGCGGAAGTCCTGCCGGAGAAGATCGTCTTCAACCGGGACATCCGCCCCATCCTAGCCGACAAGTGCTTCCACTGCCATGGTCCGGACCCCGGCACCCGCAAGGCCGGCCTCCGACTGGACACCGAAGCCGGTTTCTTCATCGCGGCCGAAAGCGGAGACGCACCGGTCGTCAAAGGTCAGGCGGAGAAGAGCCCGCTCTACCAGCGCCTCATCACCAAGGACAAAGACGACCTGATGCCGCCGCCGGAGTCCCACAAGGAGCTCAAGGCGCACGAAATCGCCCTGCTCACGGCATGGATCAACCAGGGCGCCCCTTGGCAGCCGCACTGGTCGTTCATCCCTCCGGTCAAGGCGCCCCTGCCCGACGTCAAGAACGTGTCCTGGGCGAAGAATCCGGTCGACCGGTTCATCCTCGCCCGTCTCGAGCAGGCCGGCCTGAAGCCCGAGCCTGAAGCCGACGCCCGCAGCCTCATCCGCCGCGTCTCCCTCGACCTCATCGGCCTGCCGCCCTCGCCGGACCTGATCGCGCGGCACCTGCCCAAGGACGGCGCCCGCCTCTCCGACGCGGCCCTCGGTAAGCTCATCGATGAACTGATGGCCATGCCCGCGTACGGCGAGCACCGCGCCCGCTACTGGCTGGACGCCGCGCGCTATTCGGATACCCACGGGCTCCACTTCGACAAGTATCGCGAGATCTGGCCTTACCGCGACTGGGTCATCAAGGCCTTCAATCGCAACCAGCCCTTCGACCAGTTCACCGTCGAGCAGCTCGCCGGCGACCTCCTGCCCAACCCCACCGAGGAACAGCTGATCGCCACGGGACTGCAGCGCTGCAACATCACGACCAACGAGGGCGGCACCATCGCCGCGGAGAACCTCGCCAACTACGCGGCCGACCGCGTGCAGACCATGGGCTGGGTCTATCTGGGACTCCTGACCAACTGCGCCCAGTGCCACGACCACAAGTTCGACCCGGTGACCGCCCGCGACTATTACTCCATGGCGGCCTTCTTCCGGAACACCACGCAGGGCGCCCTGGACGGCAACGTGAAGGACGGCCGCGGCCCCATCCTGGTGATCCCGACCGACACCGACCGCCCGCGCTGGAACGCGCTCAAGCAGGAGATCCCGGCGGTCCAGGCCGCCCTCGCGGAGCAGCGCAAGTCGGCCGCCCCCGAAATCGCCGCCTGGCTCAAGGCCGTGAAGGCCGAGGACCTGCAGAAGGACGTCGCCGAAGGCCTGCTCGCGCGCTTCCCGCTCGATGAAGGCAAGGGCGTGCCCGCCGGAACCAAGTCCGCCGGCACCGTTGAGTGGAAGAAGGGCGGCAAGCTGGGCGCCGCCCCCGCGGTCAAGAAAGGGTCGACCCTCGAGCTCGGTGAGGTCGGCAGGTTCGACACCATGAAGCCCTTCTCCGTCGCCGCCTGGGTGCGCGTGGCCAAGGCCGAGGGCACGGGCACGATCGTGGCGCGCATGGAGGACCGCAACGCCGCACGAGGCTGGAGCCTCTTCCAAGGCGGTCGCAACTACGGCTTCTACCTCATCAGCAAATGGCCCGATGACGCCATCAAGGTGACCACGACGCGTCCTTCGGTGCGCCCCGGCGCCTGGCAGCATCTCGTGCTCACCTACGACGGCAAGGGCAAGGCCGGCGGCCTGACCCTCTACGTCGACGGCGTCCGCACCGAAATCAGGGCTGAAATCGACAAGCTGAAGACCGCCTCCGTTTCGGAGACGCCGACCTTCGTCGGCCAGCGCAGCCAGAGCGAATTCCTCGAAGGGGAGGTGCAGGACGTGCGCCTCTACGACCGCAGCCTCGACGCGCGTCACGCCGGCCTCGTGTTCAAGGTCGGACCGCTCGCCCGGGCCGTCGCCATGGGCAAGCCCAACGCGCAGCAGCAGGCCGCCCTCGGCGAACATTACCTCGCGACCCGCCATGAGGGCTTCCGCAAGGCGGGAGACGCCGTGGCCCGACTGACCTCCGAACAGGAGACGATCAAGAACCGCAGCCCGATCACCCACATCCAGGAGGAAAAGAAGGACAGCGAGCCCTTCGCGCACATCCTCATCCGTGGCGCCTACGACAAGCCCGGGGAGAAGGTCGCCGCGGCCATCCCCGCCGTGCTGGGCAAGCTGCCTGAGGGCGAACCCCGCAACCGCCTCGGCCTCGCCCGCTGGATCGTCAGCCCCGCCAATCCCCTGACCGCGCGCGTGACCGTCAACCGGATGTGGCAGGAGCTCTTCGGCCAGGGCATCGTCAAGACCTCCGAGGACTTCGGCATCATGGGCACCCCGCCCACCCATCCCGAGCTGCTCGACTGGCTCGCCGTCGACTTCCGTGAGAACGGCTGGGACGTGAAACGCCTCTACCGTCTGCTCATCACCTCCGCGGCCTACCGTCAGGCGGCCGTCATGACGCCTGAGAAGCTCGCCAAGGACCGCGACAACTCCCTCGTGAGCCGCGGCCCGCGCTTCCGCATGGACGGCGAGATGATCCGCGACCTGGCCCTCGCCGCCAGCGGATCGCTCTCGCCCCGCATGTACGGACCGGGCACCCTGCCCTACCAGCCCGAGAACATCTGGGAGGTCGTGGGCATGGGCACCGAGAAATACGTGCAGGACAAGGGGGATAATCTCTACCGGCGCACCGTCTACAACTTCTGGAAGCGCATGGCCGCCCCGGCGAACCTCGACATCTTCAACGCCCCCAGCCGCGAGATGAGCTGCATCCGACGCGACCGCACCAACACGCCGTTGCAGGCGCTGGTCGCGATGAACGACCCGCAGTTCGTCGAGGCCGCCCGCAACCTCGCGCAGCGCGTCTTCATGGCGGGTCCGAACGAGGACGCCCGCCTCCAGGCGGCCGCCGGGCGCCTGCTCGGACGCACGCTCCGCGACGACGAGCTCAAGGTCCTGCGCGACTCACTGAAGGACCTCAGGGCGCACTACGCCGGCCGTCAGGCCGAGGCCGAGGCCCTCCTCAAGGTCGGCGAATCCAAGCCCCAGGCCGAAGTCCCCGCCGCAGAACTGGCCGCCTGGACCATGGTCTGCAACCAGCTCCTGAACCTGGACGAGACGATCACCAAGTGAACCCCGAACCTTCGCGACCCATGTCCCTCCTCCACGAATGGCAGTCCCTCGAGACCCGCCGCCGCTTCCTCGGACGCGGCGCCAACGCCCTGGGCGCCGCCGCGCTGACCTCCCTCCTCGGTCCGACCATGGCCCACGCCGCCCCCGGCGCCGCGGCCACGCACTTAAAGCCCCGCGCCAAGCGCGTCATCTACCTCCACATGGTCGGCGGACCGTCGCAGATGGACCTCTTCGACTACAAGCCCGGCCTCAAGGACTGGTATGATAAGGACCTGCCCGACAGCATCCGCAAGGGGCAGCGCCTCACGACCATGACGAGCGGCCAGGCCCGCTTCACATCGCGCCGTCGAAGTTCAACTTCAAGCAGTTCGGCCAGTGCGGCATGTGGATGAACTCCGACCTGTTCCAGCACCTGAACAAGAACGCCGACGACATCTGCTGGATGCGCTCGCTCAACACCGAGGCGATCAACCACGAGCCGGCCATCTGCGCCATGCAGACGGGCAATCAGGTCACCGGACGCCCCTGCCTCGGCTCCTGGGCCTCCTACGGCTTGGGCTCGGAGAACGACAACCTGCCCGCCTTCGTGGTGCTCATCGCCACCCCGACCAACCGCGAGCAGGAGCAGGCCATCTCGTCCCGCCTCTGGTCCAGCGGCTACCTGCCGGGCGTGCACGCCGGCGTCTCCTTCCGCAGCAAGGGCGACCCCATCCTGTTCATCAACAATCCGGCCGGAGTGTCCGAGGACGTGCGCCGCAAGGCCATCGACGGCATCAACGAACTGAACCGGATGAACTACAGGCAGGTGGGCGACCCGGAGATCCACACCCGCATCCAGCAGTATGAGATGGCGTTCCGCATGCAGGCCAGCGTGCCGGAGCTGACCGACCTGACCAAGGAGCCGGAGTCGACCTTCACGCTCTACGGCGAGGAGGCCCGCAAGCCCGGGACTTTCGCCAACAGCGTGCTCATGGCCCGACGTCTGGCCGAACGCGGGGTCCGCTTCACCCAGATCTACCTGAACAACTGGGACCACCACGCCAACGTCGGCGGCCGCATGCCCAGTCAGGTCAAGGACGTCGACCGCCCCTGCCACGCCCTCATCGAGGACCTGAAGCGCCGCGGCATGTTCGAGGACACGCTCATCATCTGGGGCGGGGAGTTCGGACGCACCATCTACAGCCAGGGCGGCCTCTCGAAGGAGAACTACGGACGCGACCACCACCCGCGCTGCTTCACGATGTGGATGGCCGGCGGCGGCGCCAAGGGCGGCGCGATCTACGGCGAGACGGACGACTTCAGCTACAACATCGTCAAGGACCCGCTGCACATCTCGGACTTCCATGCGACGGTGGTCCACCTGCTCGGCTACAATCACGAGCGGTTCACCTTCAAGCACCAGGGCCTCGACCAGAAGCTGACCGGCGTCCTGCCGGCCAAGGTGGTCAAGGCGCTGGTCTCGTGAAAGCCAAGGAGCCCGCGGCGTGAACCTGCTCGGCATCGAGGGAGGGGGAACGCGCACGACCGCCCTGCTGCTCGGGGCGGAGGGAGGCGAACTCGCCACGGTCACGGCCGGTCCGGGCAATGTACGCCTGCTCAACGGCGAGGAGCTGCACGCGCTCCTGGTCTCCATCCGTGACCGGCTGCCGGCGCAACCCGGACGCATCGGCGCGGGCATGGCGGGCATCCGTACCGCCGCCGACCGCGAAAGGCTGACCCGGGCGATCGCCGAGGTCTGGCCCGGCGTCCCCTCGGCCGTCGGCGACGACCTGCTGGTCGCCCTGGAGGCGGAGGATTGGAAGGAAGGCTGCGCGGCGCAGGTGCTGCTGCTGAGCGGGACGGGATCCTGCTGCTTCGGAAGGCGCAAGGACGGCGCCACGGTGAAGGTGGGCGGACGCGGACACATCATCGGCGACCGCGGCAGCGCGTGCGACATCGCCATGCACGCCCTGAAGTCCACGGTCACGATCTACGACATCGACGCCGCCTGGCCCGCCCTGGGCGCCGACATGCTCGCCGAGCTCCAGATGAACGACCCTGAATCGCTCATCGAATGGTCGATGACGGCCGGTAAGAGCGAGATCGCCTCCCTCGCCAAGGTGGTCTTCGAGGCCGCCGCCTCGCGGCAGGACGAGATCGCGACGGCCATCCTGCGGCGGGCGGCCGAGCGGCTGAGCAAGGACGCGGTCCATTGCGCGGCCCGCATCGCCACGCCGGAAGAGAAGGTGCAGATCGTGCTCAACGGCTCGACCTTGCTGAAGAACCCCTGGTTCGTCGAAGACGTGATCGCGCGCATCCGCGAGGCCAGGCCGGGCTGCGAGGTCGCGCCGCTCACCCGCTCCGGCGCCTGGGGGGCGACGCGCCTCGCGCTCCGGGCCGAAGACCGCGGCCCGGCAGGATCCGCCGCCGCAAGACCCAAGCCCGCGACCGGCGCGTTCCGTCCCGTGTCGGCGGCTCCGACCGAAGGCCGCAACCCGCGCTCGGTCCGGCTCTCGGAGATGCCCGTGGCCGAGGCGATCAGGCTGATGCTCGACGAGGATGCGATCATCCCCTCGAAGATCCTGGCCGAGAGCGCGAACATCGAATGGACCGTCGAGGCCGTCGCCCGCGCCTTCGCCGCCGGAGGCAGGCTCATCTACTGCGGCGCCGGAACGAGCGGCAGGCTGGGCGTGCTGGATGCCAGCGAATGCCCGCCGACCTTCCGTACGCCCTCCAGGCTGGTGCAGGGCGTGATGGCGGGAGGCAAGCGGGCGCTCTGGAGCGCCGTCGAGGGCGCGGAGGATGACGAGGCGGCAGGGGCCCAGGCGATGACCGCCCGGGCCGTCGACGCACGCGACGTCGTCATCGGCATTTCCGCCAGCGGACACGCCCCCTTCATCTGGGGCTGCCTGGGCGAGGCCCGGCGGCGTGGAGCCACGACCGTGCTCCTCTGCTGCAATCCCGGTTACCGCGGACATCCGCTCGTCGACCGGGCCATCCTGCCCGACACCGGCCCCGAGGTCCTGACCGGATCGACCCGGCTCAAGGCGGGCACCGCCACCAAGCTCGTCCTGAACCTCATCACCACCCTGGCGATGATCAGGTCCGGCAAGGTCATGAGCAACCTGATGGTCGACCTCAACCCTTCCAACTCCAAGCTCCGGGACCGCGCCGTGCGCATCGTGCGTGAGCTGACCGGCGCCGATGAGGACGCCTGCCGCCGTGCGCTGGATTCGACCGGCTGGAAAGTCCGCGAGGCCTGCGGACG
>JBJTTY010000014.1:0-16196 GCA_046080425.1 Verrucomicrobiota bacterium
ATGTTGAGACGCTCCGGGCTCGGGGTCCATGAGTTGTAGTAGTTCATCGAGACGACATCCACATGCTTGCCAGCGGCCCGAAACACTTCCAGGAAGCGCACGTCACTGCCGTAGAAACGAGAACCGAGGTAAAGATGGTTCGGGTCGTGTCGCTTGATGGCAGCGGAAACGATACGAAAGTAACGCTCGACCATGAACTTCTGGAAAACGGGTAAGTCCGCCGGGATAATGTCCTGCGCGGTGGCGCCCGCGCCATGGCGGTCGCGCAACCACTTGATCGCGGCTTGATGCCCATGGTCGGAGGCCGGCAGGGCGAGATAGTTTTTCAGCGCTTCAGCACGAAACGGCAGCTCGTTGTCGGAAAAGTGTCCGAGTAGAAACGGGTCATCTTTGTCCGCCGCCAACTGCTTGGCATGTTCCTCGCAGAAGGTTTCAAACTCGGGGTCAAAGACGAAGATGCAGTCGCCGAGGTAGCCCATATGGCCGGACTTCTGAGACGTGCCGCCGCGCTTTTTGCCATAGCTCTGCATGAAGTTCCAGATGCGGGTGTAAACGAGCGGTTCCGACGCAGCACGAAACGGTTCCGTTTCCGCGAAAGCGCCGAGGCCGTTGAAGCCGTGAGCACGCAACAAGGCGGTGGTCTTCGCGGACCACTCGGCGTTCGTGCCGAACTTGGTTTTCCATGCGTCATCCGCAGCCTTCGAGCTCAGCTTCTTGACCCCGGCAATGCCCCGATGAACAAACAATCCACCCTCTGGATCCACCAGCCACCAACGCCCGTCGATCTTCGCCGTGTGAAAGAAGCCCGTGGCCTTTTCTTTGCGCGACGCCATGCCGCCGAAAAGTGTCAGGTCGGCGTCGGGACGGATTTTCTCCGCCGCGGGAAGGTCATCCAAGGTGCGCGTGGGCTTGGCGGCCCACTTGCTGCCCGGCTTCGAGGCGACCTCGACCGTCCGGGAAGAATCTTGCGCGAGGCTTGTCGCTGCCAGCGACGCGACCAGCAGGAAGGCTGCCAGTCGGGTCGAACTCAGTGGGACGCCGATGGCGGTAGGGGAGGGCTGCATCGGGCGACTTTCTCGGAAAGCCGCGAAGACGCCAAACAAATCAAGGACGCCGCCCCCTTACTTTGCCTGCTGTTTCAGGAACTCGACCAGCTCCGGGCAGGCGAAGAAAGACGGGCCGACCTTATGGCCCTCGCCGGGGACGATCTTGACCGTGAACTTGCCCCCGAGGGCTTCATAGCGGGCCTTGAGGAGCAGGGTGTTGTCCTGGTGCGGGACGACGACGTCGTTGTCGCCATGCACGGCGAACATCGGGACCTTGGCGGCCGCCAGTCCGGCGAGGTTGTCGGGCGGATTGAACTCCTTGAGGCGGGTCGTGAGTTCGGCTTCGGTCAGGCCGAAGTCGGCGAGCGTCTGCGGCTTGGAGTTCTTCAGCGGCCAGCTGGCGAGGTTGCAGACGGGGTAGATGCCGATCCAGGCCTTCACCTTGTCGGGATTTCGGAACGCCCAAGTGAGCGTCATCATGCCGCCGCGGCTTTGGCCGAGCAGGATGGGCTTGGGCGAATAGCCGCGCTTCACCATCTCGTCGTAGAACTTCGTGAACTGGGCGGCGCTCTTGGGGGCGCCGCGGACTTCGCCGAGGTCGTAGCCGGCGATGGCGATGCCGACCTGCTGGCAGGCGTCGGCGTAAAGCTTGTGCTGGACGATCGAGACGCCGCCCTTGAGCGCGGGCGCATACCAGAGCCAAGGCTTACCGTCCGCCGGCTTGGCCGCCGGGTGGATCACGGCCTTATGACCATCGACCTCGAAGGTCTCGGCCGCGAAGAGCGGAGAACCGACGAGCAACAAGAGGGCTAAGGCCGGACGGACGAGGTTGCGCACGAGCTGGCTTACTTGAAAGAGATTTGGGTCTGTGGGAGTACGGCCTGGATCCTGGCCTGCTGCTCGGGCGTAAACGGCGCCTTGGCGGGGACGAGGCGTATGGACTTCAGGAAGGCGAAGGATCTGAGGGTCGGGATGCGTTCGTCGGGCAGGGGCATCTTGCCGATCTCGAGGTGGGTGAGCTGCCTCAGCCCCGCGAGCGACGTGAGATCGGCGTCGGTGAGGGCCTTGGCGTTGGTGAGGGTCAGACGTCGGAGCGAGCTGATGTCCTTGATGAAGCCGATGGCTCCTCCCGATTCGAAGCCTTCGCCGAGCTGGAGGTATTCGAGGGGAAGCCTGGCGATATGCGTCAGCGCCTGCGGGGTCGCCTTGGACGTGCCCAACTCGAGCCCCTTGAGCTTCGTGAGCTTGGCCAGGTGTGGCGCGCCGGCGTCGGTGAACTTCGCGTGCGCGAGGCTGAGGCTCTCGAGGTTGGGCAGATGGTCGCAGAGCAGGCGGAGGCCTTCATCATCGATCGAGCTGCCGCGATGGCTGACTTTGGTGAGTCGCGTGAAGCCCTCGAACCGGGCGTAGGCCTTGCCGGTCATCTTGGTGCCGACGAACGCGAAGTTCTCGAGCTTCGTGAGGCCGGCGAGCTGCGCCATGCCGACGTCGGTGAGCTTGCCGTTGTTGGTGAAGCGCAGGACCTTGAGGTTGTTGAGTCTGGCGAGGGGAGGCATCCAGTCGTCGTTGAACTTCGTCGAGATGATGTTCAGCGACTCGAGCGAGGTCAGATGGCCGACATGCTCGAAGAAGGCCGCGTCATAAGGGTCTACCTTGCGGTGGTCGTGCGGTCCGGCGCCCGGTACGGCGAGGTCGAGGAGCTTCACGCCTTGGCCGTCGGCGGTCAGCTCGACCTTGCCCTTGGCCGCGGTGACGATGCGGACGACGGTTTCGGCATGCGGGTCGAGGGCGTAGGCTGATGCGGCAAGAAATAGGGAGAGGGCTAAGGTGGGGAGGGTCCGGTAGTTCATGGTTCTTGGTTAATGGTTCTTTGTTCTTAGTTCTTTGTTATTTGTGCCTGACGAAGAACGAGGAACAAAGAACCAAGAACATTCAGTTGCTAGTATTTCGGAAAGATAGCGGGGGTGGGGAAGCGCTCTTCGGTGATCCCGGCGTTGCCGTTGATGTACTCCTCGCGCGGCAGGTGGACGTCCGGCCAGAGCCCCGGCCGTATCCGGACGATCCGTTTGGGCCGGAGGCCTTCGGTGATGAGGTCGATCTCCATGGTGACTTGGAGGCCGCTGCTGCCCGGAGGGGCTTCGCCGGGCAGGCGGGTCACTTCGATCATCGGGCCGCGGGCGGCCATCTGGGAGGGACCGGCCGAGCCGGCTTCGGTGTGCTTGAGGGTGTTCTCGACCCCGTTCATGAAAGCCTGCCCGCCTTGCCTGAAGTCGGCGTAAAGCGATGGGTCCATGCCGCCGAAGAGCGTCACGGTCACCTTGGCGCGGCCGAACTTGCCGTATTCCACGCGATCGACCCAAGCCGGCATCCAGCGGCTGCGGATGAAGGCCTTGTGCTTTTCGGTCTGGATGGCGGAGGCGCGCCGCATCGAGACGTCGTCGAACCATAAGTCCGAGACATGGAGTCGCTGGAAGATGCCGTCGGGACAGGGCTTCCAGATCAGGCCGAGGAGCGCCGACTGGCCGGCGAGAGGTTTGGTCCCTTCGGCGGGCCAGGTGCCTTCGGCGATCAGGTCGCCGATGCTCAGGCATTCCCGTCCACGCCAGACACGCGTGGCGGCGTCGAACGTGAACATCTGCGCGACGGCCTTGGGGTCGCCTTCCTTCGGTTCGAGGCTCGCGTGAATCATTCCGGCACCTTGCTTAAGGTCCACCTGCCTGAGCTTCCAGGATTTGCCGATACGTCGGCAGTGGCTCGGCTCGTCTTCCAGTAGCATCACATGGTTCTCGGCCGGGAAGACGCCGACGCCGCGCCGATGGTTGGCGTCGCGGTTGCGATTGTCGACCGGCAGCACCGGGACGGAGGAAAGCTTCGGATCGGGCGGCAGGAACGCCGTGACGTGCAGGAACGTGCCGAGGGGGATGTCGCGGAGGTCGGCGGGGGCGTCGTGGTAGCGGACCATGCCGTAGGGCAGCATCGCGAACGG
This sequence comes from Verrucomicrobiota bacterium, assembly GCA_046080425.1. GTDB lineage: Bacteria > Verrucomicrobiota > Verrucomicrobiia > Opitutales > UBA953 > UBA953. The sequence goes on from JBJTTY010000014.1 coordinate 4,033, forward strand.
ATTGGGCTCGGTGCTGCGGAAGATGCCAGGGCCCTGGACGCGGATGCTGCCGCGGCGGTTCGCATGGTCGACGAACGCCAGTTCGCCTTGGTAAGTGTGGGCTTTATCGATGGGCGGAAAGACTCCCGCCTCGGGGCGGAAAACAGCCGTCGCAAGTTCTTGGTTCCTTGTTCCTGGTGCCTCGTTCGCTGCAAGGGCGCAAATGACCTGCGACCAAGAACAAACAACGAATAACATAGTACTACGCGCCATTAACGAAGAACATAGAACTAAGAACATTCGGTCCTCAGTATTTCGGAAAGATGGCCGTGGTGGGGAAGCGGTCCTCGACGCGGAATTCGCCGTCGCCGAGGTATTCTTCGCGCGGAAGGTGGACGTCCGGCCAGACGGCGGCGCGGATGCGGATGACTTTGCCGGGGCGGATGCCTTCGATGATCAGGTCGGTTTCTATCGTGACCTGGATGCCGCTGCTTCCCACCGGTGCGTCACCGGGCAGCTTGGTCACCTCGGCGATCGGTCCTTTGGAGGCCATGTGCGCCGGTCCGTAGTGACCGCCCGCATGCTTCAGGGTGTTCTCGGCCGCGTTGATCAGCGCCGGGTTGCCTTTCTGGAAGTCGGCATAGAGCGAAGGGTCCATGCCGCCGAAGAGCGTCACGGTGACCTTGGCCCGGCCGAACTTGCCATACTCCACCCGGTCCACGTAGCCCGGCATCCAGCGGCTGCGGATGAAGGCCTTGTGCGTCTCGGCCTGATTCTGGGCGGCCCGCCGCAGCGAGGCGTCGTCCAGCCAGATGTCCGAGATGTGCAGGCGGAGGAAGATGCCGTCCGGGCAGGGCTTCCAGGTGAGTCCGAGTTGGAGCGACTGGCTATCGAGCGATTTCTTCCCTTCGGCGATGAGGTCGGCGACGGACAGCGCTTCGCGGCCGCGCCAGATGCGGGTGGCGGCGTCGAAGGTCAGTTTCTGCTCTGAGGTTTTGGCGTCGCCTTGGCTGGGCTCGAGCGTCGCCAGGATGGGGGTGGCCGGCTTCTCGAGGTCCACGCCCTTAAGCTTCCACGTCAAGCCCATGCGTTGGCAGTAGCTGGGTTCATCTTCAAGGAGGAGCACGTGGTTCTCGGCCGGGAAGACGCCGATGCCACGGTAATGGTTGGCGTCGCGATTCTTGTTGTTGACCGGCAGTACGGGCACGGACGACAGCTTCGGGTCAGGCGGCAGGTAGGCCGTGACGTGCAGGATCGTGCCGAGCGGGATGTCGCGGAGGTCGGCCGGCGCGCCATGGTAGCGGACCATGCCATAAGGCAGCATCGCGAAAGGATGCGGGTCGTTGCGGCGGAAGACGCCAACGCCGAGTATGCGCAGGCTGCCGCGTCGGTTGACATGGTCGACGAACACGAGCTCACCACGGTAGGTGTGGGCTTTCTCGATGTCCGGGAACTTGCCGGCTTCAGGCCGGTAGACCTCGTCTCCTTGTTCATTGTTTTTTGTTCCGGGTGCTTCGTCGGCCGCGAAGGCGTGAGCGCCCAACAAACAAAGAACCAAGAACGAAGAACGACGAACCAACGACATGATCATAGCGTCACGACCTTGTTGCTGTCGGCGAAACGGTCGATCTCCACGCCCATGCGTTGGGCCATCAGCAAGAGGAGGTTGCTCATGTGGGCGTCCGAATTGACGGGGCGGCTGCAGACCTGGTAGTGCGCCGTGGTGAGCGTGCCGTCCGGGCCGAAGGTGTAGCCAGGGAAGTTCGGCGTCGCCCGGTTGAAATCCTTGTGGGTGCCGTGCTTTAGGCCGAGGTCCGAACCGCCGGCGAGCACGAGGGGCAGGTTGGCGTTACCGTGGCTGTGGCCGTAGGACATCCCGCTGCCGAAGAGCGACATCGTCGAGGCCAGGAGGGGCTTGCCGTTGAAGTCCTTGGTCTCCTCGAGGCGGCTGAGGAAGTAGCTGAACTGCTCGATGGCGAAGGCGTCGTAGTTCGTCAGCTTCTCCATGTAGCCGGGGTCGCCGCCGTGGTGGCTGAGTTGGTGACGAGATTCGGTGATGCCGATCTCCGGGATCGCGAAGGCGTCGCCCTCGCCACCGAGGCTGAAGGTCGCGACGCGGGTCGTGTCCGTCTGGAAGGCCAGGACCATCAGGTCGTAGACCGTGCGGAAGTAGTCTCCGGCCTTGGTGGCCGGGATGTCGCGGTTGGTATGCTGCCGGTCGGCCGCGGAGATCGTCGGGAGCGGGGTGTCCAGCCAGACGTCGGCGCGGCGGGTGCGGATCTCGGCTTCCCGGACGGAGGTCAGGTATTGGTCCATCCGGCCTTTGTCCTCGGTGCCCATCTTCTTCTCAAGCTGGCGCACCTCCTCGAGGTTGGCGTCGAGGACGCTGCTCTTGCGGCGGAGTTCGCGACGCTGGGCGGCCTTGCCGCCCTTGGGTTCCTCGAAGAGCGACGCAAAGATCTCGCTGCAGCGCCGCATGGCCGGCAGGCGCACGCCGTCCGCGGTCCAGGCCAGGGAATCCTGGGTGAGGGCGATCTCCATCGAGCTGATGCGGGTGTGCAGGCCGGTGACCTCCGCCATCTTCTGGTCGACGGAGATGGTATTACGGTCGGTGGGCCCGAGCTTGCCGCCGGTCAGCCAGATGCTGATGCAGTTGTGGTGGTGGCTGAGGCTGCCCGGATGGTAGAGGCCGCTGATCGGGGTGACGGACCGACGGTGCCTCTCGAGCGGCTTGAGCGAGCGGGAGAAGCGGTAATCGGCGCCGGCCTCGGTGATCTGGTAGTTGAGCGAGTGGACGCCGTTCGCCAGGTAGATGAACGCGCTGCGTCGGGGCGTGGCGGTCAGTTTCTCCGCGGCCCGCAGAGGCAGCATGCACTCGAGGAGGGGCAGGGAGATCAGGGAGCCCATCGCCCGCAGGGCGTGGCGGCGATCGATGCGCCAGGATTGGGAGAGGTAGTTGGCCATTTTCGTTTTAGTTAAAGGTTCTTCGTTTAAAGAAGTTCTTCGTTCTTTGTTAAGGGGGCGGGTTAGGAGTTCTTGGTTCGGCATGCTTCGATCTTTGGACGCTTGGCCGCGTCCATGAGTCCGTCTTCCCCGTCGCCTTCGCAACGAGGAACCAAGAACAAGGAACCAGGAACATCACTCATCGTTTTCGGAGAATTTCCGATGTCGCCACCGCTTTGACGATTTCCTGCAGGCGGTAGTCGCGCTTCTTCGCCTCGGCGACGATGGCGTCGATGTCGGCCTTGTCGTCGAAGGTGAGCACGCGGCGCAGGGCGTAGGTGCAGAGGTGTTCGACGAAGGCCTTGGCGACGGCGTCACGGTCGGCGAGGAGCAGTTGCTTGAAGGCGGCGGAATCCTTGAAGGTGCGTCCGTCAGGCAGTTCGCCGGCGGGCTTGATCTCGGGGTCGGCGCCGACTCCGGCCGGGACCTTTTCACGGATGCGCCATTGGCCGATGGCGTCGTAGTTATCCCAGGCGAAGCCGAGCGGATCGATCTTCGCATGGCAGGCGGCGCAGTTCGGGTTCGTGGAGTGGGCGGTCAGCTTGTCGCGCAAGGAGGCCTTCGGGCTCTGCGGGGTCGGGGGTTCGATCGCCGGCACGTTGGCCGGAGGGGGCGGGGGCGTCTTGCCGAAGATGGCCTCGCTCAGCCAGACGCCGCGATGGATCGGGCGGTGGCGGGTGCCGTCCGAGGTGAGTCCCAGCACGGCGCCCATGGTGAGCAGCCCGCCGCGATGGTCCTCAGGTCTGAGCGCGACCCGCTGGAAGCCTTCGGTCGTCGGTTCCGGCAGGCCGTAGAAGGCGCACAGACGCGCGTTGGCCATCGTCCAGTCGGCGTCGATGAGGGCGTCCACCGTGAGGTTCTTGGCATAGAGCTCGCGGAAGTACTCGACGACTTCCCCGCGCAGGCTCGTCTCCAGCCAGGAGTCGTAGTTGGGGTAGAGCTTCTTGTCGGGCGGGAACATGCCCACGCGATGCAGCTGGAGCCACTGGCGGGCGAAGTCCTCGACGAAGCGTTGGCTCCGCGGGTCCCTGATGAGCCGGTCCACTTCGCCTCGGAGCACGTCGCCTTTCAGGGATCCCGCTTTCGCCGCGGAGAGGAGGCCGTCGTCCGGCATCGAGCTCCAGAGCAGGTAGGACAGGCGCGAGGCGAGTTCCGCGTCCGTGAGTTTCTCGCGGGGCGTCGGGTCGCCCTCGACGAGGTAGATGAAGTGGCGGGAGGTGAGCACGCCTTGGAGCGCGGCGCGGTAGGCTTCGGCGGTCTTTTCGCCCGCGGCGCGTTCCGCGGCGAAGGTCTTCAGATAGGGGGACAGCTCCTCCTCGCGGACCGGACGACGCCAGGCGCGTTCGGCGAAACGGCGGAGATGTGCGGCGACGGTTTCCGGCGACGCGTCGTCGCCCGGGAAGACGCCCTCGCGGCGGGCGGCTTCTTCCTTGGTCACGAGCGGGCCTTCCCACTCGATCCAGTCGACGAGCACCGTGGAGAAGATGCCGTTACCCTGGTCGTCGAACATCTGCGGGGCGTTCGTGTTCAGGAGCTGGCGTTCGCTGCTGTGGGTGAAGAGGTAGGTCCGGCCGCTTAGCACGTTGCGGAAAGCGCCGCCGCTGCGGCGGTCGACGCCCTCGGTCGCCACCACCGCGAAGTGCAGCGTCGCGGGCATGTCGAGGTACACGTCGAACTCGTAGACCTTGGGGCTGTCCTCCGGCGCGTTGATGTCGAATTCGACGAGGCTGGCGACGGTCTCTTCGCCGGTGCGTTTGCCGATGCTCAGGTGCGCGGGCTGCCCGCCCGGCGGACGGATGCCACTGGCCTTCAGGCGCAGGCGATAGAGGCCGCTCTGCTCGGGGCCGACCTTGCCGAACCATTCCGGCGAAAGCGCGGTCTCGACGCGACCCTGGAAGAGCAACTGGCGAAGCGGCCGCTTGATGCCGAAGTGATCGAGGGCCTCCTGGGCCATCTTCAGGTTGCCGTAATTCATCTCGGCCGCGGTCTTGCGGATCTTGAGCGGTTCGCCGGCCTTCGCCGGGAAGGCGCGTTCGAGCACCATGTCGGCGGCGCGGTGGTAGCGGTCCACGTGCGAGGGCGAAAGCGAGAGCTGGGAACCGATACGTTCGAAGCCGTGCCAGAGGGAATCCTCGTTCAGGCCGCCCGGGGCGGCCGGATTATAGCGGACGCCGAGCAGGTCGTAGACCGTGTCCTGGTATTCCTTGCGGCTCAGCCGATAATGCGAGACAGGCGGACGTGCCGCCATGCGGGCGGCCTTACCTTCCTTGAGCCGGGCGTCGAGGTCGGTGACGAACGCGGCGATCTCCGCCTGAGAGGGCTTGGGCTCTTTATCCTTCTTCGGGGGCATCTCGCCTGAGTTCACCTGCTCCATCGCTTCCGCCCAGTGATGCGTGTCAGAGCCGAGCTTGAAATCGCGTGAGAGTTTGTCAAAGCGGACGTCGCCTTTTTCCTTCTCGGGTCCGTGGCAGCGCGCGCAGTGCTTCTGGAGGAAAGCTTCGTACGGCTCCGCCGCCTGCGCGATACCTGTCAGGCTGAGTCCGAGGACGAGCAGGGCAAAGGCTTTGTAGGGATGACCGGGGGAGGGCATGGAACAGGACGAAATGAGGCGATGGGCGTTCGGGGCGGACGCTATGGTTGTTTATGGGACTGTGGGTTGCAGGGGCAATTTCCTAATCAAACTGATAAAAACGGGCTATTTCAGGCCAGGATGGGTTTGATGACGTGACCATGGACGTCGGTCAGGCGGCGTTCGACTCCGTTGTTATAAAAGCTCAGTCGTTCGTGGTCGAGCCCGAGGAGGTGCAGCATGGTGGCATGCAGGTCGTAGATGGTCGTGACGTCCTGCACGGCCATGTGGCCGAACTCGTCGGTCGCGCCGTGGCTGTGGGCGCGTTTCACCCCGGCGCCCGCGAGCCAGACGGTGAAGCCCTTGGGGTTGTGGTCGCGGCCGTTGGCCCCCTTCTGGAAGGTGGGCATGCGGCCGAACTCAGTGACGAAGGCGACCAGGGTGTCCTTCAGCAGTCCCCGGGCCTTGAGGTCCTTGAGCAGCGCGGAGGCCGGCTGGTCGAGGATGGGCGCGTGGACGGCGTACTGGTCGATGATCTTCTTGTGCCCGTCCCAGTTGCCCACGCCTTCGCCCATGGCGTAGGAGCCGTTGAAGAGCTGCACGAAGCGCACGCCCTTCTCGAGCAGGCGTCGGGCGAGGATGCAGTTCTTGGCGAAGCCCGCCTTGTTCACGTTGCTGTCGTCCGCGCCATACAGCGCGCGGGTCGCGGGTGACTCGCCCGAGAGGTCGGAGAGTTCGGCGGCGCTGAGCTGCATGCGGGCGGCCAGCTCGTAGGACGAGATGCGCGCGGAGAGGTCGGAGTCGCCGGGATTCTTCTCGAGGTGCCGGTCGTTGAGGCGGCGCAGGAAGTCGCGGGTCGCGCGGTCGGCCTCTGGGGTGATCTCGGCCGGCCGGGCTAGGTTCGGTATGACGCGCTGGGCGCTGAAGGCGGTGCCTTGGAAGGAGGCCGGCAGGAAGGCGCTGTTCCAATGCCGAGGTCCGTTCTGAGGCACGCCCCGGGGGTCGGGGATGGCGACGAAGGCGGGCAGGTCCTGGTTCTCGCTGCCCAGGGCGTAGGTCACCCAGGAGCCCATGCTCGGGAAGCCGTCCAGAGTGAAGCCGGTGCCCATCTGGCTCTCGGCCGGACCGTGGGTGTTGGACTTCCCGGTCATCGAGTGGATGAAGCACATCTCGTCGGCCATCTCGGCGAGGTTGGGCAGGAGGTCGCTGACCATCTTGCCCGACTGGCCGCGCGGCTTGAACTCGGCGATGGGCTTGATGAGGTTGCCGTTCGCGCCTTGGAAAGTCACGAGTCCCTCGGCGCCCGGCATGGGGGTGTCGTGCCTCTTGATGAGCTCGGGCTTGTAGTCGAAGGTGTCGACGTGGCTGAGGGCGCCGGAGCAGAAGATCACGAGGACCCGCTTGGCCTTGGGCTCAAAGTGAGGCGGGCGTGGCGCATGGGGCCGGGACGGGTCGATGGCCGGGCGCAGGGGCGTGGCGGCGAGTAGACGGTCCTGCGAGAGCAGGTGGGCGAGGGCGATGCTGCTCAGTCCGGACAGCGTGCGGCCGAGGAAGCCGCGTCGGTTGAGGAGATGGTTCATTCGATGCGGACGAATTCGTTGGCGTTGTACATCGCCCGGCAGAAGGCGGGCAGTCCCTGGGCGGCGATGAAGCGTGCGGATTCGGCGACCTCCTCGGCGGAAGGCGGACGTTGGAACAGCAGCTCGAAGGCCCGCGCGACCTGCTTGGCGGAATCCTCGCCGGCCTCCTTGCGCAGGCGATCGGCGAGGGCGGCCGCCTGCTGCAGCGAGAAGCTTCCGTTGAGGAGGTTGAGCGACTGCAGCGGGGTGATGGAGGCGGTGCGCTTGGGCTGGGGCTGGCCGGCGTCCGGGCAGTCGAAGGCCCCGAAGAAGTCGTCCAGCATGGCGCGGGGCTTGGACTGGTAGACCATGCGTCGGTAGTCGCCGGGCATGAACTCCTGCTTGGTGACGTAGACCTTCACGTAGTTGGTCATCGGCTCGAAGAGGTCGAAGCCGGGTCCGCCCATGGTCAGGTCGAGGCGCCCCGCGGTCGCCAGCATCGAGTCGCGCAGCATCTCGGCCTCGATGCGACGGGGCGGATGACGCCAGAGGAGACGTGCGTCGGAGTCGACCGCCGCGGCCTTCTCGATGCGGCGGGAATCCTGACGGAAGGTGCGTGAGGTCAGGATGAGGCGGTGGACGTGCTTCAGGGACCAGCCGTTGTCCATGAGTTCGGCGGCCAGAAAGTCGAGCAGCTCGGGATGCGTGGGGCGCGACCCGTTGAGTCCGAGGTCGCTCGGCGTGTCCACGATCCCGGTTCCGAAATGGTGATGCCAGAGCCGGTTGACGATGACGCGCGCGGTGAGGGGGTTTTCCTTGGAGGCGATCCAGTCGGCCAGGGCCTTGCGTCGCTCGGATTCCGGGGCGTCGGCTGGCAGGGCGAGCTGCGCTCCTATCCGGGAGAGCACGCCGGGGGTCACCGGCTCGCGGGGCTGGGTCGGGTCGCCGCGATGCTTGCGGAGCGTGGGTCCGGGCTGCTCGAACTTGCCGACATAGCCCCTCGGTTTGGTGCTGAGGCGTGTGATTTCGGTCAGCAGTTCGGCGTGACGCTTGGCGAGGGTGTCGACCTGGGTGGCCTTGTCCGCGGGTACCTCGCCCAAGGTCGGCAGGCTGCTGACGCGGTCCTTGAGGGTGATGGGGAGGCGGTCGTCGCTGGAGGAAACCTTGGTCCACTGCTTCCCGTCCGCGGACGCTTCGATGCGGTAGCCGTAGGCGAGGCGGTCCTTGTAGCGCTGGTCGGAGGCGTCGCGGTTGCGGCTCCAGACGACGCGTCCGATCCGGGCGGCATTCGAGAACTCCAGCTGCGCCCAGCCGGCGCCTTTCTCCGAGGAGATCCAACTGCTTGGATTGCCGTATTTCCCGTCGTTGATGAACCGGGTCTGGTGGATGCTGTTCCCGTTGGCGTAGAGGCCGGAGACGGCGACCTTGGCGCCGAGGGAAAGGTTCTTGCCGGCCAGGTCGAACACCTCGAGCTCGTCGATGCAGGCTTCGGGATTGGAACCGGTGACGGTGAAGCGGACGAACTTCGCCTCGATGGGGTCGAAGACCTCCTCGTTGGCCAGGTGGGTCACGGGCGCGCGGAGATGCGGCACGGCAGGCTCCTTGCCATCCTTGGCTTCCTCGAAGACGGCGAGGTCGGCCGCGGTGGGACCGCCCTTTTCGCCGGCCCGCAGGATGAGCACGCTCTTGGAGGTGATGCGGTGGACCCCCGCCGACTTCAGTCCGCTCCAGCGACGCTGGTCCTTGACGGCGGATGAGCCGTCGGCGAAGAGGCGCTGGTTGACGTTCGCGATCTCGGTCTGGTCGTCCTTGGTCTTGAGGTCGCCGTCGAGGTCCAGGACGTAGCGCGCGTCCGAAGCGTGCGTGGTCCATGCCCCCCAGGAGATCCAGATGCGCATGGGGCCGCTCATGGACGGCTTCCAGGTGAAGAAGTCCTCGCCGGGCTTGTCGGCCCGCCACCAGCGGTAGCTTTCGCCGAGATTGGGAAGCCGGCGGATGTCGCCCGGGTCCTGCGCAAGTCCCTTGCCGGTGCCCTTGTCGTAGGGGATGGGGTTTCCGTTGTCGGGCAGCTCGACCTGCTGCGTGTATCGGGGGTCGGCGTCGTCGGCCAGGAGGATGCGTCCGAGGTAGGCCTTGGGCTTGAAGCTGCGCAGGCTCTGCTCGATGGGCCGGAGTTCCTGACGGAGGGCCTCCGCCTGACGTTCACGGGCTTCGCTGTCCTCGGTGCGGAGTTCGCGTTCCCCATGCTGCACGCCCTGCAGCACGGCCATGAACGCGTAATAGTCCGTCGTGGGCACCGGGTCGAACTTGTGGTCGTGGCAGCGGGCGCAGGCGAGGGTGGTGCCGAGGAAGGCCGATGCGGTCGTCCCGATCATGTCATGCAGCTCGTCGGCCCGCTGGTTGGCCGTGAGCACGGGGTCGGGGGACTTCACGCGGTCCCACGGGCCGCCGACGAGGAAGCCCGTCGCGGCGTCGGCGCCGAGCTGCTCGCCGGCCAGCTGCTCGCGGATGAAGCGGTCGTAGGGCAGGTCGGCGTTCAAGGCCTGGATTACGTAGTCGCGGTAGGGCCAGGCGTTGGGCCGGGCGAGGTTGGTCTCAAAGCCGTCGGACTCCGCGAAGCGCGCGACGTCCAGCCAATGTCGCGCCCACTTTTCGCCGTAACGGGGCGAGGCCAGCAGGCGGGCGATCATCGCCTCGTAGGCCTGGTCGGAAGGGTCGGCGACGAAGCCGGCGACTTCCTCCGGCGTCGGCGGCAGGCCGGTGATGTCGAAGGTGGCGCGTCGGATCAGCGTGCGCGGGTCCGCCGGCTTCGAAAGCGAGAGGCCCTTGGCCTTCAGCTTCGCCTCGATGAAGTCATCGATCTTGGTTCCCTGCGTCGGGCGACGTACCGGCTGGTAGGACCAATGGTCGAGGCGCGGATCGCGCAGGGCCGCGCGGTCGGCGTCGTTCTCCGGCCAGATCGCGCCCTCGGCGATCCACTGACGGACCTTCTCCGCCTGGGCGGGCGTGAGCGGCTCTCCCTTGGGCGGCATCTTGAGGTCCTCGTCCGTCGTGGTGATGCGTTCGTAGACCGGGGACTTGGCCGGATCTCCGGCGACGAACGCCGGGCCGGATTCGCCGCCCTTGAAGGCGTGCGGCTTGGCGTCGAGCCGGAGGTCGGCCTTGTTCTTCTTCGGGCCGTGGCATTCCACGCATCGGTCCTGCAGGAGCGGACGGATCTCCCGCTCGAAGTCCACGGCCGCGCCCAGTCCGGCCGCGGAGAGCAGCAGCGAGGCGATGGCGGCGGGGTGGGGCATCGGGGTGAAGATTCAGGCCGACCGGGGAGACGGCAAGGCGCCCCCTTCGATTGAGCAACCTTACACCTTCCCTGACAGCCTGCTACCTCCGATGTTTCAACGGGTGGCACTATCGTCTCACTCAGGCCAGTAGTTCCTTGATGACGTGGCCATGGACGTCGGTCAGGCGACGCTTGGTGCCGTTGTTGTAATAGGTCAGCTTCTCGTGGTCGACGCCCAGGAGGTGCAGGGCCGTCGCGTGCAGGTCGTAGCAGTAGGTCGGCTTGTCGGCCGCGGTCGCGCCGAGCTCGTCGGTGCTGCCGTAAGCGACGCCGCCCTTCACGCCGCCGCCGGCCATCCAGGCCGTGAACGCGCCGGCGTTGTGGTCGCGGCCCTTGCCCTGCGCGGCGGGCTGACGTCCGAACTCGCTCGTGCAGATGACGAGCGTGCTGTCCAGCAGCCCGCGGGAACGCAGGTCGGTCAGGAGGGCGGCCGCGCCGTTGTCGAGGATGGGCCCCCAGTAGCCGTGGTCGCGCACGAGGTCCTCGTGGCTGTCCCAGTTGGGCCGGATCTTCTTCGCGCCGGTGTTCTCCGCGCCGCAGTAGATCTGGACAAAGCGGACGCCGCGCTCGACCAGGCGTCGGGCGAGCAGGCATTGCCGGCCGAAGGTGCCGATGTCCTCATGCTCGAGGCGGTAGAGCCGCTTGGTGGCTTCGGTCTCTCCGGTGAGGTCGGTGGCCTCGGGTGCGCTGAGCTGCAGACGGGCGGCGAGCTCGTAGGCGCCGATGCGCGCCTCGAGCTCGGTGTTGGCCGAGCGGCCCTGCGCGTGGGCGCGGTTGAGGGCGTCGAGGAACTGCCGTCCGGGCTTCTCGGCGCTGCCGCGGAGGTGGGCGAAGTCCTTGCCCGGGAAGAGGTCCTGGATGGGCGGCTGCGAGGGGTCGGTGCTCAGGGTCGTGCCCTGATGGATGGCGGGCAGGAAGCCCGCTCCCCAATTGATGACGCCGCCGGGCGGCAGGCCCCGCGGGTCCGGCAGCACGACGAACGCGGGCAGGTCGGCGGACTCGCTGCCGAGGCCGTAGGTGACCCACGCTCCCATGCTCGGGAAGCCCGGCAGGATGAACCCGCTGTTGGCCATGAACATGGCCGGACCGTGCAGGGCCGACTTGCTCTGCATGGAGTGGATGAAGGCGATGTCATCGACTTTGCCGGCCAGCTTGGGGAAGAGGTCGCTCATCCATCGCCCGCTCTGCCCGTGTTGACGGAAGGGCCAGTAGCTGCCCTGGCAGGCTCCGGGCTTGGAGGCGAAGAACTGCACCTTGCCGTCGGGATCGAAGGGCTTGCCCTGACGCTTGGTCAGCTCGGGCTTGTGGTCCCAGGAGTCGACGTGGCTGAGCCCGCCCGGACAGAAGATCTGGATGACCGCCTTGGCCTTGGGCGCGTGGTGCAGGCCGGCTCGTCCGGCCTGATCCGTCGCGGCCTGCGCCTCGTTGAGCATCGCCGCGAAAGCCACGCCACCGAGCCCTCCGCCCAGCTCCCAGAGGAAATCACGGCGGCCCACGAAGCGTTGGCGACGGTTGCAAGGGTAGGGCGATTCCATGGCTTGAATCAGCGGGCGGCGGCCAGTCGGTCGATTTCATCCATCTTGAAACGGATGCTGACGATGGAGGGTTTTTCGCTCGGATCGAAGGCCGCGTAAGTCGTGGCCACGATGGTGCCGTCGGGGAGCAGGTGGATGCCGGGGTAGAAGCCGTCCTTGAAGGTCTTGATCAGGCCCACGCG
>JBJTTY010000015.1:0-11586 GCA_046080425.1 Verrucomicrobiota bacterium
CCGGTGGTCACGACCTGCGCGGATTCGTAGAGGTCGAGGGGGCCGCCGAAGAGGGTCTTGCCGTCGAGGGAGACCTCGAAGACGCCGTAATCATGCGCCTTGGTCAGGACGAAGGTCAGGCGATGGCGGCCCTTCTCCTTCACGGGGAGGGCGAGGGTGAGGACGTCGCCGGGCTTGCCGCCGGTCCACCAGAGATGATCGTTGCCACTCCAGCGGCTGGCCTTGAAGCCGCCCATGGCCTGGTTGCGCGGATTGCCTCCGGTCTTGGCGAGGACCTTCATGGATTCGCCCTCGATCGCGCCGGGCAGGGACCAGGCGGCGGCGTTGGGCGCGGGGCCGTCGGGATTCTGCAGGTAGGCGACGAGGTTGATCACCTGCTGCGGGGGTAGTGCGTCGAAGAGGCCCTCGGGCATCATCGAGACGGGCAGGGTCTCGCGTGAGACGACCTCGTCCTTGGCGACGGTGAACTTGGTCGCGCCGGGCAGCACGAGGCGGAAGGACTGTGCGTCCTCGAACTGCACGATGCCAGTGAGGGTCGACCCGTTCTTCAGCTTGAGGACGTTGAGCTGGTAGTCCTTCCCGATGACGGCGTTGGGATCGAGGACGTTCTCCAGGATGTAGTCGAGCTTGCCGAGGTTGGCACCGGCGAGGCCCGGGCCGACGGCGTTGCCGATGTAGCCGAACGTATGACAGACGCCGCAGGTGGAGAGGAAGAGCTGGCGGCCCTCGGTGAAATCGGCGCGCCTCAGCACGTCCGGCTTCAGCAGCGCGAGATACTTGGCACGGGCCTCCTCCATACCCGCCTTGGTGCGGTTCACCGTGCCGACGACCTTGGCCAGAAGGGCCTCCACCTCGGCGTCGGCCAGGGTCTTGAGCTGACGGACCACGATGGGGCCGAGCAGGGCCTTGTCGGCCGAGCCATCGGCGACGGCCTGCAGGAGCGCGCGGCCGCCGGCGGCGGTGGAGGTGAGCCCGTCGACCGCGGCGGACTTGAAATCAGGCGAGAGCGCGGTGCGGGTCACTCGCAGCAGGACCGCGGGAGATTCATCATCGCCCACGGAGGCGAGCGACTGGATGAGGGCCTTGCGGAAAGCCGGATCGAACTCCTTCTCAAGCAACGCGGCGTGGACGACCTTGGCCGCGCCCCGGTCGCGGGACTGCACGAGGATTGCGAGCGCACGGCGACGCGCGGGCACGGGCGCCTTGGCGTTAGCCAGATGGTCTCGGTAGAAGGCGCGCGACGCCTCGTCTCCGGCCAGGGCGCTGAGTTCGTGGAGATTGGCGGCGAGGTCGGGCGAAGCGCCCTCGCGCAGCTTCGCGAGCGTCGCGGCCCATCCTTCGGGCGGCACGAAGGATCCGGCTTGGCGGACGCCCTCGACCACGCGACGGACGAAGGCCGAGCGGGCCGCGGGGTCGGCGGACCCGGCCGCGATGGCGAGGATGCGGCCGCGGGCGGAGGCGTCGCTGGCGAGACGGCGGAAGATGAATTCCGTCACGCGCTCCATCCGGCAGGCGGAGGCGAGCGCGAGGCCGGCGTCGGGGTCGGCGCCGACCAGCGGTTCCACGCCGTACCAGAGCAGCATCGGGATGTTGTGGTCCTGCGCGTCGTCGGCCCGCGCGAGCAGCGGCCTCGCGACCTCGGCACGCGCGGCCAGAGGCAGCCGCTGCAAGGCGGAGGCGAGTTCGCGACGCACCGTCGGCGAGGCTTCGGCGGCGGCGAGCGGGGCGAGGAGCGGATGACGCGCGGGATGGGACTCGGCGGTCAGACGGACGCCCCAGGCGCGCACGTCCTCATCGGCATCGGCCAGCGCGCGACCGGCGAGCACGTCGTCGAAGGCGCCCGCGACCTGCAGCGTCCAGAGCGCACGGAGACGGCGGGGCGAAGGCCCCGAGGCGAAGGCGGAGCGGAGCGAGGCGAGCGCGCCCTCCGAGAGCGGACCGGCGGCGGCCCTTTCCGCGAGCACGCGTCGGGCGAGGCGGGACACGGTCTCATTGGCGTCGTCGAGGGCCAGGCCGGAGAGCTCGTGATCGGAGCAGCGGCCGAGGTCGCCGGGGCGGGCCTTGAGCGTGCCGTGGCTGACCCGGTAGACGCGGCCGTTGCTGCGGTCCCAGATCTCCGTGGTGTTGTTGTGGCAGACCTGCTTGTCGGACCAGTCCGCGACGTAGAGCGCACCGTCGGGGCCGACCCGTTGGGCGACCGGGATGAACTGCGCGTCATTGGCCCGCAGGAAATCGGGGCCGTGCGTGCCCACGTAACCGCTGCCCTTGGGCGCGACCAGGTCGGCGACCAGACGGTGGCCGTGCAGATTGCCGAAGATGAGCGCCCCGCGCCAGGCCGGCGGGAAGTTGTCGCCCTGGTAGAGCGCCAGGCCGGAATGCGCGTGACCGCCGCCGGACTCGTCCGTGCTGAGGTCGATCTTGGCGACCTCCGGGCGATGCACCCGCCGTCCCGCGAAGTGCGAGTGGTCGGCGATGGTGCGGATGTCGTCGTAGGTGAAAGGATTGAAGTGCTGGCCCGCCTGACGCTGGTAGCGCGCGCCGGGCACGACATGGTAGAGGTGCGGGATGACGCAGGCCGTGATGAAGAAGTCGCCGCGGGCGTTGTAATCCAGCCCCCACGGATTGCTGCTGCCTTCGGCGAAGACCTCGAAGACGTGGCGCGTCGGATGGTAGCGCCAGACCCCCGCGTTGATCTTCACCCGACGGTCGTCCGGAGTGCCGGGCCGGCCGACGACCGAATGCGTGAACACGCCGTGGCAGCCGTAGAGCCAGCCGTCCGGCCCCCACATGAAGCTGTTGAGCGTCTCGTGCGTATCGTGGCTACCCCAGCCGTCGAGCAGCACCTGCGGCTTGCCGGCGCGGTCCTGCGCGTCCTTCGGGATGAAGAGCAGCTCCGGCGCCTGGCCCACCCAGACCCCGCCGTGTCCGACCTCGAGCCCGCTGACGAGATTGAGCCCCTCGATGAAGACCGTCGTCTTGGAGTAGGAGCCGTCGCCCTGCACGTCCTCGAGGATGAGGATGCGGTCCGTGCCCTGCCCCTCCGGACGCTTGCGCGGGTAGCAGCGCCCTTCGGCGACCCAGAGACGGCCCCGCTCGTCGAAGCACATCGCAATCGGCTGCACCACCCGCGGCTCGGCGGCGAGCACCTCGGCCCGGAAGCCGGGAGGCAGCGACATCGCCTTCACGGCCTCCTGCGGCGAGAGCCCGTCGCGATACTGGGCGAAGGGCACGCGCTGGGCCGGACCCACGGGCGGAGCGGCGTGGAGAAACGCGATGAAGACGAGGCCGAGCAGCGTTCGCATGGGGCGGGGTGGAACATTGTTATATCAATGCTCCGGCCAAGGAAGCCGAAATCATGATAACAAAACGCCTTTCAAGCAGGCTTCTGTCGCGTCTTTCCCATTGGCAACCTTTTTGAAGGAACTATCAAATGTCCCACCCATGAACAAGCCCCTCGCCCTCCTCTCCCTGGCCGCGACCCTGGCCAGCTGCGCCTCCGGCAACGCCGCCGGAGCCGCCCCCGAAGTCAGCCTCGTCAACGACGCGCACAAACGCCAGGTCGACGTCCTCGTCGACGGCAAGCCCTTCACCTCCTACCTCTACTGGGCCGACCAGAAGAAGCCCCTGCTCTCCCCCCTCCGCACCGCGAAGGGCACGATCTTCACCCGCGGCTTCCCGCTCGAGAAGATCGCCGGTGAACGGACCGACCACCCCCACCACATCTCGTCTTGGTTCAACTACGGCAACGTGAACGGGTCCGACTTCTGGAACTCCCCGCCCGAGGGCTTCTCCCGCGAGAGCAAGACCCCCTACGGCCACGTGAAGCACGGCGCGATCAAGTCCGTGACGAGCGGCGCCGGGGAAGGCAGCCTGAAGGCGAGCTCCGACTGGATCCTGGCCGACGGATCCAAGGTCCTGCAGCAGGATGAGACCCTGGTCTTCCGCGCCCAGGGCGACATCCGCATCATCGACCGCATCATCACCCTGACCGCGCAGGGGAAGGACGCGGTCTTCAAGGACTCCAAGGAAGGCGCCATCGCAATCCGCGTCACCCGCGCCCTCGAGGAGCCCTCGACCAAGCCCGAGATCTTCACCGACGACTCCGGCAAGCCCACCGCCGTGCCCGTGCTCAACAACGACGGCGTGAACGGCGTCTACCTGAGCAGCGAGGGCAAGGTCGGCGAGAAGGAGGCCTGGAGCACCCGCGCCAAGTGGATGACCCTCTCCGGCAACGTGCGCGGCGAGGACATGGTCGTGGGCATCTTCGACCACCCCAAGAACGCCACCTTCCCCACTTACTGGCACTGCCGCGGCTACGGACTATTCGCCGCGAATCCCTTCGGCGCGAAGGAGTTCACCAAGGGCAAGACCGAGCTGAACTTCACCATCCCCGCGGGCAAGTCGCAGACCTTCCGCTTCCGCATCCTGATCAACAGCGGCAAGCTGACCGCCGCCGAGACCGAAGCCCTGTACCAGCGCTTCCTCAAGGAAGTGGAGTGAGCGGGCGAGGGCGAAGGGCAGAGGTAGGGCGGCCGGGGAAGGGGCGCTCACATCATCGCCTCGGCTTCACTTCCCCAGCGCGCCCAGCACGGCCTTGGCGACGGTCTGGCCGAGGGCCTCGGATCCGGCGGCGTTGAAGTGCACGTCGTTCGGATTCTGGTGCTGCTTGAGAGTGGGGGTGATCGCGGCGTTGAGGTCGTTCACGGCCACGCCGTTCTCCTCCATGACCTTGCGGGCGATGCCGTTGTAGATGGCGACGTCGCCGAAGGTGCGCGGCGGGGTCAGCTTGCCTTCGGGCACGGGCGTGGTGGTCGCGAAGATCACCTTCGCTCCGGTCTTCCTGAGTCCGGCGACGATGGTTCGGAGGTTGGCCTCGTAGTCCGCAGGTTCGACCTGCCGCTTGCCGTCCTCCATGTGACGCAGGTCATGGAGCCCGAAGTTGAAATGGATGACGTCCCACTTCGACTCGCCGAGCCACTTGGCGAGGTTGGCGGTGCCGTTCTTGGTCGGGCCGCCGTTCGTGGGGATGCGGTGGACGTTCGCCTTGCCCTCGAGCGCCTTACGCACGGGCAGGGTGTAGCCGATGGAGATCGAGTCGCCGATGAGCAGCACGCGAGGCAGTCCCGCCACGTCCTTCACGGGGTCCATCGCGGTGTTGGCCTTCTTGGCCGCACGCTTCACGGCCGTGGTCTTGGATTCCTTCTTGGCCGGAGGATTCTTCGTCTCGGCCCCGAGGGGCGCGGCCAGGGTGAAGGTGAGAAGCAGCGCGAGCGACAGGACGGGGTTCATGTCCCGCAGGCTGGCTTTCCTTGGTCCCGCCGCAAGCGCGACTTCAGCCTCGCGCCCTGAGGAGGGACTCGATCTCGGTGCGCGTCGCTTCGTCCAGTTCGAGCGACCCTCCGCCCGCGGTGCCGCGGAGCTGCCCTGGCCGGCGGGCGCCCACGATCGCGGACGTGACGGCGGGCTGCCGCAGCACCCAGGCGATAGCGACCTCGCCCACGCTCACGCCGAGCCGGGATGCGATGCGCGTCAGGCCTTCGTTCAGCGCGATGTTCTTGGAAAGCAGCGGTTCGCTGAACTGCGGGTCAGCCCGGCGATGGTCATCCGCCGGCAGCGCGGCCGCCCATTCGCGGGTGACCTTGCCGGTGAGCAGTCCCTTCTGCATCGGGCTGTAGGCGATGACGCCGATGCCGTGGGCCGCGCAGTAGGGCATGAGCTCCTGCTCGAAGCCGCGCGCGAGCATGCTGTAAGGGGGCTGGAGGAAGTCCACGGGACGGATGGGCTGGATGCGCTTCAGCTGGGCGACGCTGAAGTTGCTCACGCCCGCGTGCCGCACCTTGCCGGCCTTCACGAGGTCGGCCACGGCGGACCAGCCTTCCTCGATGTCCTCGTCAGGCTGCGGCCAGTGGATCTGATACATGTCGATGACGTCCACGCCGAGACGTCGCAGGCTGTCGTCGATCTCCTTCATCACGCTCGCGCGCTTGAGTCGGGGCACGACCGTGCCGTCCGCCTCCCAGCAACGCTCGCACTTGGTGGAGATGACGGGCCGACGGCCCTTGAGTTCGCGCAGCGCCCGGCCGAGCACCTCCTCGCAGTGGCCGAGGCCGTAGACGGCTGCCGTGTCGATCCAGTTCACGCCCAGATCGACCGCCTCATGGATGGTGCGGACGGACAGGTCATCGTCCTGCGGCCCCCAGCCGAACTTCCAGCCCGGCCCGCCGATGGCCCAGGTGCCCAGGCCCACGGTCGTGAGGTGAAGGTCGGTGCGTCCGAGTCGGCGGGTCTTCATGACGACGTCATTCCAGCCGCTCCGCCCGCCTTGTCCATCCTGCTCGGCGAGCCGTGAACACGAGGCCCGGTCACGCGCATCGACTGCCCCTGCCCCTCGCAGCATGCCGCGCGCTCACTTCTTCGCCGACTTCTTCTTGGCAGGCTGCCCCATGCGCAGCGGCCAGTCCGGATGGTCGGTGCGGGAGGTTTGGAAGATGGATTCGGCCTTGGCGACGAGCTCGGGCTTTTCTTTCGCGAGGTCGGTGCGTTCCCCGGGATCCTTGGCGAGGTCGTAGATCTCGATGGCCTTGGCGGGCCCGTTGCGGACGGCTTTCCAGTCTCCCCAGCGGGCGGCCTGCAGGGACGCCCCTTCGTGCAATTCCCAGTAGAAGGACTCGCGCGCCGGGGCGGCGCCGCCTTGCAGGAGGCTCACGAGTGAAAGGCCGTCGGGCCGGAGGCCCTCGGGCAGCTTGGCGCCGGCGAGTTCGGCGGCGGTCGGCAGGAAATCCCAGAACGCCCAGGGCTCGTGACTCACACGTCCCGCCGGCACCTTGCCCGGCCAGCGGGCGAGCGCCGCCTGGCGGAGGCCGCCCTCGTAGAGTTCGCGCTTGTAGCCGCGCATGCCGTTCGAGGCCTGCTGGAAGAGCTTTCCGAACTCGGAGTTCGGCGCGAAGGACGACCCGTTGTCTCCGGAGGTCATCACGAGCGTGCGGTCGTCCAGACCCAGTTCGCGGACCAGCGCGAGCAACCGGCCGACGTCGGCGTCGAGCCGCGTGACCTGTGCGGCGTAGGCCTTCTGCTGCTCGGTCCAGGGACGGTCGGCGTATTCACCGAAGCCGTCGATCTCGTGCCGTCCGTGGGGGAGGGTGATCGCGTAGAAGAGGAAGAAAGGCCCGTCTTTGTGCTCGCGGATGAATCGCTCGGCCTCGCGTTGGATCAGATTCTGCGCGTAGGTGGCGCCCACCTTACTGCCATCGTTGCCTTCGAGCGGAATCCTGCGGTCCTGGTCGTAGAGGTAGGTCGGGAAATAGCTGTGGGCGTGACGCTGGCAGTTGTAGCCGAAGAACCGGTCGAAACCCTTCTTCAGCGGACTGCCCGACGTGTCGAACATCCCCATGCCCCACTTGCCCACGCAGCCCGTGGCGTAGCCGGCGGACTTCAGGACCTGCGCCACCGTCACGGTCTCGGCGGGCAGCGGCTTCTGGCCCTCCGGCTGGACCTCCCGGTTCGCCCTGATGGGCGAATGCCCCGCATGCAGTCCGGTCATGAGCGACGTGCGGCTCGGCGCGCACACCGTCGTGCCGCAATAGGCCTGCGTGAAGCGCGTGCCTTCGGCGGCCATGCGGTCGAGGTTCGGCGTGCGGATGAGCTTCTGGCCGTAGACCCCGACGTCCCCCTGTGCGAGGTCGTCGCTCAGGATGTAGATGATGTTGGGACGATCCGCCGCGAGGGCGCCAGTCACGAACAACAGCGGAAGGAGGGATTTCATAATAGGGGCAGAGACAGGGGCAGGTATGGCAGATTGGGGATGGGAGATAAATGATGAAGGATGCGCCGGTAGGGACGTGATGGCCATCACGCCCGTGGGCGGACGGACGTGAGAATGGTCGGTGACCTGGCCCGGCGCTGCGCAACCGCCTCTGCGAACGGTGGCCAGGGAAAGGGCCGCCCGACCCGATGCAGCCTATCATCCGCCCCTGTCCCTGTCCCTCCGCCGCTGGAGGTCAGGAACATTCCCCTTGGCAGACGGCGCAAAGAAGGCAGGAATGTCCCATCCCCATCCGACCATGCCGCAAGGCGTGGCATCCCTCCCCCTTCCCTGACGAAACCACCATGCGCAAGCTGCTCTCATCCCTGCTGGCCCTGACCGCCTTCGCGGCCCTGCCGGCCCAGAACCTCCAGCTCCAGAAAGGCGACCACATCGCCTTCGTCGGAGGCGGCCTGGCCGACCGCCAGCAGCACCACGGAAACTTCGAGGCCCTGATCCAGCAGGCCCACCCCGCCCACCAGCTGGTCATCCGCAACCTCGGCTTCTCCGGAGACGAGCTGGGCGTGCCCACCCACCGCTCGGACGAGGTGCCGACCCTCGAATACTTCCTGGACATGAAGCCCGGCCAGGTGACGACCAAAGTCGGCAAGACCGACGTCACCTACCACGCCGGCGCGCACTTCCACGCCAACGTCATCTTCGCCTACTGGGGCTTCAACGAGTCCTTCAAGGGACCCGAAGGCCTCGAGGCCTTCCGCACCAACCTCGCCGCGTGGCTCAAGAAGCACGGCGAGGCCGACTACGGCCAGGGCAAGCCCCGCATCGTGCTCTTCTCGCCCGTCGCCAACGAGGACATGAAGTCGCGCTTCTTCGACCCCAAGGTGACCGCGCGCAACAACGCCAACCTCGCTCCTTACGTGAAGGCGATGGCGGAAGTCGCCAAGACCGCTGGCGTCCCGTTCGTGGACCTCTTCACCCCTTCGCAGGAGCTGTTCGCCAAGTCCTCCGTCCGCCTCACCGTCAACGGCATCCACGTGAACGCCGACGGCGACCGCGCCCTCGCGCCGGTGCAGTTCAAGGCCGTGTTCGGCAAGGCCGCGTCTTCCGTGGACGAGAAGGTCCGGGCGGCGGTGAACGACAAGTCGACCGAATGGCATCACCGCTACCGCACCGTCGACCAGTTCAACATCTTCGGCGGCCGTTCGCGCATCAAGTACGAGGGCGTCGACAACGCGACCGTCATCGGCCGCGAACTGGCCAACCGCGACGTCAAGACCGCCAACCGCGACAAGGCCGTCTGGGCCGCCGCCCAGGGCAAGGCCTTCAAGGTCAATGACGACAATCTGCTGGCCGACGTCTCCGTGCCGCCGAACCGCAAGGAGCCCGTGCCCTACCTGCCCGGCCCTGAGACCCTGCAGCACCTCGGGTCGCCCGACGGCACCAAGGTCGAGTTCATCGCCGACGAGACCACCGTGCCGGAGATGATCAACCCGGTGCAGATGAACTTCGACAACAAGGGCCGCCTCTGGATCGCCTGCTGGCCCAACTACCCCGAGACCAACCCCAAGACCAAGGTCTTCGACAAGCTCCTCGTCCTCGACCTCGACCCCGTCACCGGCAAGGTCGTCAAGTCCTCCGTCTTCCTCGACGGCCTGAACTGCCCCACCGGCTTCCAGTTCTACAAGGACGGCGTCATCCTCATCCAGTCGCCCGACATCTGGTACGTCCGCGACACCGACGGCGACGGCAAGGCCGACTGGAAGGAGCGCCTGCTCACCGGCATGGACGCGGCCGACTCGCACCACGAGACCAACTCCATCTGCTATGAGCCGGGAGGCGCGATCTACCTCTCCGACGGCGTGTTCCACCGCTCCCAGGTCGAGACCGACCGCGGCGTCATGCGCAACGTCAACGGCGCCATCTACCGCTTCGAGCCCCAGACCGGGAAGCTCTACCGCCACGCCCCGTACAACTTCGCCAACCCCCACGGCCGCGTGTTCGACTACTGGGGCAACGACCTGATCACCGACGCACCGGCAACGCCAACTACTTCGGCCCCGGCTTCACCGGCCACCTCGACAGCGGCGCGCACCCCGGCTACTTCCAGTTCTGGAACCGCCCCTCCCGCCCCTGCCCGGGCACGACCATCCTGAGCAGCCGCCACTTCCCCGACGACTGGCAGGGCGACTTCCTGAACGCCAACGTCATCACCTACCAGGGCGTATTCCGGGCCAAGCTCGAGGAGGACGGCGCTGGCATCAAGGGCACGAC
Source organism: Verrucomicrobiota bacterium (assembly GCA_046080425.1). GTDB lineage: Bacteria > Verrucomicrobiota > Verrucomicrobiia > Opitutales > UBA953 > UBA953. The sequence goes on from JBJTTY010000015.1 coordinate 10,034, forward strand.
CCTCGAGCCCGGATTCCTCTTCGCCAAGGACATCAAGACCCACCCGAACTTCCGTCCCTCCGGCATGGCCGTGGCGCCCGACGGCTCGGTCTACGTCCTCGACTGGTCGCAGATGCTCATCGGACACCTGCAGCACCACCTGCGCGACCCGAACCGCGACCACCAGCACGGCCGCCTCTACCGCGTGACCTACCCGTCCCGCCCCCTGCTCAAGCCCAAGAAGATCGACGGCGAGCCGGTCGAGGCCCTGCTCGAACTGCTCAAGGAGCACGAGGACAACGTGCGTCAGCGCGCCAAGATCGAACTGCACAAGCATGACTCGGACAAGGTCGTCGCCGCCGTCCAGAAGTGGGTGAAGCAGTTCGACCCGGCCAAGGCGGAGGACGCCCACCACGTCCTCGAGGCGCTCTGGGTCCACCAGTGGCACGACGTCGTGAACCTCGACCTCATCCGCGCCCTGCTCAAGTCGCCCGCCCATCAGGCCCGCGCCCAGGCCCTGCGCGTCGTGTGCTACCAGCGCGAGCGCATCCCCGAAGCCCTGGCCTTTGCCACCGCCGCCGTCGAGGACCCGCACCCCCGCGTGCGCCTCGAGGCCGTGCGCACCCTCAGCTTCTTCAAGGGAGCCGACGTGAAGCCGGCGGTCGCCGCGGCCATAAAGCTGAAGGACGACAAGGATCGCTTCATCAACTACTGCCTGCGCCAGACCGTGAAGCAGCTCACCTCCCTCCCGGAGGGACAGGGACTCGTCGACCCCAAGGTCCTCGTGCCGCCGAAGGAGGTCTCCTACGGCCCCTCCGACCGCAAGCTCTCCAAGGCCGAAAAGACGCTCTACGACCTCGGCAAGGAGGTCTACTTCCGCGAGGCGCACTGCGTGACCTGCCACCAGCCCGACGGCAAGGGCGCCGAGATGCCCGGCAAGCCCGGCGTGGGCGCCTACCCCTCGCTCGTGAGGAGCAACTGGCTCGAAGGCGATCCGGACCGCGTCATCAAGATCGTGCTCAACGGCCTTTACGGCCCCATGAAGCATGATGGACGCACCTACGGCGACATGGCCTCGGGCCAGCCCGTCATGACCGGACTCGGCCAGCTGCTGAAGGACGAAGAAGTGGCCGCCGTCATCACCTACGTCCGCCAGTCGTGGGGCAACAACCTGCCGTCCGTGAAGGCGGCCGACGTCAAGCGCGTGCGCGAGGCGACCAAGTCCAAGACCGACATGTACGTCGCGGAGGAGGTGCTCAAGGCGCACCCGCTGCCCGAGGCCGCCGCCAAGGGCAAGAAGAAGAAGTGAACGGACCGTCCGGTCCGCGAGGGCGCGCCGCGAGGCGCGCCCTTCTTTTTTATTCACATCGCGGCGCATGACACGACGTCCGCTTGCGTGAGGACCGACGGCGGGCACGATGTCCGAAGATGAGACCCGCACTCTGGCAGACCGTCGCCGAAAGGCTGAAGTCCCTGCGTCCCACCGCACGCCTCGTCGCGTCCGACCATTTCAACGCCCGCGTCACCCTGCCGGGCTCCAACGCGCGCCTGCGCATGTTCTACCAGCCCCGCGA
>JBJTTY010000016.1:0-4797 GCA_046080425.1 Verrucomicrobiota bacterium
CTCATGTACGGCCTGCTGCTCGTGGGCATGTACTTCCTGCTCTTCGCTCCCCAGCGCAAACGCCAGAAGGAACTGGAGAAGCTCCAGTCCTCGCTCGCGGTCGGGGACCAGGTGCTCGCCGCCGGCGGCATCTACGGCAAGGTCGTCTCCGTCAAGGAGGACCGCATCACCCTTGAGATCGATTCCGGTCGCATGACCGTCCACAAGTCCGCCGTCATGGGCAAGGCCGAGGACGCCGCCAAGGCGGTCCAGTCCTGAACCGCGTCCCGCTCCCACAGTCATGAAGACCGGGACCTGGCTCTGGAAGGTCGTCCTCTCGCTCATCGTGCTCGCGGTTTCGTGGGCCGAGTTCTATCCGCTCGCCCCGACCCCGTTCGAGCAGTTCGTGCCCGCCCAGGTCATCGAACGCGCCGACGAGTTCGCCAAGCTCCATCAGGAGGCCCTCGTGCGCGTCAAGGCCGCGACGGACGCCTCCGCGCCCGCCGACCGCAAGTCGGTCTCCTACTTCCAGGCCCTCCGCGACATCGGCGAAGGGAAGGGGCGGGACAAGGGCGTCGACCTCCGTCCGTTCTTCTTCCGGGAGGAGCAGGTGGTGCGCGAGCCCGAGCAGGGCAAGCGCAACGCGATGGTGCTCAAGGAGCTCCTCCGCCGTTCGCAGGGGCGTCTCCGCCTCGGCCTCGACCTCCAGGGCGGCGTGGCTTTCACGCTCAAGGTCGACCCGACCGGCGCGGAGTCCGGCGGCGCCGGTGACACCGCGCGCGCCAACGTGCCTCCGTCCGAGATGGTCGCCCAGGCCGTCAAGGTCATGGAGCAGCGCATCAACTCCTTCGGCGTGGCCGAGCCGGTGATCCGCCCGGTCGGAGAACTCTCGCTCGAGGTCCAGCTGCCCGGCGAGGACGCCGCCAACAATCCCGACGTCATCGACGCCCTCAAGAAGCCCGCCAAGCTCGAGTTCCGCCAGGTGCATCGTTTCGAGCGGCCGACCGAGACGGACCGCGAACATTCGCTCAAGGCCCTGCCCGAAGGCGGAGGCTCGTCCGCCATCGCCACCTACGAGGTGCTCACCCAGCGCGACGTCGACGCCCGCACGGGCGAGGCCTCGCTGAGCCGCTACTACGTGCGCAAGCGGGCCGACGCCACGGGCGCCATCATCCGCCAGGCCTCCGGCCGTTCCGACGACGGGCTCTCCTTCTACGTGGACATGCGCTTCACGGACGAGGGCTCGAAAAAGTTCGGTGACCTCACCGCCCGCATCGCCGAGGGCAACGTCGGCGGCGCCATCGGCCAGCTCGCCATCGTGCTGGACGGCAAGCTGCAGTCCGCGCCCACCGTGCGCGAGGCCATCCGCAGCTCAGGCGCCACCATCACGGGCTCCTTCACCCGCGACGAGGCCGTCGAGCTAGCCAACGTGCTCAACAATCCCCTCGAGTTCCCCCTCATCACCCAAGACGTCACCTCCGTCGGGCCCTCCCTGGCCAAGGACTCCCAGGTCAAGTCGGTCCTCGCTTCGTCCGTCGCGGTGGGGCTCGTCGTGCTCTTCATGGTGGGCTTCTACCTCTGGGGTGGCTTCATCGCCGTCCTCGGCATGGTGCTCAACCTGCTGATGATCCTCGGAGCGCTCGCCTACTTCGACGCCACCATCACGCTCCCGGGCGTGGCCGCGCTGGTGCTCACGCTCGGCATGGCCGTCGACGCCAACATACTCATCTTCGAACGCGTGCGCGAGGAGGCCGCGCTCGGCAAGGACCGCGCGGTGTCCCTCAAGGAGGGCTACGAGCGCGCCACGCTCACCATCGTCGACGCCAACCTCACGACGCTGCTCACCGCCCTCATCCTGGTCTTCATGGGCACGGGCGCCATCCGCGGCTTCGGCATCACGCTCGCCATCGGCATCTTCACCACGCTCCTCACGTCCCTGGTGACCTGCCGCGGCCTGCAGGAGATGGCCATCGCGCGCGGGGTCATGACCAAGGTCTTCGGCCTGCCGGTGTTCCGTCCTGACGCCGCCATCCCCTTCCTCCGCTACGCCAAGGGCGCCTTCGCCGCGTCCTGGCTGCTCATCGTCGCCGGGCTCGTCACGCTCGGCGTCCGCGGCAAGGAGGCCTTCGGCAAGGACTTCCGCGGCGGCGAATCCACGGTCGTGGCCCTCGTGCCCGGCGCCCAGGTCGACACGGGCAGGGTGCTGGCGGCCGCCTCCGCGGCCGGTCTGCCCGACACCTCGGTCACCGTCCAGACGCCGGTCGGCGGCGGCGACCGCACGCTACGCATCGAGACTTCCCTCACGGAGGACCGAGCCAAGGGCGACTTCGCCAACGTCCGCAGGATCGTCGAGGCGCTCTCGGCCAAGTATCCCGAAATCCTTCGCGACCGGGGCCAGGCGCCCGAGAAGGTCATGCTCTCCCGTGAGGCCGTCGGCGGTTCGGTCAGCACGGCCATGCGCACGGAGGCGGCCTGGGCGGTCGCGCTCGCCCTGCTGGGCATCGGCGTGTACGTCTCGCTCCGCTTCGAGGCCGGCTTCGGCTTCGCGGCCATGGTCGCCACGCTGCACGACGTGCTCCTCACGGTCGGTCTCTTCGTCCTCTTCGGCGGACAGTTCAGCGCCACGATGATCGCCACGGTGCTGCTCATCATCGGCTACTCGATCAACGACACGATCGTCGTCTTCGACCGTATCAGGGAGGAGCTCGAGGCCAACCCCGGCCGCGCGCTCTCCGACTGCGTGCACTTCGCCATCAACCGCACCCTGTCCCGCACGGTGCTCACCGCCGCCACGGTCTTCCTCTGCTCCGTCGCCCTCTGGGCCTTCGGAGCCGGCGACGTCCGCCTCTACGGCGAGGTCTTCACCTACGGCGTCCTCATCGGCACGTTCTCGTCCATCTTCATCGCCAGCCCCGTGTTCTACTGGTGGCACCGCGGTGAGCGCAAGGGGGTCGAGGCCGCCGAACTGCCCCGCACCTACGCTTGGCAGGCGGGCTCCGACAAGGACGCCTGACGCCCTACCCGATGGCCGCCTGGTCGCACCGGGCCGCCGATGACGGCCTCGCACGCCGCATCGCGGTCGCACTGGGGGTGAGCGAACCGCTCGCCCACGCCCTCGCCCGCACGTTCACCGACGAGGCCGAGGCCGACCGGCACCTCCGTCCGCAGCTGGCCCACGTCTCGGATCCGTTCGCGGTCGGCGGCCTGCGCGACGCGGCCGAGCGTCTGGTGCGCGCCTGCCGTGACGGCGAGCGCATCGCGGTGCTCGGTGACTACGACGTCGACGGCGTCTCTAGTACGGCGATGCTCGTGCACTTCCTGCGCCGGCTCGGCGCCGCGCCGGAGGCCTTCGTGCCCCGGCGCATGGAGGAGGGCTACGGGCTCTCGATGGCCGCGCTCGAGCGCGCTCTCGCCGAAGCGCGCCCCTCGCTCTTCGTCGCGCTGGACTGCGGCACGAACTCGGCCGCCGAGGTCGACCGGCTCCGGGTCGCCGGCGTCGACGTGCTGGTGGTCGACCACCACGTGGCCAAGGAGACCCGCGCCTCCTGCACGCTGGTCAACCCGCGAGTCAACGATCCCGCGGACGCGCCCTGGCAGTCGCTCTGTACGGCCGGGCTGGTCTTCAAGCTCATCCACGGGGTGCTCAAGGTGCTCCGTCTGGAGGGCGACTCACGCGGCTCCACCATCGTGGTGCGCGACTACCTCGACCTCGCCGCGCTGGGCACGATCGCCGACCTGGTGCCGCTGCGCTCCGAGAACCGCATCCTCGCCGCCCACGGACTCCGCGCGCTCGGCGAAGCCCGCCGCCCCGGCGTGCGCGCGCTCATCTCGGTGAGCGGCATGGAGCCGGGCGGGGTGCTCACCTCGGTCGACGTCTCCTACCGTCTCGGTCCGCGCATCAACGCCAGCGGTCGTCTCGCCGACGCCGCGCTGCCGCTCCGGCTGCTGCTCTCGGAGTCCCACGACGACTGCCTCCGCGACGCGGCCGAACTCGACTCGCTCAACCGCGAACGTCAGGAGATTGACCGCAAGGTCACGGAGGAGGCGGCCCTCCAGGCCGCCGAGCACGGCGGCGCCGGCTGCGTGGTCTTCGGGGACTGGCATCCGGGGGTCGTCGGCATCGCCGCGGGCAAGCTCTGCCGTTCGCTCGGCCGACCGGTCATCGTCCTCGGCCGCGAGGGCGACGGCGCCAAAGGCTCGGGCCGCAGCGTGCCTGGGATCAATCTGGTCGAGGCCCTCGCGTCCTGTTCCGACCTGCTCCGCACCTACGGCGGGCACCCGATGGCGGTGGGGGTGTCGCTCGAAGCGGACAAGGTACCGGCTTTCCGCGAACGTTTCGCTGCCGCCATCGAGGCCCAGCGCGCCTCCTCCGGTGGCGATGACGCCTCGCTGCGCGACATCGAGATCGCCCACTGGATCTCCCCCGCCGAGGTCACGGACCGTCTCTTCGATGACCTCGAGCTGCTCCAGCCGTTCGGCGAGGGCAATCCGGAGCCGGTCTTCGGACTGAAGGGCGTGACGTTCGACCGCGCGCCCACCGTCTTCGGCGAGGGAAACTTCCGTCACCAGCTGTCCCTCGGCGGGGGCCGACGGCTCAGTTTCGTGGCGTGGCGCATGGCCGACCGTCTGCCGCCGGTCTCGCGCCCGGTCGAGCTCGCGGTGCGGCTGCAGTGGAACCGCTGGCAGGGACGCCGGATGCCTCAGGCTGAGATCCTCGACTGGCGCCCGGCCTGAGCGCTCAGCGCTGCGGTTCGTCGCCGGACTCCTTGGGCGGCCGGGTCAGGATCTTCGGGGCAGGCGCCTTGGTGGTGCGTTCTT